>CAJLNC010000028.1 GCA_905207905.1 uncultured Lachnospiraceae bacterium | reverse complement strand
TCATAATCTGCCTCCAACAGCTCTACACAGGTATGGCTTCCAATATATCCTGCACCGCCTGTCACTAAAATTCTCATTGTATGCTCCTTTCCGGAAGGCTCCTGCCTCCTCCTGTTTTGAATGGTTCCGATTGTGTTTATTTATTGATATCTTTTCACGTTTCTGCCGGAGGCTAACATTCCTCACGTTCCAGACGCCTATTCTGCCTTGATCTCCAATCCTCCCACTGGACGGATGGAGAGCACATGACAGCTTCTCTCGCCCAGAACAGCCTCAATGCCAGCCTGGAATTCCTGCAGCAGTTCTACCGGCACAAAAGCCTGCACCGTTCCAGCAAAGCCACCGCCATGAACCCGGTAAGCGCCTTTGCCTGCCAGCAGTTTATCACACATGGCCAGAGCAATGGCCATCTCCTGATGCGTTGTGCTTCCGCAGGGCACAATATCCTGCAGATACATCCAGGAACTTTGTCCCGACTCTTTTACCAGCTTCAAGAAGGTGTCGATGTCTCCCATCTCCAGAGCTTTTCCCTGTTTTGCCACCCGCTCGTTGTCGCGGTATACATGCATGGCACGAAGCAGCGCCCGGTCTCCCACTTCCTTCCGGATTCTGGGCAGGGCTGCAAAAAATTCTTCTTCCGGAACCTCCCGCAAAAACTCTTTTCCAAGAAGGCGGCAGATCTTTTTCAGCTCATTGGGAATGGCTGCATATTCATCTGTAAGATCTGCATGATCTGCTCCGGAATCGATGATGCACAAAACCAGGCCGGATTTCTCAAAATCAATGTCCAGCCTCTTTACCACCGGATGGGCCGTGTCCGCAAAATCAATGGTAAGCATATTCCCAACAGAGGAGGCAGTCTGATCCATAAGGCCGCTGGGCTTTCCAAAATATACATTTTCTGCATACTGGCCAATCTGAGCAATCTCCACTGCAGATACCTTGTTTTCAAAAAACAAAGTATTTACAATATTTCCGATCAACACCTCAAAGGCTGCGGAGGAACTGATGCCGCTTCCGGGAAGCACACTGGATTTTACGCAGGCATGAAAACCTCCCACTTGGCATCCCAGCTGTTCAAACCGGGCTGCAACACCCCGGATCAGGGCTGCAGTAGAATTTTTCTCAGACTCCTGCACCGACAGATCCTCCAGGGAAATTCTGCACATTGGATACCCTTCCGACTGTACACAAATTTCCTGCTCACCAGTCATGGATACTGCTGCGATCATATCCATATCCACAGAAGCAGCCAACACACAGCCGTGCTGGTGATCGGTATGATTTCCTCCAATCTCCGTTCTTCCAGGTGCAGAGAAAAGACAAATCTCCTGCTCCTCCCCAAAAGTGTCTTCAAACATCTGAAGCAGATCCTCATAGCGCTTTTTGTTTTCTTCCGTTTTTTTGCCGTAAAGATGCTTCATGGTCCTATCCAGACCGCCGCTGCTTATCTTCTTTTTCCATGCTTCCAGGTTCATTTTGCTACCTCCCACTGTTTTCCTTGTAAAATTAACCCTTTTTCGTGAAAAATCCTGTATTTTCACTTCTGTTTATGTTAAATTAATCATATCCTATTTTTTTCATTTCGTATAGAGCTAATTTGTTTAAAAACTTTGATTTTGTTCGCATTTGGAGGCTGCCATCATGATTTCATCCTTTGACCTTGAAAAACTTGGTCCTCTCTTTCAGGACTTCTATACCCTTACTGGGATTCACATTTCCCTATTCAGTGAGAAGTATGAAGAGATCTTCCCGTATCCGAAGGAGCTGCCCTTCTTCTGCCAATTAATCCGCACAGATCCCACTGCCGGATCCCGCTGCAAATCCTGTGACCGGGAAGCCTGCAGGATCGCAGCCAAAAAGCACAGGATCTATTTTTATCGGTGCCACGCCGGACTGATGGAGGCCTGCACACCCATCTTTATGGGAGAAATGATCGTAGGCTATATTATTGTGGGAAATATTTTCACCTATCAAAGCCACCAGGAAGGATGGACGATTATCAGCAGCCTGTGCCAGAATTATCAGATCGACATGGACGCACTGCATCAGGCCTGCATGGAACGCCCCATTCTCACGGAAGAATATGTGCTGGCTGCCTGCCATATTCTGGAGGCCATTGCCTCCTATCTGTGCAATGAACGGCTGGCCATTCTGAAAAAGGAAGACCTCCACACCAGAATCGATGAATATATCTTCCAGAATCTCACCGGAGATTTGAGCGTACCGGCCCTCTGCCGTCAGTTTTCCATTGGAAAAACCTATCTCTATGAGATCACCAACAGCACCTACGGCATTGGCGTGGCAGAACACATCCGAAATCTGCGGATCAAAAAGGCAAAAGAACTGCTTACAGAACACCGCGACTGGACCATTGGCCAGATAGCTGCTGCCTGCGGCTTTCAGGATTATAACTATTTTATTTCCACTTTCAAAAAAAAT
The DNA here is from genome assembly GCA_905207905.1 of uncultured Lachnospiraceae bacterium. The sequence goes on along the minus strand of CAJLNC010000028.1, from coordinate 27,544 downwards.
ACAGGATATTCTCCCAAACAGTATCAGAAGAATACCCCGTAAAAAGCCGCTGCTATCTATCCTGCAGAAGCGCTTTTTTCACTTTGTCAACAAACAGTTTTTCCGCCTCACTCAGCTCTTCATTGGAACGCTTGAGCCATACCAGGCGATTTACCAAAGGATACCCCTCCCCTCCCGGCAATTCCAGGGGCACTGACCGAACCTGCTCTTTTTCCAGCATTCCAAGCACCCACTTAGGCGCATACAAAAGCGCCCCCATACGCTTCATGAAATACACGCAGGCCCGGATATTATTGCAGAAAATCAGATGATCCCCTTTCATATTTTGATGCAGATGCCCGGAAAGCAGCTCCCTGCGCATGGATTTTTCCCAATCCAGCACCACATGGAGCTGAGGAGCAGCATCCTCAACTGTAATCCGTTCTTTCTTATATAAAGAAGAGGAATCACACATACACACATAGACCGTAGACGTATCCAGAGTATGAATCTCCAACGCCTTTTCTTCCAGCTCCTGCTTAAAAAATTTGGTATCTTCTTTAGACAATACCAAAAATCCCAGATCCACATCCCGGTTCCATACCCGATTGATGATCTCTCCCCGGTCTGTCTCCTCCAGGTCAATGTATACCGGCTTGGCAGCATAGTTCTGATAAAGTTCCTCCACAATGGGATAAAGAAAATCAAACTGCTGGCTGGCAACGTACAATCTAAGGCGTTCTTTGCTTTCGCCTCCCAAAAATACATTCTCCAGCGTCTTTTTTGCTGTCACCACATTCTTGGCATATTCAAGAAAATCTCTGCCCCTGGGGGTAACTGTAATTCCCTTTGAGGTACGCTCCAGAAGCTGAAGCCCATATTCCGCCTCCAGGTTGGAAATGGCTTTTGTCAGACTGGGCTGGCTTAAATATAATTCCTGCGCTGCCTTGGTGATGGAACCGCACTCTGCCACCTTAATAAAATACTCCAACTGCATTAACCTCATGGCGCCCTCCAGATTTTCAAGCTGCATTTTCCTGCCATAACTACCAGGAATGATCCCTTCATAAATAGCAGGTATTATCCATTCCTTTTTCCCTGTGTTATAGTTAACATAGCTTAGTTTCACTCTTATAGCAAGCATAATCTCTGTAAATAGCTCAATTTTAAGCATTTTCTGTATTTTTTCCACCAGGCAAAGGACGATCATTATGAATAAACCGATTATAAAACACGCCGCATTTTCGCTGGGCGGCATTCCCATGGCCCTGACTTGGATGCTGGTAAACTGTTATTTTCTTTTTTACCTTACCTCCATAGCCGGTTTATCCGGCTCTCTGTTTTTATTTGTTCTAACAGGCGCCTGCATGATAAATCTGGCATCCGACCTGTTTATGGGGCTTGTCTGCGATCTTTTCGTTACCCGCTTTGGACGTTACCGCCCCTGGATGCTCATCAGTTCCCTTTTGCTGCTACCTACGCTGCTGTCCCTTTTCTCACTGGCATCCAAGCAAGCCAACAAGACTGGGTTTTTATCGGCCTGTTTTTTGTATATCCTGTCAATCCTGCTGATCTCCATGTGGAATATCCCATTCGGCGGACTCCATTCCTGCATCAGCCAGAAACCTAAGGAACAATGTGGGCTCATCAGCCGAAGACTGTGCGTCTCCGCCCTTAGCTGTACCCTTGCATTAGGACTGCTCTCTCTGCTCTGCGATCCGGTAACTATGGAAGTTCAGAATCTGACTCTCTATATGAGATTTCACCAGGTTTTGACGCTTCTTCTTTTTCCCATCAGCCTGTTTTCCTGCTTTTTTACCCGTGAGACGACAGAGGCTGCCAAAGCGTCCAAACCTGAAGTCAAGAATCTTCGGGGCATAACAAAGAATAATCCCCCCCTTATCATTACCCTGTTGGGGGTATTCCTATTCGGTTTTCTCAATTACGGTCAGGCTATGATCAGTTCCTTCTATTTCGCCTATGTAGTACAAAAGCCCAGCCTCTTTCTTTTCTATCTGATTCTTAGCGGCTGTACACTTGGAAGCACCGCACTTTTAGCTCCAAGGCTTTTGAAGCTGTTCCGGGAAAAACATCTTCTGTGCTGCTTCGGCTATGGTCTGGTTCTGATTACCGGAGTACTTTTATACCTGATCACCCCTACAGCAGACTGGCCTATCCTCCTGCTTTTTCTTTGGATCGGAACTGCTGGCAACGGCATCTCCAATGCCATGCTCTGCAGTATGCTTCCGGACATTGTAACTAACACCCAGGAACGTACCGGCATACGGGCAGACGGTTTTATTTACAGTATGCTCAGCTTCATGCGAAAGCTGGGAGGCTTTTTAGCCCCCCTGGTACTGCATCTGCTGCTCTCCTTTGCCGGATACATTCCTAATTTGGAACAGAGTGCCTCTGCTTTCAATATGATGAACGGCTGTATGAATCTGATTCCTGCCCTGATTGCACTGCTCATCATCGTTCTGCTGCAGTACTACCGATTAAATAGCAAAGCGAAGGAAAGCCTTTCCTCCCCACTTTATTCTCAGGAGGAAGGATGTCGCTGAAGCGCTCCGCCACAGACGAAGCGGATGTCGCAAACCACCTCCAACAATACCCTCTCGGGTGACTTTTCTCCGAAAAACAATATATTTTCGGAGAAAAGAAACAATTTTTTACTGCAATTCCGCCATTTTTGTCACTGCCACATAAATTTCCTGAATTTTATACCAGGTTCTCGGCCCTACAATCCCATCCTGCCTTAACCCGAAAACAGACTGGAAAACCTTGACAGCCTCCTGGGTGCGCTCACCAAAAATTCCATCCTCTGCTATTTTAGGAATCAAAGGATAGTTATCTGAAATACGATTCAACTGATCCTGAATCTTTCGGACATCTTCTCCCACAGATCCCACATCCAGTAAAAATCCCGGATAGGAGGATGGAACCCCAGAGACCTCCTCCGCAAAATTAATATACATACTGTCCCCATAAAAATAGCGCAGGATCTCAATAGCCTCATAACCCTGGTCACCCAGATTCTTACTCCCCCACTGAGTCAGCCAGCCGGGACAACTCACCCGGTTTCCATCACAATACTGGGTCAGTATGGGCTGCTTTACATTGGGTCTGGATAGATAATTGTCGAACACCTCATCCACCGCAGCTTCAATACTTTCAAAATAATTTCTTCCCACCATCCATTTCTGATCAAAAGCCGTGGAAGAGGTAATGGTAAAATCATAACCCTTGTTCCGATACCATTCCGTGTACACACGATTAAGGGTAAAGGACTGAATCGCCAGCACATTGGCAATAATAGTAGATTTCGGCCAGGTAGCGTAAATCTCGCTGGAAGCTACATTTTTAATATAGTCCCGGTAGGGAACATAATAATTTCCGGCAGAGCGGTCTGAGGGAGGTCCGTCATGAACCACAATAAATTCCGGAATCACTACCCGGTCCAGAACGATCTCCCCGGACTGATTGATAGGTTTGATCTCTTCTTCCGCAATCTTTGGAGGATATTCTCCATAGAGGGTATGCTGAGGAATCACGATCGTATCCGCTCTCTCTTCCGGCTCCAGGGTACGCATCCTGACGTTCTGCACTGCCAGCTGATTAGCCAGCAACTGCGCTCCCGCAATCGTAACCGTCTCAAATCCTCTGGCAGATATCCGAAGCGTATACTCTGCATAAGGCTGCTGCTCCGAAGGCTCCATACTGTACTCCAGAGGCGGCGTTCCCAGACGGAGCGTTTCCGTCTTCCCATTTTCGTCTGTCGTCACCTCCTCTAATATCTGATCCGGATCCCCGGTAAAAGAAATATCCACCTTTGCTCCGGCGATGGGAAGGTTTTGCCGTTCTGAGGTAATCTGTATCTGCAGCGTACCCATATCGCTGCTTTCCATTTTCATCATAAAAATCTGCCCCTTTGCATCCTGCACTCCCTGCATTTTACTTCCCAAAGAACCGGAAGCACAGTCTTTTTTCTATGAATATGCAGTTTCAGAAAAAAAGTGAGGGACAACTCCTTTCTCTCTTTTCTTTTGCTTGACCAAAGCCCTGTTCTATGGTAGATATAGAATTAAAGAACTCACCCAACTAATCTTCTTTCATCTGAACAATTCCTTTCTCAAAAATATTTTTGGATCCTCTACATTATCTGCTTCTTATAAGAGAGTCTCCCTCTCCGTTCAAACCGACTTCTCCCATAATAGGAATAAGAAGAACATTGCCATATCAAATCTGAAAAATATTTAAAAGAAATTTAATGTTTCTTTCCTCTTATCGCTTTTTTCATCTATACTATGAGGTATTCTTTTATTTCTCCATAATAAAAGGCCCCCATGATTTTCCTTTGTCATAGAAGAGCCTTTCCATTCTTAATTTTTTAGAGAAACTTTCCCAAACTTCGATATTAATCTGCCCTACCGTCTAAAATAGGTGTCAGAAAAACACCTACTTTCCACAGACATTTTAAATCAAACGATACCTTGGCCAATTTTTCCCGGTTTTTTCTCGGATCATCTCCTCTAAAATTTCCCGATTTTTAGTTTCCATTCCTTCCGTAATCACTGCGTAGCCGGATTCGTCCTCTAAAAACAAATAAATACCGCGCCTGTCCTTTCCTATCTTGGTCAGTCTGACATATGATACCCATTCTTTCCGGTTACCGTTTCTGATCTGTATCCCTTCCTCCTGAAAATCATATTCGATGACCGGATACTTTCCCTGCAACACTTTTTTCATACCGGCAGCCGCTTCCCTAGCTGGATAATCCACTCCGTAGAGAAATCCACAACCACACAATACCATCAAAACAGAAACGTTCTCTGGAATTGGAAGGGAAAACGCAGCTCCAATCAGCAACACCCCGGAAATTGCCATGCCATTTCTCATTCGATTATGAAACAGCCGCTGCTGCATCTTGGCCAGTCCCTTGAGCAAAGCCTGATCGTACGCCGTTTTTAGTTCAATTCTCCTTCTTCCCATCAGCGCATATACATTCCACCGTTTATATCGATGGTCACTCCGGTAAGATAGCCTGCCTCCTCAGAGGCCAAATAAACAGCAGCATAACCTACATCCTCACAAGTTCCAATTTTACCCATGGGAATCCGTTCAATCGTTGTATCCATGCGATGAGGATCTGACTCTACCAGAATCTTATTCAAAGTCTCCGTCATATGTACTCCAGGAGCCAGACAGTTCACCGTAATTCCGTCCAGGGCTACCGTCCTGGCCAGGGTCTTTGCAAAAGACACCTGCGCACCTTTTGTGGCCGCATAATGAACCTGACCAAACAGTGCTCCTTGCTGGCCAACCATGGACGCTGTCATGATAATTCGTCCATAATTATGCTTTTTCATCACAGGAATCGCATATTTACTGCACAAAAATCCCCCCGTTATATTCGTATCTTGAATCCGCTGCCACTCAGCCAGCTCCATGTCATGAATTGTATGATTGCTGTTAATCCCTGCGTTATTGCACAGGATATCCAAGCGTCCCAGCTCTTTTTCTACCTGATCAATCATAGCCTTCACCTGTTCCTCCTGGCTGACATCCGCTGGAATCACCATCGTTCTGCCACCTTGGGCCCTCACATACTCCGCCACCTTTTCTGCGTCAGCTTTGGAATGCTCAGAAGTATAGTTAATCGCCACATCTGCTCCTGCTTCGCCCATACAGCGGGCAATTGCTGCACCGATTCCTCTGCTTGCGCCGGTCACAAGTGCAACCTTACTATTTAATCGAAACATCTCTTGTACCCCCTTTTACCAGTCTGCCACGCTTCCGTCTGAAAAAAGCAGCCGCGGCGTATCCCAGTCTCCTTCAAACTCTAATTCCTTTAGCCGTTCTTCATCCACCTCTACTCCAAGTCCTGGTCCATCTGGTATGGAAATGCATCCATCTTTTTCCACCTCAAAAGGCTTCTTTAAAATTCCCACGCCCAGATCCCTGCCATCAGGCATACCCGGATGCTCCTGCGCCAGGAAGTTCGGTATACAGGCGTCCAACTGCAGACAAGCTGCCAGAGAAATTGGTCCCAATGGATTGTGAGGAGCTATCTGCATATAATATAACTCTGCCATAGACGCAATCTTCCTTGCTTCAAAAATACCTCCGCAATGGCAAAGATCCGGCTGTACCACGGATACCGCCTGTTTTTCGATTAACTCCCGATACCCCCATTTGCTAAACAGCCGCTCTCCCGCCGCAATAGGAATGGATGTGCTGCCTGATACCTTTACCAGCGCATCTACATTTTCCGGAAGTACCGGTTCTTCCACAAATAGTGGATAGTAAGGTTCCAGTTCTTTCAGAAGACGTACCGACATAGCGGGACTCACTCGACCGTGAAAATCAATAGCAACATCCACGCTCTTTCCAACTCTCTCTCTAACTGCCGCAAATCGTTCCACTACCTTATCCACCATGTCCATCGTATCAATCGGCCGAATGGGCGGAATAATGGAATATTTCATCACCGTAAATCCTTCCTTCAGCCTAGAATCTGTAATTTTGAGCATATCTGCAACAGAAAAGTCTCCCGGATGCCCCGTAGGTTTTAAATGTCCGTACATACGCACACGATCTCTACAAAGGCCTCCCAGCATTTCATAAATCGGCATATGATAATACTTCCCCTTAATATCCCACAGCGCCATTTCAATACCGGAGATAGCGCTCATCAAAATTGCACCTCCCCGATAAAAAGTTCCCCTGTACATCCGCTGCCACAAATGTTCGATCCGCAGGGGATTCTCTCCAATCAACAAAGGTCTAAATTCATTTACCGCCTGCTCCACTGTTTTGGAACGTCCCTCCAGAACCGGCTCTCCCCAACCGCAAATCCCCTCGTCCGTGATGATTTTTAAAAACATCCAGCGCGGTTTAATATGTATCATCTTCAAATCTATAATTTTCATGGACTCACCTTCCGCTTTCGTCAATCTTCCAGACCTTTAAAATAGCAACAGGTTTCTCCTGCAGGCCGTATATCTGTCAATGTACCATCATAATGCCGCAGATTCACAGGTTCAAAGGGATGCGCCAAACAGCCCTCCTGTTTTATCTTCACCCCCAACCCCGGCTTATTGGGTATCTGAATACAGCCATCTTGGAATATGACCTCCTCATCCGTAAGGTCCCTGCGCCAGCTCACATCCGTCAGCATAATCTCCAGAATACGGAAATTGCTGATACAGCCTGCCAACTGTAGCGTAGCCGCATTGGCCACGGGACCACTGGGATTGTGAGGCGCCATCGCCACATAACAGGCCTCTGCCATAGACGCCATTTTTTTCACGGCACTGATTCCACCGCAGTGGCTCACATCCGGCTGGGCAAAATCCGCACAGCCCTTATCTAAAAATTCCTTAAACTGCGGCAACGTATACACCCGCTCTCCCGCCGCAATAGGCACTGGAGATTTTCTGCGCACCTCTGCAATTGCATCCAGGCTGTCCGGAGGCGTGGGCTCCTCAAAAAACAAAGGATCAAAGGGCTTCAGAGCATTTGCAATCCGGATTCCCGTAGCAATGTCAAACCGTCCATGCCCCTCAATCAAAAGATCCATCTCATTTCCCACAGCACTGCGAACCGCTTCCACTATTTCCATGGAACGAACAAGCTCTTTCTTTTCCAGGGTCATATACGCCTTTCCAAATGGATCCCATTTCAAAGCTGTAATCCCCTTTTCTTTTGCCAACACAGCTGCCTCTGCAAACTCGTCCGGTGTTCTTGCATTTGCAAACCATCCATTCGCATACATGCGAATACGTTCGCGTACCCGCCCTCCCAGCAATTCATATACCGGTACCTTCAGATACTGGCCCTTAATATCCCATAGAGCCATCTCTACAGCAGAAACTGCGCTTTGTAACACCGCTCCGGCTCTCCAATAGGAATCCCGATACAGCTCAGTGACAATTTTTTCTATTTCCATGGGATTTCTTCCAATAAGAACCCTCTTAATATCTTCAATCGCCCCCAAAAGCGCATGCTCCTTATATTCTAGAGTTCCTTCACCCACGCCGGTGATTCCGCTGTCCGTCTCCACTTCCACAAAAACAAAGTTCGTTCGAAAAGTAAAAACATTATAGGTATGAATCTTTGTAATTTTCATCAGAATCCGCACTCCTTATATGAGAAACTCCCGATAAACTTCAGGAATCAAAATTTCTGTTTCTGTATTTCCTTCCATTTCCTTCACAAACTCCATCACATCGCAGCCATATTCCCGGAACATGTCCCAGTGCATGGGCAATACGATTCTTGGTTCTATCCGCCTTGTCAACCTTGCTGCATCTGCGGCATTCATATTATTTCCCTGGCCATTCACCGGCAGGATCAACGCATCTACCTTGCCGTCCATCTCCGTTAAAAGCCTGCGGTGATACAAAGTATCCCCTGTATGCCAGACAGTCTGTCCATCCGCTTGAATCACCACGCCAATAGGCCTCTCATCACTGTGGGCAGCATACGTAGCCCTCAATAAAACTCCCGACGCGGTAATTTCAATTCCACAGTCGAACATCACATAATTGTGATTTCCGCCGAAGGTATCCCGCACCATACGCCAAACATTCAAAGGCGCAAGCACTGTAACCTTCTTCTCGTTTCCAAGCAATCGCTCCAGTGTCTCTGGATCCGTATGGTCTTCATGGATATGAGTCAAAACCAAAACATCCGGCACCTGATCAAACACCTGTGGAGCCACCGGTATCTCCCGGTGAAAAGAAACTCCCTTCACCAGCTCCAAATGGTTGGAAAGATACGGATCAATCATAATTCGTGTTCCGTCAGCCGTGCATATCTGATAACCTGCCTGTCCCAGCCATGTCAGTTTCATATCCGTTCCCTCCATTCTTCATGGGCATCCAGGATTCAAATCCCGGACGCCCATCATTTTTGTTTACTCATTTACAATTTCAAAAATCTGATCCAGCAGCTCTCCAGCGCCCATTCCTTCTGCGGACTTCATCCAATATTCAGTGAACAGATCCACGATTTCCTGACGGTTTTCAAACTCGGTAATATTGCAGCCTTCCTCTTCCAGCTTCTGCCGATATCCGTCTTCACTGTCAATTACCTTCTGATTCAACTCCGCCGCACACTCTGCCCAGCTTTCCTTCATAACTTGCTGGGTTGCCTCGTTCAAACTGTTCCACTTGTCCGCATTGATCACCGGACCAATAATAGAAAGCATATGGCGGGACAGACAGATGTTCTCGCCCAGTGTATAGAAGCCCTGAGTATAAAATGCTTCCAGACCGGACTCTACACCCTCCACAATGCCAGACTGCATAGCCGTATACGCCTCAGACCAAGAAATTACGTTAGGGCTCATGCCCAAGGTATTGAAGGTATCCAGATATATGTCGGCCCCCGGAGAACGTAATTTCAGTCCTTTACAATCTGCCACTGAGCTAATGGGTTTTGTAGAACAGATATTACGGAAACCATTCCAAGTCCATCCAAGGGCAACCACTCCGTTATCCGCTTCCAGTTTCTGATCAATAGCAGCCCCTACTTCTCCGTTTACGATGGCATCTGCCGCTTCATAGCTTTCAATCAAAAACGGCAAAGACAACAGAGCATATTCTGGCTGATCTGCGCTCAACAAAGAAGTGTCTCCTAGACACATATCCAGAGTCCCCATAATCACCGCATCCTGAGCATCTCCGGAATTATACAGAGATGCTGCCGGATACAGATCGATGGTCACAGCACCACCGGTTTTTTCGTTTACCATGTTTGCCCATTTTTCCAAAGCAATATGAATCGGCTGATCGGCTGCGTTATGATGGGACAGTTGCATAGTTACTTCCGTATACTCTTCTGCCCAAACCGTAACTGCCATTCCTGCTGCCAGTGCTGCGGAAAGAGACAGTGCCAATAATTTTTTTACATGTTTCATCATAAAACCCTCCTTAATTTATAATTTTCTGGAATCCTTCATGGACTTCCAGTATTGCACATATTTTATTCACCTGCCTACCCCAGAAGCTGTGGCAGCAGTGTTACAATTACCGGGAAGATAATCGCCAAAATCACCACGGTGTAGTTCACTGCGATAAATCTCCAGATATTTTTCACTACCTTACTCAGTGGCGTATTCGTAATACCCGCCGCAATATACATCAACAATCCTACCGGAGGTGACATTCCTCCCATATCCAGAGTCAAAATACAAATCATTGCAAAATGCAGCGGATCAAATCCATACTGAGCAATCAAAGGCGTAAATACCGGTATCAGCATCAGCATGGCAGCATTGGAATCCACAAACATCCCTGCTACAAACAGAATAATACTAATAAAAATCAGTACCACAATCTGGCTGCTGGTAATGGCACTCATCAAATTCAAAATTACTTTTGACATATTGTAATTTGTTACTAGATATCCATACAGACCGGCAAAGGCAATTATAATCATGGGATTTACCGTGGCTCCCACTGCCTCATACACACAGCCCTTCAGGACTCTCCAATTCAGCGTGCGACAGAACAAACCGTAGATCACACTGTAAAGACAGGCCAGTACACCGGCTTCCGTTGCTGTGACAATACCTGAAAGAATGCCTCCCACAATGATAAAAGGCATAATCAGCGCCGGAAGGGCTTCCAGCGTTCCTCTGGCCACTGCTTTCCATCCTTGAAATTTTGTCCTTGGAATGTGCATCTTCCTGGCATACAAGTAATTCATGATCATATAACCCAATCCAATCATAAATCCTGGGATGAAACCTGCCAAAAACAAATCTGCAATAGAAATAGACGTAACTCCTGCATAAATAACCATCATAATGCTGGGTGGAATTACCGGTCCAAGTGCTCCGCAGCCGGATACCATGGCGCAGGAATATCCATCGTCATACCCCTCCTCCTTTAGAGCGGGAACCATAATGCTGGCAATCGCTGAGGTATCCGCATTTGCAGATCCGGAAACTCCGGCCATCAGCACTCCTGTGATGATCGTGGCATGGCCAAGACCGCCTGTAAAATGCCCCACCAGACTTTGGGCAAAAATCACTAATTTTCTAGTAATTCCACTCTTTTCCATCAATGTTCCTGCTAGCATGAAAAACGGAATAGCCATCAGCGAAAAAGAATCCATGGCAGTAAACATTTTCTGTGCCATAACCAATCCAGGCAAAGCCGGATCCAGCGCTAAAACGATCAGTCCGGATACCGCCATCGCATAAGCAATGGGCATACCGATAAATAAAAGTACAAAAAACAAAACCAGTACAACTGTCAGCATGTCTTTCCTCCTTCCAATTTTCCATCCTTGATATGATAAATCACAATTTCAAGAGTGAAAAGACAGAGCAGGCCAGCTCCCACAATTTGAGAAGAATATACCCAGACTGCTGGTATTCCCAGACCAACCATAGTTTTATGTGAAAATTTTTCACAGAGCTGAATACTGTAATAGCAATAACAGGCGCCGAAAATGCCGATCAAAATTTCACAAATCAGCCATAAATAATCTCTGATCCTTGCCGACAGTTTTTGAGTCAGCAAATCAAAGGACATATTCCCCCTATCCCGCATCACTACAGGCATATACAGCATCAGCATCCATACAAACAGATACCTTGCTGCCTGTTCGCTCCAGGACAGCGGAGCGGAAAATACATACCGCATCACAATCTGAGCAAGTGTGAGAACCGTAAACGCCACAAGAAGCAGTGCACAAATTTTTTTCAGTAAACGTTCCAGTCCATCGAATACCATTGATACCTTTTTCATCATCATCCTCCTGTTCTTATTTTCCAAATTTTTCCATTTTTGATATTTGATATTTGATATTCTATAAAAACCTCCTCTCCCCCTCTATTCTCTTATTTCTGCTCCAAATATTGATCCAGAAAGTTTTCCATTGCCGCATTCACATGGCAATCCACTGCATTTCGCATCTCGTATACATTACCACTTTGTATCGCATCAATCAGCCTCTGATGTTCCCCGGCCACTGCAGCAATTCGTTCCTCCCTAGGTATATAACTTTTCCGCAATGTGCGTATCAGCATATGGTGATACTTATACAACTCAAGAGCTTTGCTGTTCGTCCCCTTCGTCATAATTGTATCATGAAACTTAGTATTCAAATCAATATAACGTAACTTATCCTCTCTGGAAGAAGAAAGTCTGCTAATCTGTCCATTGATTTTTGTCAGTTCATCAACTAGCTCCTTATCCATATGGGGCATAGCCGTCTCATAAATCAGAGCTTCCAAAGCACGCAACAAACCATATACATCCCGTACAAAATTCTCATCAATCTGTAAAACCGTAGCACCTTTATAGGCATTAATCTCCAGAAGTTTTTCGCCCTCTAAGGTTCGAAATGCCTCCCTCACAGGCATACTACTGGTGCCATAATGTTCAGAAATCTCCTTAATCGTGATTCGGCTGCCTGCTTCAATGCGCTTACTGATGATGTCTTCTCTCAGTTGTTCCGTCACACGGACGGCTATCGTCTTATCTGTTTCAATTTTATCGTACACGATTTCCCTCACTTGTTTTCTTTTTTATATCCTATCATCCTCGCTTAGAAATGTCAATCAAAATATTTGATATTTGACATTTGATCAAATATTTGTTAGGATAAAGCATATAAATTTCGTATTTAATTTAAGAAAGGAGTCTATTGTTATGACGGATCAAACTATTCTGTTGAACAACGGGCAGCTTCTAGCAAAGATCCTGCTTCCTGAAAGCTCTAACAATTCCCGCTATGACCAAGGTGGTATTGTGGAGCAAATAACCATGAACGGCCATACTTTTCTCTCACGCGAATATGACAATCAGGGAGGCAATGGTCTTGGCGGTATCGGGCTCATCAGTGTGTTTGAATGGCAGGATACCAGCTTGTACGACAACACAGCATTGGCAGATTTCTTTCCTTTGCCTGGTGTTGGACTATTGAAAAAAACAGATACCCTGCCATTTTTGTTTACTCGCTCCTATCCTGTAATTCCCTTTGAACGCGAAATTACACAGGGAGAGCATTCCGTTTCTATTCACACCCTGCCCCATCTCTGTGCTGGGGTTGCCATAGACCAGAGGAAAACTTTAAAATTACAAAAAAACTCCCTGATCGTAGAGCATAAGCTCACCAATGTAGGCACTTCTCCTATTCACGCAACACAATTTTGCCATAACTTTTTTCAGTTTGACGGTATCGCTGTAGATAAAAATTATCAACTACAGCTTCCTTATTCCATCCAGCCTCTTCTGCGAAGGGGAGAGCTAATTCTTCAGCGGGCGTCCTATCGGCTAGGATCCTTTGACGGCCCAACGGCCTCCACCGCCTTCTGGCTCCGTGGCTTTGAAGGTCTGAAACAACATTGGATGAAACTCACCCACCGGGATACTTCTCTCTCTGTTTTGATAGAAGATCATTTCCCTCCCTGCAGATTCTACAGTTGGAACAACTCCTTTGCCTTCTGCCCAGAGGTCTTCATATCCATTGATCTAGAACCCGGAGAAACTCTTTCCTATGAAAGAGTTTATACTTTTCAAACCATTTGACATAATCATCTATACAAGGAGGAAACCCTATGAAACAAGTTGCTCTTGTCACTGGCGCCGGCCACGGAATCGGTAAAACCATTGCACTGGAACTAGCGAAAAACGGCTATGATGTGGGAATCAGCTACTGCGGAAGCAAGGAGCAGGCAATAGAAACCCGGAATCTGATCCGGCAGGAAGGCTGCAAATCAGAAGCCTTTTATGCGGATTTGTCTGATTTGGAACAAATCTCCACACTCTTTGAACAGTTTTTCCAAAAATTTCACCGTATCGACGTTCTGGTAAATAATGCAGGCATCACTAAATTCAAACCATTCCTAGAGGCAGATGCAGAACTGTTCAATCTCATCACCGGAGTGGATTTCCGAGGCGCCTTCTTCTGTTCTCAGCATGCAGCGAAATACATGGTGAAAAACCAGATAAAAGGCTGTATCATCAATATCTGCAGTAATCACCGACTGACTAATTTTCCGGCCGCCAGCGTATACGCCCCCGCCAAAGCCGCACTGCACAAATTGACACAGCATATCGCCCTAGAACTGGCCCCCTACGGCATCCGGGTCAACAGTATTTCTCCAGGATACATCAAGGTAACCGATCCTTCCATTGTTACTGACCGGGAAAAAATGATGGTCTCCCGCATCCCTGTTGGACGCATTGGTCAGCCTGCAGAAATCGCCAGCCTAGTGCGCTATTTGATCTCTGATGAGGCTGCTTTTATCACCGGAAGCGATATCATCGCAGACGGAGGCGCCCTTCTTCCAGCGCTAATGGATAATATCTACGTATAGAAAAAATCCGAAAAAACGCATGACAAAAACTGTATTATGATACAGCTAAAGGGCAATGCCCAAAAGCGGCTTTGCCCTTTAGAAACAAATAACAGTCCCAAAATAAAAATTTACAACAATTCGCTTTAATACGCTAAAGTCCCTATGAGTTCTCTAAAAATACCTATTTTTCGCTGATTCCTCATGCTTTCCCAGAGAATAGGGCGTGATCTGGTAAACGTAATAATTAATCCAGTTTGTGTACAGATTATTGGCATGGGAGCGCCACAAAAGCAGAGGACGATTGGCAGGGTCATCATCTCGATAATAGTTTTTCGGAAGATCAATATTCATCCCCTTATCCAGATCCCGGTGGTATTCCCCGTCCAAAGTCACCCGGTCATACTCAGGATGCCCCATCACATAGATCTGCCGTCCGTCCCTTGTCATGGCAAGAAATACTCCCGCCTCCTCCGATTCTGCTAAGATCACCAGCTCTTTGCAGGCGGCGATCTCTTCAGCCGGCACCTCTGTATACCGGGAGTGAGGAGCCAGAAACATATCGTCAAATCCCCGAACCAGAGGGATCTTCCGGTTCATCACCCGATGCCAGAACAGACCGAACAGTTTCTTCTCCAGAGGTCGCTTCTTTAATCCAAAATGGTAATACAGGCCTGCCTGGGCTCCCCAGCACAAGTGAATTGTGGAGGTGACATGAGTTTTTGTCCACTCAAAAATCGCTGTCAGTTCCTGCCAGTAATCCACCTCTTCAAACTCCATCTGCTCTACCGGAGCCCCTGTGATGATCATTCCGTCAAAATCATGATCCCGGATATCCTCAAAATCCTCATAAAACTTGTTCAAGTGACTGGCAGAGGTATTTTTCGCCTCATGGGAAGCCACATGCACAAAAGTCACATTCACCTGTATCGGCGTATTTGAAAGGGAACGAAGAAGCTGGAGTTCTGTCTCCTCCTTTAAAGGCATGAGATTTAAAATCACAATCTCAAGAGGACGGATATCCTGATGCTCCGCCCGTCCCTCGTCCATTACAAAAATATTTTCCCGCTCCAGCCGCTCTCTGGCTGGCAAATCGTTTTGTACCCGAATTGGCATAACCTTTTCTGTCCTTTCCTGTCAATATCTATCATTTCCTGTAAGCGTCCGTCCTATGGACACAGATGCTAGCATCAATGTATATAGGACAACACGCCCATAGACACTGATGCTAACCCTATTACAGAATAAAAATTATCGTTTCTTCCTTTACTCCTCCAATTTTATAATATCAAATATCGAATACTCCAACACCCTTCCATCTGGCTTGCTCTCCGTAGCCTTCCCTGTGCGGCAATCCACCGTCACCTCTGAAAGAATCTCCCCGGTAGAAGCATCCTGGATTGAAAAGTAATCCTTTTCCTGGTTTTCCTCCAGATAATCCTGATTAAGCCAGTAGTTGTTATAATTTTCATATCCCCATTTTCTTAAATAATAATTGGCAGCCACTTCTGCCATATTGCTGCATCTGCCTTTCCGAAAATGAGGTGCCTCCACAATATCTTCTGCTGTCATATCCTCCAAAGGAACTGAGTCCTCCAACAGCTTCTCTATCTCCCCTTGTCCCAGAATTTTCCAATCCAGCTTCGCCTCTGGATACCGTTTCAGATACTGCTCATAATTCCCATCAAACGGCTGCAGATTTCCCTCCAAATTCTCCACGGTCTGATCTTCTCCGTTTACATAATAGTACTCCACTGCATCACAAGATCTGCCGTCCGCTCCTATCTTCCAATAGCTCTGATAATTATGAGCCGCTCCACCGGAACTATTCTCCGATAAAATTCCATTCTCACAGATTTGAAAAGACCAGCGTTCGCCGGCATCTAACAAACGGACAGCGCTTCCCTCCGCACAGGTATACAGATCCAGCAAG
Source organism: uncultured Lachnospiraceae bacterium (assembly GCA_905207905.1). The sequence continues at coordinate 11,312 of CAJLNC010000028.1, read as the reverse complement.
GATACCTTCTCAAAATCTCCTGCCTGTGCCAGGCCCAACATCAGTTCTTCTGTCCCGTTGCCATCAAGATCTGTCAGGGAAAACACCAGCTGTGCATCTGCTCCCCAATCCCCCATGTATAACAAATAATTAACCAGACTCTCCTCTGAGTATTGTTCCATGCTCAGCTTATTTGTCCAGACTTGGTCATACTGCCTGAGAATCTCAGCATACAGTTGCAACACCCGTTTTTCTGATGTCGCTTTTCCGGAAACGCTTTCTGTCTTCTCCGTCTTTTCCTCTTCTGCAGATGCCGTTGCTTCCAAAGCTGTTGCTTCTTCCATCACTATGATCTCTTCTGCAAACGCTTTTCCCAACACTCCTCCAGTAAAAATCATATTCACTGCAAGCAGGCATCCTCCCAAAAATAAACTCCTGATCCTGTTTTTCTCCATCGTCTCCTCCTCGTTTGCTTCCTATATCTCAGTATCAGAAAGTCCCTGGATCAAATCCATTCTATAGTCATTTGGCACATCTAATACTTTTTCCTGTTCTTTTCATTTACTATATCACATCTTTCCGGTCCCTTCTACTGCTTTTCATCTGCCAGCTTCTCTCCCCATCTTCTCATTCTTCTCACGCATGTAACCGATACACTGCTATATCCGATACAATAACTATGCCATAATATCTTCTCATGCATGTAACCGATACACCATTCCCTTAAATTGCTAAAAATGGGGCTGTTACAAATACCTCTCCGACGGTACCCTTTCGAGTCACTTTTCTCTGAAAACTAGCATGTTTTCTGCGAAAAACCTACCGAAAATCCACCTGGATTCGTATTTTGTAACAGCCCCTGCACATTTTTGTATTGCTATTTTATAAACCTGTCGATGGCCCTATTCAATTCCTCCAACTCCTCCATATCGCCGCTGGCGATAGCATCTACCAGACAATGCTGGATATGATCCTGCAGGATCACCTTTCCTGTATTGTTGATAGCTGATTTTACTGCAGAAAGCTGTATCAGCACCTCACTGCAATCCCGACCGCTCTCGACCATCCGCTTGATGGATTCCAGGTGACCGATAGCCTTGGAAAGGCGGTTCAACACCGCCTTGGTATTGGTGTGCGTGTGGGTATGAGCGTGACTGTGGGGATGACTGCCATCCTGCTGGGAATGAACGTGCACATGCTCATAGACAGTCCCATCCTCCCGGACATGAACATGCTTCTGGCCATGCTTCTCTTCCTCCTGAATGTGAAAGTCCTCCCGGGTATGAGCCTTCTCCCCCCCAGAAACGTGCGCTCCCATCAGCTGCTCTTCCTGTACTTCACTGTTATTCAATGTCTATTTCTCCTCATCTGCGATCTTCTGAGCCAGCTCTTCCCTCAGGCTTTTTTTAGGCACCGCCTTTTTCGCCGCACCTTTGGACTTTTTTGCTCTGACCTTCTTCTGCTGCCCTGTCTTCGCTTTCTCATTGGCAGATACTGGTTCATTCACTCTGGTACAGCTAAAGACTGCCATTCCCATAGGCGGAACCTTGATCTCAATAGAGTTTTGCTGATCATCGCATTCTTCTTTCTTGGACGTTTTCACTCTGGGATTTACATTTCCCTTTCCTCCAAAGGCCGGACTGTCACTGTTAAAGATCTCTTTAAATTTTCCCTTAAAAGGCACACCAATTTTATGTTTCTCATAAACCAAAGGAGAGAAATTGCAGACTACCAGCAGAGTCTCCTCCTCTTTTTTCGTCTTCCGCAGGAACACCAGCAGATTCTCATTGGCAGAAATACTGTTGATCCACTCAAAGCCCTCTGGATCGTAGTCCATCTGGTACAAGGCAGGATTATTTTTATACAGGGCCAGAAGCGCCTTCATGTAATTGTGCATGGTCTGATGATCTTCGTACTGAAGCAGATCCCACTCCAGCCCCCGCTCCTCAGACCACTCGTCAAACTGAGCGAAATCCTGTCCCATAAACAAAAGCTTTTTCCCGGGATGGGTCATCATGTAGCCATAGGCCACACGGAGATTGGCAAACTTCATCTCCCGTTTTCCCGGCATCTTGCCGATCATGGAGCCCTTTCCATGCACCACCTCGTCGTGGGACAGGGTCAGGATAAAGTCCTCGCTGTAATTGTAAATCATACTAAAGGTCAGCTCTCCATGATGATAGCCTCTGAAAATAGGATCCAGCTGCATATAGCCCAGAAAATCATTCATCCAGCCCATATTCCACTTATAATCAAAGCCCAGGCCCTCCTCATCCAGATCTCCCGTGATCTTGGGCCATGCAGTGGATTCCTCCGCAATCAGCATGGAGCCTCTGGTCTGCTTTTTGAACACAGAGTTCAGATGCTTCAGAAATTCTACCGCTTCCAAATTTTCATTTCCGCCGTAAATATTGGCCACCCATTCCCCATCGTTCTTTCCGTAATCCAGATACAGCATAGAGGCCACTGCATCCATGCGGATCCCGTCTGCATGGTACTTCTTGGCCCAGAACAGGGCATTGGCAATCAGGAAGTTCTTCACTTCCGGTCTGCCATAATTATAGATCAGAGTACCCCAATGGGGATGATACCCCTGTCTTGGATCCAGATGCTCATACAGGCAGGTTCCGTCAAAGCCGGACAATCCATGGACATCTCTGGGAAAATGGGCAGGTACCCAGTCCAAGATCACTCCGATTCCCTGCTCATGCATATAATTCATAAAATACATAAAATCTTTGGGACTTCCGTAACGAGCTGTAGGCGCATAATAACCAATCACCTGGTATCCCCAGGAGGCATCCAGAGGATGCTCCATCACAGGCATCAATTCCACATGGGTATAGCCCATCTCTTTGATATAGTCAGCCACCATAGGAGCCAGTTCCCGGTAATTATAAAATGCTCTTCCATCCTCCGGCTTTTTCCAGGAACCAAGATGCATCTCATAGATATACATAGGTTCTTTTTTGGTATCCTGTTTTTCCCGGGCCACAAGCCATCCTTCATCTGTCCAGTCAAATCCTGACAGATCCGCTACCACAGAGGCTGTAGCAGGCCGCAATTCGGCTGCATTTCCATAGGGATCGGACTTTAAGAAGGTGAGTCCCCCTCTTGCCTTGATCTCGTATTTATAGATCGTTCCTTCCGTCAGTCCGGGAACAAACAGCTCAAAAATACCGGAATCCCACAATCTGCGCATCGGCATCCGCCTGCCGTCCCAAAGCACAAAATCCCCTACCACGCTGACCCGCAGAGCATTGGGCGCCCAAACTGCAAAATAAACACCGTCCACCCCATCTATGGTCATAGGATGCGCGCCTAATTTTTCATAGATATCATAGCAGATTCCTGCGTTAAACTTCTTTGTCTCTTTCTCTGTGATCTGGGGTGCAAAAGAATAGGCATCTGCCATTCTCTGAGTCGTCCCCCCATCATAGGTTACCAACAGCTTATATTTTGGTATAGTCTTTCTTGGAAGCAGCACCGCAAAAAATCCGGCTTCATCCTCCTTCTCCATGGGGTAGGTTCTCTTCACGCCTTCAATCTCTACAGACACAGAGACTGCTGTGGGAATAAAGGTCTGTATCAGCACCCCATCCTCAGTCAGATGAGGGCCCAGAAAACTGTGGGGCTGATCTTCCTCTGAATAAACCAGCGCCTCCACCTTTGCCCAATCCATCATATTATACAACTTTTCATTCATAAGGCTTACCTCCCCAATTTCAATATGATATCTATTTTATCATTAATTCCGGCAAATTACAACAAAAAGGGCACCCGAAACAGAAAAATACCAGCACACTGACAATTTTCTGTCCGTATGCCGGTACTTGATCTCCCTGCATCCTTCCTTCTGCCGTTTTCGTTCTCATACAGCGAACTTCCCGCGCCTCTATGATCAAACGCCGATCCCGCCCTTTTTTACTCAGGCTTCAATCCCATGGATAAACAAACCGCTTCTTAACTTCGGCTCAAACCAGGTGGATTTTGGCGGCATCAATCGTCCTGCATCCGCCACAGCAAACAGTTCCTGGATGGAAGTTGGGTACATGGCAAAGGCTGCCGCACAGTCCGTATGCACCCGACGCTCCAGCTCCCCAATTCCCCGAATGCCTCCCACAAAAACCAGCCGGTGATCCCTTCTGGGATCCCCGATCCCCAATATGGGAGACAGCAGATGATTCTGAAGCAGAGACACATCCAATCCCTCCACCGGATCGGTGCTGACATACTCCGGCTTCAGGGTAAGGCGATACCATTGATCCTTTAAATACATGGAGACCTGACCCTTTTTTATAGGAAGATATCCCTTCTGCTTTTCTCCCCTGTCCTTGTCTTTTCTCTCTGAATCCTCACTGCTCCTCTGAGCAGCTTCTTGCTTCGTTCTTTCCAAATCCCCTCTGCTTCTCTGAGCAGCTTCCTGCTTCGTTCCTTCCGAATCTTCGCTGCCTCTCTGGACAACTTCCCATTCGGCTTCTTCTCCCGGCTCTTCCTTTTCCCACATCATGGGCGCTTCTTCGGTCTTTGGCAGTTCCTCCACTGTCCATCTTTCACTAAGTTTCTCCAGAAATTCTGATACGCTTAAGCCGTTTAAATCTTTCACCGCCCGATTGTAGGGCAAGATTTTAAGCTCTTCATCCGGAAACAAAACCGCAAGAAAATAGTTAAATTCCTCCGTCCCGTCATAATCCGGATGTTCCTCTCTTCGCTTTAACCCCACCTTCACCGCAGAGGCCGCTCTATGATGACCGTCTGCAATATAGATTTCCTGAATCTCCCGAAAACTCCCTTCTATCTGCTCCAAAACAGAAGAATCCAGTATCTCCCAGCCTCGGTGAGTGATTCCATCTTCAGAAGTAAAATCAAACAAAGGCGTCTGCTCCTTCGCCTGCTCTAAAAGGCGATGAAGCATGGGATTTTTCCGGTAGGCCAGATAGATAGGGCCGGTCTGGGCGCTGCAGGCATCCACATGGCGAATTCGATCCAGTTCCTTATCTTCCCTGGTCTTTTCATGTTCTTTAATGACTCCGGAAAGGTAATCATCAATGGAAGCGCAGGCTGTCAGTCCGGTCTGTGTGCGCCCTTCCATGGTAAGCTCATACACATAATATCCCGGCCGTTTCTCCTGAATAAAACTGCCCTCCGCAAGGCGCTGCCGCAGCAGCTGTGCAGCCTTCTCATACACCTTTGGGGCATACATATCACAGCCTTCTTCAAACTGAGTTTCTGGCCGATCGATGTTCAGAAAAGACAACGGATTCTTCCTGGTCTCTGCCCTGGCTTCCTGCCTGCTGTACACATCATAGGGCAGCGCTGCGATTCGGTCTGCCAGCCCTGCGGCCGGCCTGATGCATTGAAAAGGTTTTATAACCGCCATAAGCCCCTCCCTTGTTATAATCTGCGGCTTCAGCGCCGCCTGACACTATCCACTATCGTGACTGCACAGCCGCATTACCGCCCGCTGCGCCAGAGAACCGGATGCCGACTCTGATAAAGGTATCGTCAATCCGGTTCCCGCCTCTTCTCAAAACCTATTTTACTACCCGCACCCGCATCACGCCTTCTACTGCCGCCAGAGCTTTCAAAATCTCCGGACTCACCGGCCCTCCCAGATCCAGAAGGGTGTAGGCGTATTCCCCCCGGCTGGTGTTGCTCATATTTTCAATGTTATTGTCAGACAGCAGATTGGTAAACTGGCTGATCATCTTTTTAATATTCTTATGGTAAAGAGCAATCCGGCAGGCAGACTGGCAAATGCCCAGATTGCAGTTGGGATAATTCACGGAATTGCGAATGTTTCCATTCTCCAGGAAATCCTGAAGTTCCTTTACCGCCATCACTGCGCAGTTATCCTCAGATTCTGCTGTGGAGGCTCCCAGATGGGGCACTGCGATCACCCCCGGTTTTCCCACTGTCTTGGGATTGGGGAAGTCGGAAACATATTTTCGAATTTTCCCGGCTGCCAGTGCCTCCAGCACTGCATCCTCATCCACCAGAAGATCCCTTGCAAAATTCAGAACCACTGCATTTTCTTTCATCTGGGAAAGAGCATCCCGATTAATCATCTTCTTGGTGCTGTCTAACAAAGGCACATGGATGGTAATATAATCGCACTGACGGTAAATCTCATTCACATCATTGATGTGCTTAATGCTTCTGGAAAGATTCCAAGCTGCATCCACAGAAATGTAGGGATCATAACCATATACTTCCATCCCAAGATGGATGGCTGCGTTGGCCACCAGTGCTCCAATAGCCCCAAGCCCGATGATTCCAAGACTTTTTCCGGAAAGTTCGCTTCCTGCAAACTGCTTTTTCACTTTCTCCGTATCTTTGGCTACGTTTTCGTTGTCAGTCTGAGTATTCACCCAGTTAATGCCTCCCACCACATCTCTTGCAGCCAAAAGCATTCCTGCAAATACCAGTTCTTTGACGCCGTTGGCATTGGCTCCGGGCGTATTAAACACCACCACCCCCTGATTGGCATACTCCTCCAGAGGAATATTGTTCACCCCAGCTCCGGCTCTGGCCACTGCCAGCACATTTTCCGGCAGCTTGGTATCATGCATATTGGCACTGCGCACTAACACGGCATCTGCCTGGGCGAGCGCCTCACAGCTCTCATAATTCGTTCCGAAACGATCCAGGCCAACGGGAGAAATTGCGTTTAAACAAGTATAGCGATACATTTTACTGATTCTCCTTTTCAAATTCTTTCATAAATGCCACCAGCTTCTCCACACCTTCTATCGGCATGGCATTATAAATACTAGCTCTCATACCTCCAACCGTGCGGTGACCTTTCAGATTTACAAAGCCTGCTTCCTCTGCTGCCTTCACAAATCTGGCATCCGTCTCCTTATCTCCGGTGACAAAAGGAACGTTCATGAAAGAGCGGTCCTCCTTACGCACGGTTCCATGAAACAGCCTGCTCTCATCCAGAAAATCATAGAGGATTCCGGCTTTTTTCTCATTATATTCCTTCATAGCCCCAAGACCGCCCATGGATTTCAGCCATTTAAATACTTTGCCGCAAATGTAAATGCAGTAGCAGTTTGGCGTATTATAAAGAGAATTGGCATCCGCGTGGGTTTTAAATTTCATCATGGTTGGCGTTCCTGGACGCACCTCATCTGTAATCAGATCCTCCCGGATCACAGAGATCACCATTCCTGCAGGGCCGATGTTCTTCTGAACACCCCCGTAAAGGATCCCGTATTTGGAAACATCCACCGGTTCTGACAGAAAACAGGAGGATACATCCGCCACCAGAAGCTTGCCCTTGGTATTGGGCAGCTTTTTATATTTTGTGCCGTAAATCGTGTTGTTCTCACAGATGTAAACGTAATCTGCCTCCGGGGTAACAGGCAGGTCAGAACAATCCGGGATATAGGTAAAAGTCTCATCCTCACTGCTGGCAATTTTGTTGGCTGTCCCGTATTTCTGCGCCTCCTGATACGCCTTTTTCGCCCACTGTCCAGTGACAATGTAGTCTGCCACCCGATTCTTCATAAGATTCATGGGGATCATAGAAAACTGCAGGGAAGCGCCTCCCTGTAAAAACAGAACTTTGTAATTTTCCGGCACTTTCAGAAGCTCCCTGAAATCTGCCTCTGTCTCTTGGATCAGTTCATCAAACACTTTTGACCGATGGCTCATCTCCATCACGGACATGCCGCAGCCTCTGTAGTTCATCATTTCCTCTGCCGCTTCCTGCAGCACCGGTTCCGGAAGCACTGCCGGGCCAGCTGAAAAATTATACACTCTGCTCATTTTTTCATATCCTCCTCCACCTGCTATACAACAGCCCCGGCCAGCCTGGGAAACAGACCTTCCGGGGCGTGACGGTAACAACTGCCAGTTTTACTTGTTCGCTTTGCTCGTTCTTTTTACATCATTTCACAGGAGCATCTGTCATTTCTGATCCAGATCATCCTGATCAAAAACTTCGTCAATGGCGTGACCTGCCGGAACCATAGGAAATACCTTATCGTCGCAGTCAATGATGCAGTCCAACACCACCGGACCGCCGTGAGCGATGGCCTTCTGCAGGGCTGGGCGGAACTCTTCTTTCTTTTCCACCCGGATTCCTACAGCGCCCATAGCCTCTGCCAGTTTTACAAAATCCACTGCATCATTGAGTACTGTCTGAGCATAACGCTGTCCGTAGAACAGATTCTGCCACTGGCGCACCATGCCCAGCACATGATTGTTCACCACCACTTGAATCACAGGAATATTGTATCTGGCCGCTGTTGCGATCTCATTCATATTCATACGGAAACACCCATCGCCTGCAATATTGATTACCGTCTTATCCGGACAGCCTAACTTTGCGCCCAGGCTGGCGCCCAGGCCGTATCCCATGGTGCCAAGGCCTCCGGAAGTAAGGAGGGTGCGGGGCTTGGAGTATTTGTAATACTGAGCTGCCCACATCTGGTGCTGTCCCACCTCCGTAACAATAATGGCCTCTCCCTTTGTTTCTTTGTAGATCTCTTCTATCAAATAGGGGCCGGTCAGGGAATTTTGATCATACTTCAGAGGATATTTCTCCTTCAGCTCTTTGATATAGGAGATCCACTCTGCATGCTCCTGCTGCCCCAATTCCTGATTGAGACATTTGAGCACTTCTTTGATATCCCCAATAATGCTGGCATCCACCACAATATTCTTATTGATCTCCGCCGGATCCACATCAATCTGGACAATCTTTGCATGTCTGGCAAACCGTTTGGCATTTCCCGTCACCCGGTCACTGAACCTGGCCCCCACGGTAATTAGAAGATCACACTGGGAAACCCCATAATTCGCCGTTTTGGTTCCATGCATGCCCAGCATGCCGCAGTAAAGATCACTGGTTCCGTCAAAAGCCCCCTTCCCCATAAGGGTATCCGTCACGGGAGCCTGGACTTTTTCCACAAACTCCCGAAGCTCCTCTGATGCATTGGAGATCACGGCTCCTCCTCCCACAAAGATAAAAGGCTTCTTTGCTTTGGAGATCAGCCTTTCCACCTGCTGCAGATCTTCCTTTTTAATGTATTCTCTGGAAGGCTCCACCACCTCTGGAATGTGAGGGGTATACTCTGCCAGGTCTGCGGTAGCATCCTTTGTAATATCGATGAGTACCGGACCTGGCCGTCCCTCCTTTGCAATGCGGAAGGCATTTCTCACCACATCCGCCAGCCTTGAGGCATCCTTCACAATATAGTTATGCTTTGTGATAGGCATGGTAACACCGGTAATGTCGATTTCCTGAAAGCTGTCCCTTCCAAGAAGGGAAACGCCCACATTGGCCGTGATCGCCACAACCGGTACAGAATCCATATAAGCAGTGGCAATCCCTGTCACCAGGTTGGTTGCACCCGGTCCGGAAGTAGCCAGACAGACTCCCACCTTTCCGGTCGCTCTGGCATAGCCGTCCGCCGCATGGGACGCTCCCTGTTCGTGGGAAGTAAGAATATGCCGGATCTCATGGCTGTGCTTGTATAATTCGTCATATACATTGAGAATGGCTCCGCCCGGGTAACCAAATACCGTATCTACCCCCTGCTCTTTCAGACATTCTATCAAGATTTGGGAACCTGTTAATTTCATGTGACTGCTCCTCTCTGTTCCTTTTCTGATTTCTCGTAAGCCGGTCAGACAAGACCTGTTTATCTGGGAAGTTCCAGAATCGCCCCCCTATTTCCGGAGGTTACCATGGCTGCATAGCGTGCCAGGTATCCGGTAGTAATCTTAGGCTGTCTGGGTGTCCAGGCCGCCCGTCGTCTCTCCATCTCCTCATCGGAAACAGCCACCTCCAGTTTCAGCTCTGGAATATTGATCTTAATAATATCTCCCTCTTCTACCAACGCGATGGGGCCGCCTACTGCTGCCTCCGGAGATACATGGCCAATAGAAGCGCCCCTGGATGCACCGCTGAACCGTCCATCTGTGATCAGAGCCACAGAAGAGCCAAGGCCCATTCCTGCAATCGCTGAAGTGGGATTTAACATCTCGCGCATCCCCGGACCGCCCTTGGGGCCTTCATAACGAATCACCACCACATCTCCGGCCACAATCTTTCCGCCAAGGATCGCTTCAATAGCATCTTCCTCACAGTCAAATACCCTGGCAGGTCCTTCGTGTACCATCATCTCCGGCACAACCGCGGAACGCTTTACGATACCGGAATCTGGAGCCAGATTTCCTTTCAGGGCTGCCAGTCCTCCGGTCTCGCTGTAGGGATTTTCCACCGGACGGATCACGTCCGGATTCCGATTGACACTGTTCTGAATATTTTCTCCCACCGTCTTTCCGGTGACTGTCAGGCAGTCCAGATTCAGAAGGTTCTTCTTGGTCAGCTCCTTCATCACTGCATACACTCCTCCGGCCTCATTCAGATCCTCCATGTAGGTGGGGCCTGCCGGAGCCAGATGACACAGATTCGGCGTTCTTGCACTCACCTCATTGGCAATATCCACATTCAGCTCCACTCCCGCCTCATGAGCAATGGCCGGCAGATGCAGCATACTGTTGGTAGAACAGCCGAGAGCCATGTCCACCGTCAGAGCGTTCATAAATGCCGCCTCTGTCATAATATCTCTCGGACGGATATTCTTCTCTAAAAGCTCCATGATCTTCATGCCCGCATGCTTTGCCAGCTTGATACGATCAGAATACACTGCTGGAATAGTACCATTCCCCTGAAGTCCCATACCCAGCACCTCAGTCAGACAATTCATGCTGTTGGCTGTATACATGCCGGAGCAGGAACCACAGGTGGGGCAGACTTTATTTTCATACTCTTCCACCTCTTCCAGCGTCATCTTTCCCGCTGCATGCTCTCCCACAGCCTCAAACATGGAAGACAGGCTTCTCTTCTTTCCCTTCAGATGGCCAGCCATCATCGGGCCGCCGCTGACAAAAATAGTGGGAATGTTCAGTCTTGCCGCTGCCATCAAAAGTCCCGGTACATTCTTATCGCAGTTCGGTACCATAACCAGAGCATCAAATTGATGAGCCATAGCCATAGCCTCTGTAGAGTCCGCAATCAGATCTCTTGTTACCAGAGAATATTTCATGCCGACATGTCCCATGGCAATACCATCACATACCGCGATTGCCGGAAATACAACCGGTACGCCACCTGCTTCCGCAACGCCGAGTTTTACGGCGTTTACAATTTTATCAATATTCATATGGCCCGGAACAATTTCATTGTAGGAACTTACAATTCCGACCATTGGTTTTTTTAATTCCTCTGCGGTAAATCCGAGCGCATTGAAAAGACTGCGCGCCGGAGCCTGCTGCATACCGCTCCTTGCGTTATCACTTATCATATTATGTTC
>CAJLNC010000027.1 GCA_905207905.1 uncultured Lachnospiraceae bacterium | reverse complement strand
ACCATTGTCCCAATCCGGGGTAACACGCACATCTCTTATGTATTCGTTCGGTACGATCTCCATCCATACAGTCTGCCATATCCCGCTCTGGGCAGTATAGAACATACCGCCGCGTTTCAGCTGCTGTTTGCCTCTGGCATGATAGGAGGTGTCCGAATAGTCCCGAACTACCACCTGCAAAAGATTTTTCCCTTTCTGTACCAACCCAGTGACATCCAAGGAAAATGGTAAATAGCCGCCAGTGTGTTCCCCGGCCTTTTTCCCATTCACATAAACATAGCAAATTTGATCCACTGCACCAAAATGCAGCAGACATCTTCCCACCAGGAAAGTTTCTTCCAAAATGATTTCCCTGCGATAGTGCAGCACATCTTCCGGCAAAACCTGGCGATTCACACCGGAAAGTACTGCCTCCGGCGAAAAAGGAACTAAAATTGTGCCATCATATTTTTCCGGGAACGCTTCCTTCTGATTAATGGCATATTCCCATACTCCATTTAAATTCAGATAACTGTTTCTGACCATCGCTGGCCTTGGATATTCTTCCAGTACGTGATTCGGGTCAAGTTTTTTTCCCCATCTGGTGTACAGCTGATTTGCCAAACAATCCCCTCCTATTCAATATTTCTGTGTCTTTGCTCCATATCTTCATAGGACTGCCCCATCTCATCTTTTAATAAAATGGAAATCACATCCAGCAGCAAATACAAATGCTGCTCATACTGATTACCCATAGGCTGAATCGTGGGTACCACATCATGCTGAAGCGGTGAATTCCTCCGATCCTCTTCGTCTCCCATATAGACTGTGGAATGAACAAACAAAACATAATCTCCATAGTTTGCCGGAAGATTTCCTTCCGGCAAAGCCGTCAAAAATGCAATCTTGGCCCCTGTTTTTGCCGCCTGAGATACAATTCTTCGGTGAATTCCCACATCCCCTCTGCCATCAGAGATGATAAAAAGATCTCCCTCATGCATTCCGATTGTTGTGTCATCCATCAGCCAATAAACCTGTTTTCCAAGATGTGCCAAACGCATGGCAAATCCTCTCATAGAAATGCCCTCTCGGCCAGTTCCATGCACAAAAATATGATTTGCCTGAACAATTGCATCCAAAAACAGTTTCAGCTGCTTCATATCCAGCTGCTTAAATACCGCTGCATGTTCAGAAATAATTGCTTCTGTCATTTTTTTGTATGTATCAATATAGCTCATCCCACACCTCCTTACGCTTTTCCAAGTTTTGCCTTATCCTTGGTGAATACTACCTTTACGCCCTCTTTGCTCCGCATCAGCTCAAATCCCTTTTTCCAGTCTTTCAGCTCCACGTAGTGAGAAATCATCCCCTTTAAATCCACCTTACCCAACTCCAACAGATGAATGCAATTCTTCCAGGAACGGTAATCATAACCAAAATGACCTTTGATACTGACTCCCCGCTCCAGCAGATGATCCAGAGAATAGTTAAACGGCTTATCGTCATAACCTACATGAACGATTTCTCCGCCATTTCGCACCAAATCAATTGCCAGATTAACCAGCTCGTTGGCACCGGCACAATCTACCGCCAAAGCCGCCATTTCTCCTTTTGTAGCCGCCTTTACTGCTTTCACCACATCCTCTTTATCCGATTCAATAATCCGGGTGGCACCATATTTTCTGGCCATAGCGAAACGCTTGTCATTGCCGCTTCTGCCCACCACAATAATCTCGCCGCAGCCCATGACACGCGCCACCTGAACCGCAAACAAACCAATGGGACCAACACCGAAGATTACAATATCTTCTCCCGGCAAAATATGCCCTTCCTGCACAATCGCTTTATAAGGATTACAGATGGGATCCAGAATTGCCGCTTCCTCATAAGAGACACCATCTGGAATTCTGAAAATTGCATTGGGATTTCTAGAAAGCAGCTCTCCGGAAATCTTTACATATTCCGTAAATCCCCCGTCCATCCCGTACCCCATGCCCAGTCGTTCCGGGCACATCAGGAACTGACCTGTCGTGCAGGCAAAACATTTCCCGCAGACATATCCTGTATTATCAGAAACCACACGATCTCCAACTTTCCAGTCCTTTACTTTAGCACCTGCCTTGGCAATTCGTCCAGAAAATTCATGTCCCAAAATAACAGGTGTATTTAACTGATTCGAATGAAGTCCAGCGTCGTACGCCAGATCCGATCCGCAAATGCCTGCCGCCATCACTTCCAGCAGAAGGTCTTCTTCCCCAATCTCAGGGACTGGAACATCGCGAAGCTCTGTCTCCCCTGCCCCTTTTCCATATTTTACAAGTGCTAACACGCCTCTTCACCCTTTCTCTTTTTCTTATGAGAGCGAAACACCTCTGACTGAACACCGATGGAAATCAGTACTAATGCTCCCATTACCACATTCTGCCACCAAGTATTTAAGCTTCCTGCATAGTTGAAAATAGTATTAATCACAGTAATAATGAAAATACCGAAAAATGTTCCGCTGAACTTTCCTTCACCTCCAGAAAGTTTTACGCCGCCCAAAGCACACATGGCAATCGCTGTGGTCTCCCAACTGTTTCCTGCATTTGGCTGTGCTGTGTACAATCTTGCCGCCAGAAGAATGCCGGCAATTGATGCAAACAGTCCGCATAAGGTAAACGCTGCGATTTTAATTCTAGCCACTTTAAGCCCCATCATTTTGGCAGCTTCTTCATTTCCGCCCACTGCATAAAGCGCCATTCCAAGCCTTGTATTCCTGGAAATATACATGCAGACAAAGGTAAACAAAACCAACAAAATTACCAGAATATGGAATCCTGCAAAGGTCTTATTTCCCAGCATCTGCAGTGCCGGATTAGAAATAGAAACAGGTTTCTGATCTGAGATCAAAAGTACCGCCCCCCGGATACCAAGCATCATAGCCAATGTAGCAATCCAGGAAGAAATGCGCATTTTTGCCACCATCAGCCCATTGACAAAACCACAGATCAGACCAACTGCTAAGCCTGCTGCAATTCCAAGAAGCGGATTCTGATTCCCAAGCATCCCCATCACTACACCGCTGAGCGCCAAAACAGATCCTACAGAAAGATCAATCTGTCCGATCAAAATAACAAAAGTCAAACCAAGCGCCAAAAAGCCACCATCACTGGCACCTTTACGTGCCAGATTCATCAGAGACGGAAACGAAAAGAAATTTCTGCTTGAGAACGCAATACTTGCGAAAAAAACGAGTATTGCCAGCGCCAAAATTGCACTCTTCGAATCAAACCATTTATAAATTTTTTTTGCCTTATTCATCTTCGTCCCCCCTTATGATGCTTTTTCTCTCTGCAGATAAACTGCAAATACAATAATGATCGCCTTGAATATCTGCGCGTATTCATACGTAATATTATTCATATTTACTGTAATATTGATCAGCTGCATAATCAACGCACCAACCACTGTGCCGAACACCTTCGCCCGTCCGCCGGACATACTGGTTCCTCCTACCGCTACTGCGGCAATAGCGTCTAACTCTGCTAAAAGTCCCAATGAATTTCCGTCTGCCGCACCAATCTTAGCAGAGGCAAATACACCCGCAATAGCTGCAAAAGCTGCGCTGTAAACATAAACAAACATCAAAGTCTTCGCTGTACTGATACCCGCCAGCATGGAGGATCTTGGATTATCACCCACTGCCTGAATATGACGGCCGAGAATTGTTTTTTCCAGAATAAACCAAGTCACTACTACAGAAATTACAATCGGAATCAATTGCACCGGAATTACTCCGGCAATCTTAGCAGAACCCAGCAGCTTATAGCTCTCTGCAAGTTCTCCTTCAATATAGAAGATTTTTCCATCATTCATCAGCTGTGCCACACCGCGAATACCCATCAGAAGCGCCAGCGTAACAACCATTGCCTGAACCTTTAATTTTCCTATCATAAAACCTGCCAGCGCTCCAGAAAGGCAGCAGACTGCGATAGCTAAAAGAATAGCCGGTACCAGGCCGATCTTATCCAGCATCATACCGGAGATCACACCCCCCAGAGCCATCACAGCACCAACAGAGATATCAATTCCGCCGGTGGAAATGACCATTGTCATTCCCATTCCTGTCAGGATAATTGTGCAGGTCTGACTGATAATATTCCACAAAGTTCCCATTTTAAAAAAGTTCGGAGTGATAAATAAGTTCAAAAGCAGCATCAGCGCCAGCAGGATAAATGCACTGTATTGTTTCAGCATAGCGATGACATCTTCCTTATTTCTTGCTGCACTATTCATTTAAGCCGCCCTCCTTTTCTAATTCTCCTGCCGCAGCAGCGATCGTTTCCATAATTGCATTTTGATTAATATCCAGTCCGCAAAGTTCTCCAAGCTTCTTTCCTTCTCGCATAACCACCACGCGGTCACAGTTCCGCTCCAGCTCTGCAAGTTCAGAAGAAATCATCAGCACGCTGATTCCGTTTGATGCCAATTCCTGTATCAAAGTCTCAATCTCTGCCTTTGCCCCTACGTCAATCCCCCGAGTAGGTTCATCCATAATAATTAACTTAGGATTCATACAGATCCATCTAGCCAGCAGTACTTTCTGCTGATTTCCTCCGCTCAAGTTCCGAATCGCCTGATTTGGAGAAGGTGTTTTAATTTTCAGCCGCTTTATGTATTCATCTACAATTTCATTCTGTTTCTTTTTTGATACGACACCGAATTTACTGATCTGCGGAAGCAATGCAATCGTCATGTTTTCCTTTACAGAAAGATGCGGAATAATACCCTCTACTTTTCTATCCTCAGTGCAGAAACCTATTCCTTTGTCAATACTATTTTTGGGAGATTTAAAATGAACCTGCTCATTCATCCAAATCACTTCGCCTTTATCTGGCTGCGTAGCGCCGAAAAGCACCTTTGCCAACTCTGTACGGCCAGAGCCTAACAGCCCTGCCAGTCCCAGTACTTCTCCCTTTTTAATATCAATTCCGATGCCATTTAAGCGCATCCCCTGTTCTATATGCTCCATTCTCACCAACTCCGGAGCATTCTGTAACTCATATTTACCCTTTGTACGCTCTAGTTTTTTCGCCTCACGGCCAATCATATAAGAAATCAGCTTCAGCTGATCAATTTCCTCAATACCAACCTCGCCAGACAACCGTCCATCTTTCAAAATTGTTACATGCTCGCAAATCTCAAAAATTTCATCCAGACGATGGCTAATAAAAATCACCGCGATTCCTTTTGCCTTCAATTTCCGGATAACATCAAAAAGAACCTGAACCTCCTTGGTATCCAGAGAAGAAGTTGCTTCATCCATGATCACCAATTTTGCATTGATAGAAATTGCACGGCCGATAGCCACCATCTGCTGAACAGCAGTTCCGTATGTCAAAAGCGGCGCAGTCACATCTACATGAATTCCCAGATCCCTCAGCACCTTCTCCGTATCCTGAATCATTTTTTTACGATCCACTTTACCAAATTTATTAAGCGGTTCTCTTCCTAAATACATATTCTCGTATACAGTCTGAAACGGCACCAGATTCAGTTCCTGATAAATCGTGCTGATGCCTTCCTTCTGAGCTTCAATTGCCGTTTTCGGATTGATTTCCCGCCCATCAAAAATAATGGTTCCTTCATCTTTCTGATAAATTCCCGTCAATGTCTTAATCAAAGTAGATTTTCCTGCACCGTTTTCTCCCATCAGCGCATGTACTTCTCCCTTTGCAACAGAAAAGTTCACGCCTTGGAGTGCGCGAACACCGGGAAAATTCTTTACAATCCCTTTCATTTCCAGTAGTAATTCTCTGCCCATATATCTTCTCTCCTAAATTTAATAAACGGCCATTTCCATAAACTGTACTATAGAAATGGCCGTCAATTATTTGCATTTTATCACATTATGATACAGATCCTATATCGAATTAGAAACCTGCCTCTACAGAAGCGTTGTCGATGGTGTACAAAGTATCTGCATTTGTGATTTCTGCCGGCACTTCTTCTCCAGCCTCCAGCTTTGCAATCGTTTCAAATGCAATCGGTCCAAACAGCGGCGAGCAGGAGCAAGAGCACAACTGCTTACCTGCCAGAATTGCTTCCATAGCTGCAGCGGGACCGTCGATACCGCCAACCTTGATATCTTCACCAGGAACGTATCCGGCTGCTTCGATAGCCTTGATTGCGCCAAGTGCCATATCATCATTGTGAGCAAATACATAATCAATTTCATCACCCTGAGCCTGAAGAATATTCTCCATAACTTCCTGGCCTTTATCCATTACGTAATCTGCAACCTGGTCAGCTACAACAACCATCTCAGTTCCTTCGATAGCCTTCATAAAGCCTTCCTGACGATCAATTGTAGAGGTAGCACCTTGAGTTCCCTGAAGAATTACTACATTACCTTTTCCACCGCCATCTTCCAGGAACAATTTTGCAACCTGTTCTGCCTCCCATACGAAGTCAGACATAATAGCTGTCGTATACTCGGATCCAGCAGTTCCATTAACACCACGGTCTACCAAAATTACCGGAATACCACTGTCCATAGCAGATTTGAGAGCTGCCTGCAGGCCATCCTCTTCCTGAGGAGCTACAACCAGGTAATCAATTCCCTGTGCTACCATATCTTCGATATCAGAAGCTTGTTTTGCAATATCTGCACCCGCATCCGTATAGATAAAGTTTACTCCATACTCTTCTGCTGTTGCCTGCATACTGTCAGTCTCTGCAATTCTCCAGCTATTCTGGTTATCACACTGTGAGAAGCCAACCGTAAGACCTTTCAGCACACTCATATCAACATCAGAAGCTTCCTCTGCAAATGCAGCTGCAGGAAACAAGGCTGCGCCCATAACACCAACCAATACCAATGACATCATTTTTCTTTTCATTTACTAATCCTCCTTATTTTTGTCCGTTCTTTTTCCCGGAACAGTCAACTACTGTCCAGCTAAGATATTGTCATTATAACAGTTGACAGGAGGTTTTTGAATAAAATATTTAACAATTTTCTTTAAATATTCTCTTCTCTTCTTTTTGTTCTGTTTGTATTTTTCTTTTTTCACTAATTAAAAATTATTTTTCGTCATTTTTACCAAATGAATTCCGAAAAGATGTGGGAGATTCACCGTAAATATTTTTAAAAACAGTACTAAAATAGGTCGCGTTGGCAAAACCGCAGGCTTGAGCAATCTCATAATTTTTCATCTCCGTCTTCTGCAAAAGCTGCCTAGCATACTCCATGCGAATACTAGTTAAATATTCGATAAAGGTCTTTCCAGTTTCCTTCTTTAGCAACATACTTAGGTAAGAAGGACTAATATAAGCATATTTAGCTACATCCGCCATCAAAAGATTCTCATTTCCATATTCCTGATTCATAAACTGAATCGCCCTTTTCAAACCAGTCTGCGGATGGGACTTCGCAAAACATCTTCCTAAATTTAGGCTATATTCCTTCAACTCAGCCAAAATCTCTGCCCTCTTTCCTCTGGAAATGATTCGATGATAATGTTCCATTGGCTTTCCTTGTACTTCCTGTATCTCTTCTTTCACATCAGCTGACGCTTTTACCAATGATTCAAAAATACTGGTAACAATCAAAATCAGATGCATATGAGATATAACATTCCTGTTACCCAGTTCTTCATACAGTTTCTCCCATTCCTGTTCGATTTCTTCCTGATTGCCTCCTGTTACAGCCCGTACCAGATTTTGTTTATCATAATTTGTAAAATTTAAACTGTCTGCCGAAGCATTTTTCACATCTGTAATTCGCTCGCATTCTTCCGCATACTCCATTTTTGCCGCTTCCTGCTCATTATAATACTGTTCTTCCAGTTCTTTTAATTTTCTGTATTCCAGAAGCGCACTGTTCTCTTCATTCAATCCATCGTTTAATTCTTTTAAAATCTTTTCCACTTGTTCAATCTGAATGGGCTTTAAGATATATTCAGCAGCCCCTACCTTCAATGCGCGCCTGGCATAGTCAAATTCATCATAGCCACTGATAAATACGATCCGGATCTTCGGATCCCATTCGTGAATTTTCTCCGCCATTGTCAATCCATCCATCTGGGCCATCCGAATATCTGTCAACACAACCTCCGGTTGAAGCTTCAGCACCAATTCCAGTCCTTCTTTTCCATTATCCGCTTCTCCAGCCACTGTAAATCCCAGCTTTTCCCAAGGTATTACCTTTATTAGACCATTCCGAAGCAAATCCTCATCCTCTACAATCACTACTTTCCAATTCATTTGTATTTCCTCCTTGTACACATTGATGCTTTGGCAATACCACCGTCACCTGCGTTCCCTCTCCTATTTTACTCTGAAAATGCAGTCCATACTGCTCGCCATAACAGGTCTGTATCCTCTGCTGCACATTAATCACCCCATAGGAACTGCTATCATACTCAATTCCCTTTTTCATCATCTGTTCCAATTCTTTTAACTTTTCAGCACTCATTCCCTTTCCCGTATCTGTCACATAAAAAAGAAGCATATCTTCCTTCTCTTCTGCTGTGATACTGATCATTCCCCGTTGTCCTTTTTCCTTGATCCCATGATAAATCCCATTCTCCACCAATGGCTGCAAAATCATTTTCAGACAGCTGCAGCTGTAAAGTTCTGCCGGAACCTCAATCTTATAATCGAGATATTTTTCATAGCGCTTTTTCTGTATTAAAATGTAATTCTCAACGTGGCGTAGTTCTTCCTCTACTGTAATAAACATTTTTCCACCGCTTAAACTAATGCGAAAGAAAATACTCAGAGAATTAATCATCTCACCTACTTGGCTAATTTCACCAGCTCTTGCCATCCAATTGATGGAATCCAGCGTATTATAGAGAAAATGCGGATTAATCTGCGCCTGCAGCGCTTTCAGTTCTGCTCTTCTTAATTTCTCCTGTGCTTTCTTTTGCTCCTGCACCAAAATTTTCAGCTCATTTGCCATGTGGTTAAACGAAACTGCCAGTGCTCCCATTTCATCATTTCGGTTGCTCTCTACATGAACCTCCAGATTGCCGTGTTCCATATTTTTCATTGCCGTTCGGATATCGCGCACTGGCCGGGACACTCCGTTTGACACTGAAATAGCCAAAACAACTGAAAGACAAATACAGATAACACTCACGGCCAGCAACATGCCTTTCATCATATTCAGCTGCTCGTAAATCACCTGTTCCGGAATCATACCCACAATCTTCCAGCCGGCAATATCCAACGCCATTCCGGAAATCAGATACCCATTTCCGCCAATATCTGCCGTTGCCGTTCCCGACTTTTCTATTTCTTTTTCCGAAAACCACCGCTTTACACCCTCTAAAACAGAAAGATCTGCCTCTTTATCCATATCTGTATACAACATCTGGTTTCTTTCATCCAGCAATATCAATGTACCGTCAAACCCCATCCCCTCCTGAGCAATCTGTCGAAGATTCTCCATGGAAATATCAAGCACCACAGCCCCCATAAACTCATAAGAAGCGCGATCAATCACCGGATATCTCAAAGAAATCATATAGGAATCAAGGTCTCGTATAATAAAGGACCCCTCTCCAAAACATGACCAGATAGAACTTTTCGTCTTTTTTAGCTCTTGATACCATTCTTCCCTGCGGAAATCTTTCTGGAGCATGGAAGAAAAAGCAGATCGGTATTGTGCTCCATTCTCTCCAACTACATAGATTCCGTCGATATTCGGAGTATACCGTTTTATATCCCAAAGTTTTGCATTCAAATCCATCCTCTGCCTATAAAGTTCCTGGCTTGTACCAGGAAGCGGCTTCCTCAATGCCTTCTGAAGTTCCGAATCTTTGGCTACCAAATGGGCCACCTCTTCCGCCTCATGCAGGATATTATAGGTATCAAGATTGATTTTCCCCATAATATTTTCCATGGATTCTACCGCAAGCCGCGTGGTATTCTGCATTGCAATCTGATAAAATACGCCCAGACAAACAGACATGATCAATACCACCAGCAAAAAATACCGCAAACGCTTCCTCAGCGTAGTTATCTGCTCTTTCATGTAATATGCCCCTTCCCCGTATTACTGCGTTATTCTTTTGATGCTCCGAAACACAAAAGAAATCTATATGATGAACTCAATGATATCTGAAAAGAACGCAATATTCAAGAAATTAAATATAAATATTTACCAAATAGATCGGTCAATTTTATCCGCCTTCTGCACAATAATACTCAAAAAAGAAAAACAGCAATCACCAGTTATGATATAATAACATAAAACTGGCAATTTGCTGCTTGAACCTTTCCTCTATTTTCATTTTTCAATAAAATTTTCCAGATATTTCCGATCCTTTTGACTTAGTTTCGCATTTTCCAGCAGATCTGGTCTCCGCTCCAGCGTTCGCCTCAGAGACTGCTCCCGCCGCCACTGATCCACATTTCCATGATGACCGGACAAAAGCACAGGAGGAACCTTACGCCCCCGCCACTCCTCCGGGCGGCTGTACTGAGGATATTCCAAAAGATTATCCTGAAAGCTCTCAAACTGAGCAGATTCTTCATTGCTCAAAACTCCCGGCACCATTCTGGATACTGCATCCATCAGAACCATAGCCGGAAGTTCTCCTCCCGTAAGCACATAATCTCCTATAGAAACATAGTCCGTCACAATCTCTTCCAGAACCCTCTCGTCAATTCCCTCATAGTGACCGCAGAGAAACACCAGATCTGTCTCCCTTGCCCACTCCCTAGCCAGGGCCTGATGAAACACCTGGCCCTGGGGGGTCAGATAGATCACTCTCGGCCGTTTCCCAAGACGTTCACAAAGGGCTTCGTAAGAAGCATACACCGGCTCTGCCTGCATCACCATACCCGCGCCGCCGCCATAAGGATAATCGTCCACCCGACCCTTTCGTTTTTCCTCCGCATAGTCCCGAATATTGATGGCCTCCAGGGAGATCAGACCTTTGCCCATTGCCCGGCCAATAATGCTGGTGTTCATTCCCTGCTCAATCATCTCCGGAAATAATGTCAGTACATGATAATTCATTATTTATTCCCTTCTTTTCTGCCGCCTAAAATGCTCTGAAAACTTTCTTAGATCAGTCCCTCCAAAAGATGGACTCGCATCACACCCTCCTTCAGGTTCACATCCAAAACACACTGACCGATGGCAGGAATGAGTATCTCTCTCTCCTGATTCTTTACCACATACACATCGTTGGCTCCCGTGGAAAGCACCTCTGCGAGGATCCCAAGACAAATCCCAGCCTCGTCAAAAACCTTCAGCCCGATCAGATCCGCAATGAAATATTCGTTCTCCTCCAGTTTCACCGCATGCTCCCTTGTGACATAAAGAGATTTTTTCACAAATTTCTCTACATCCTCAATCCGATCCAACCCCTTGAATTTTACGATTACAAATTGTTTAAAATACCGTACCTGCTCTACCTTAAGAAGCAGCAGTTCTTTTCCTGTATCCAAAAGCACTTCTTCCAGATCATCATACCGTTTTGGATCATCGGTTGTGGGAAATACTTTGACTTCCCCCCGTAATCCATGGGTGGCAGTGACTGCTCCCACCTGAAGTAAATTTTCCATATGTTCTCCTATATTTAAAATCCCGATGGTACCAGAGATTTCTCTCCAATATCACCGGGACCATTCACTGCTCTCGCAATTCCCAAGCGGACGCTTAAAGAATATCAACGATCACCTTTTTATCTTCTCTTGACGCTGCAGCTTTTACAACAGAGCGGATCGCCTTGGCAATTCTTCCCTGCTTTCCGATAACTTTTCCCATATCTGTAGGCGCTACCTTCAGTTCAACCAGAAGGGTTTTTCCGTTTTCTTTCTCAGTAACCACTACTTCTTCAGGATTATCGACTAGAGACTTTGCAATAACTTCAACTAATTCCTTCATCTTTGCACACCTCTATCCTATTTTTCGATTCCTGCTGCCTTGAAAAGCTTACCAACTACCTCGGTAGGCTGTGCGCCGTTTGCCAGCCACTTCTTTGCCAGCTCCTCGTTAATCTTGAACTCGCTGGGATCAGTTGCCGGATTGTAGGTGCCGATCTCTTCGATACATTTTCCATCTCTGGGAGATCTGGAATCAGCTACAACGATTCTATAGAAAGGAGCCTTTTTCTGACCCATTCTTCTCAATCTAATCTTTACTGCCATGTGTTTCACCTCCTTAGGTTCATTTGATTTATGTTAAAAAGGAAGTTTAAATCTTCCCCTTTTACCACCCTTGCCGCTCATGAGACCGCCATACTGCTTCATCAGCTTACGGACTTGCTCAAACTGCTTTACCAGCTTATTTACCTCGCTGATATCCACGCAAGCGCCTTTCGCGATTCTCTGCTTCCTGGAAGGATTTAAAATCGCCGGATTGGAACGCTCTGCGGGAGTCATAGAAAGGATAATGGCTTCTGTTCTGGCCATGGCCTTTTCATCCACCGCATCCTCAATCTGCTTCATCTGACCGCCCCCAAGACCCGGCATCATGCTGAGTACACTGGAAATACCGCCCATCTTCTTCATCTGGTTCATGCTCTCCAGATAATCATCAAAGCCAAAGGTAGCCTTCTTCAGCTTCTGCTCCATCTCTCTGGCTTTCTCTTCATCGATCTGCTCCTGAGCCTTCTCGATCAGGGACATCACATCTCCCATGCCAAGAATCCTGGACGCCATCCGATCCGGATAAAACTGCTCCAAATCGCTGAGTTTTTCACCCATACCCACATATAAAATCGGTTTTCCGCAGGTGGCTCTGATAGAAAGAGCTGCTCCGCCTCTGGTATCTCCGTCCAGCTTTGTGAGGATCACACCGTCAATGCCGATCTTATCATTAAACATCTCAGATACATTCACTGCATCCTGTCCCGTCATGGCATCTACCACCAGCACGCACTGGTCTACCGCAACAGTCTCTTTAATCTCCTGCAGTTCTCCCATCATGCTCTCATCTACATGAAGGCGTCCGGCAGTATCTAAAAACACTACATTGAAGCTATTTTTTTTTGCATACTCTACCGCCGCTTTCGCGATATTGGCAGGTTTTTCCTGATCTCCAAGAGAAAAGACCTCAACTCCCTGCTTCTCTCCGTTGATCTGAAGCTGCTGGATCGCGGCAGGACGGTATACGTCACAGGCAACCAAAAGCGGCCTGCGTCCCTTACTTTTTAATTTTCCTGCCAGCTTTGCCACTGTAGTGGTCTTACCTGCGCCCTGAAGCCCCATCATCATAACAACGGTTACTTCGGAACTGGGCTTTAAAGCCAGCTCTACTGTCTCAGATCCCATCAGGCGCACCAGCTCGTCATTGACGATCTTGATCACCATCTGCCCTGGGTTCAGCCCGTTCATCACGTCCTGTCCCACAGCCTTTTCCTGAACAGATTTTACAAACTGCTTTACCACCTTAAAACTGACATCCGCCTCCAGAAGAGCCATCTTAACTTCTTTCAGCGCTGTCTTAACATCCGCTTCTGTCAGTCGCCCTTTCCCACGCAGGCTTTTAAACACATTCTGCAGTTTTTCAGATAAGCTCTCAAAAGCCATTGTCACAACTCCTCTAAAATCTCATCGGATATCTGAATGATCTCCTGAAGTCCAGGCATCTGCCCAGTCCGCTCTGCCCAGATCATCTCCTGACGGATCTTACGAACCTGTCCCTGAATCTCCAGAAATTTTTCTACCAGATGGAGCTTTGCCTCATACTCTTCCAACTGCCTATTGCACCGCTTCACCAGATCGTGAACTCCCTGGCGGCTCACTCCCTGCTCTGCAGCCACCTCGCTGCAGGACATATCGTTGCACACCACGTCTTCATAAATCCTCTGCTGATGCTCTGTGAGCAGTTCTCCGTAAAAATCAAACAATAATGTCTGCTGTACAATCTTTTCCATCTGAAATCACCTTACATAGAATACACCATGTTCCCCCGGCTGTCAAGTATTTTTTCTTTACGAACTGTTGTTCGTGTTATTTTGTCTTTGCTTAGCATCAGTGTACAAGAGACAATACGGTCCCCTGTACACTGATGCTATCTTATTGTAAAATCAAGGGGGTTCTGTTTTCCTATTTTCGCCTTATGCCATCTTATTTCATCTTAAATATTTTTCACTTTTTAATGTATCTCTCATACTCTTTCCTCAAATATTGCCCAATCTTCCTACGTAAACATCATTACTATCCCTATTCGACAAGAACGATTATCATAGAATGATTGTATTTGTCCCCACTCATAATGATATTCGGCACCTGTCATTTTCAAAGTGAAAACAGCAAGTGCTTTAAAGCTCCATATTCAATTTGGGTGGCAAGAAGCAGGAAACCTTTTTCGATTTCCCACTTAGTAAAACTGTTTAAATTTAATTGTGTTTGGTCTGCCAGTAATAATATTTACTACAATATTATTTGCCCCCAACATTCGTTATAGTTACTAACCAAAAACAAATTAAAACTATTTAAGGATATATAATTTCTTTATTCTTCACATTTTCCGGATTCTAACTTCTTAATTATTCTACTTTTCCCGCTTAAGGTAAATGGATATCCAGCAGAATCACGCCAAAAGGACTTTCCCTTTGGCAAACTTCCAGTGATTCGCCATCCATAGCCATCTCATATACTTTTTCTGTGACAACAAGATCTGTTTCTTCCCCATTGTCCAACACAATGGTAAGCTTATAATCATCGTCATCCACATCCGGGTCATCTGCATGGCTGTCCACAATAACAGCCGGATAGTGCTGAGCCGGGCCAATAAAGGCTGCGTTGACGCAGTAATGCAACCCGCAGGCAATGGACAGTCCCACCAATCCCATAAACAACCCTGCACCTACCCGCAACCGTCTCGGTGTGCGCAGAACTTGCAGCATCGTCAAAATAGTGGTGATGGACAGCACCCGGAGCAACCATCCCCAATTGCCGTCTGCCTCCTGAAGCACCCAACCGCCCCAGATGTTGCTGACCTGCCAGAAGTAAGCAAATCCAATCAGCAGACAGGGAATAAGCGGTACATGGATATGCATAGCGCTCCACTCAGGAGTGGCGTTTTGAGGGCGGTCACCAAAGAGCAGCACTGGTGCAAACACAAGACAGAACACCAGAAACGGGATAGGTGCCAGAGCGCCGATTTTCATAACAGTGGTAAACTTTGCACCCAAAAGATACAATGGGATGGGGGCAATGACACCAGCGGCAAACAGTAGCATGACAACCCACAGACCCACACGGATGCCCTTGATATGGTCGTGCCATCGGGTGTAGTACTCCTCACGCCATTGGACGGTGCTTTCCTGTTGTTCCTCCTGCTTGGCCTGCTTTTCCATGGTAGGGGTCAGGGTTGCCGTAAGATTGGTGCTTTCAAGCCACTCCGCAAACCGAGGAATGCCCCGCATATTGGTCTCAATGGATGCCAACTTTTTCCCGTCCTTGTTCCGTAAATGGATGGATCGGTTGGCCGTCAGCCGTACCGAAACCACTCGTCCCGGTGCAAATTCTCGTTTCCTGCCCCAACTGCTGATATACAAAATAGAGTTATCTTGGAACACAAACAGAGATCGGTTGCGTTCGGCCAGCAGCATCCACACGCCCAGCAGCATGAATGGTAACCCAATTAGGGTAATTACAAAGGTAAACGCAGCATCAAAAGGCGGTGTCCCAGCCGCGATAACGGCTGCCAGCATCGCAACAAGGGAAAGACACCACTGGATGATTCCAAGCACGGCGACTATTTTCCGTTCCCGCACAACGACGATCGGTGGTTCTGTTTCTTCCGGTTCTTTATGGCGACAGAACAGCAACACAATTCCAAATCCGAGAAGGATCAACAACAGCACAACACCGATTCCCACGCCCATCATATCCAGAGACTCACTTCCGTCGGGAATAGAAATTAGCGGCAGCAGGAACAGCGCAAAGGCGGTAGTAACACTTCCAGTGATCATGCAAGGCCACTTGCTTCCAGGAATAGGTAGGTCATGGGGTGGTTCCAGAGGCTTTTGGGTAGCATATTCCCTCTGAACGGACTCTAACTCCAGCGGTTGCTCCAGTACATGGGAACAGTGAGGGCATTGGGACACATACGCCATTTCACACCTATGGCCTTTCCCGCCCATAGGTAAGGGCTGGCCGCAAGCCGGGCAGATCCAGCAGCGTTGGAAGATCTTTTTTCGCATTTGTTTTAGAATAAAAAGAGAGAGCACCGGAAAAAGAAAGACCAACAGGAGCAGCCAAGGGCTGTTAGCAGTGATCAGGCCAATCATCACGATGGTAAAACACATCGCTGTTCCAATAAGAAAGCGGCTCCCCATCTTGGCGGCCTGCTTGGTGGCGGCAATATAGGTTTCGTTTCCCTGTTTCATTCCTGCCTGCTGAATATCCAATAAAAATGCCTCAATCAGTTCATACAAATCATCCGAATCATCCACATCTTCACTGCTAAATTGATCGTACAGATTTCCGTTTACATACAGCTTTGCACCATCCCTGTTTACCTCAACCTTACTGTGGAGTTGTTTAAGAATCAAGCTGTCTCCTAAAAACTCCAGATGATACTGGGGATATTGCGCTTTTAGACGCTCATACAATTTTTTGAGTTCGTTTTCTTGATACATAGGTAATCTCCTTCAAGTAAGGGGGTGAGATTTTAATCAGCATTTCTGCTGTTGATGTTTCTGGTTATGTGTAAGTTTTCATTTTGTTCAGGAGGATGTCCAGATTTTCTTCCTGCGTAGCAAATCCATAGACTTTTTTAGATATTCGGAACTTTATCATATCTCCATCTGTTAAATAGATTCGGAGAATATATTGAAGCGGAATCAAACTCTTTCGCACTTTTGTTCTTTGGATATTACTGAAAAGGATACGGCTGGTTCCCTTTAATTTTTGCGAATCGCCTTGAAGAAGGGATACCAATATCGCATTTTCGCTCAATCCTAAATATCCAAATGTGTAATTTCGCTTTTTTTGCAATAGTGTGCCGCAAATCGGTGCTTTTAAGGTTTCGCCTATTTCCAGCAAATTGGAAAGTAAAGGGACCATCTGTTCGTAAAATGTCATTTCAGTACCTCCGTTAAAAAGGAAAAGGCAGATACCAATAAGAAAAAGCAATTGTCAAATTATCATATCTATATGCGAACATTATAACATTTGTAGTATCTTTCGTCATCATTTTTCTACTGTTCGACCAGAAGTCATTTTAGGTTCGTTGCCTTACAGTTCTACGTTACTTTACAACAGCCACCTCCAATTATAGAATAAGAAAGTGCCAAGAACCGACAAACCAAGATAGCGCTCCGGTTCTCCAGGAAAAAGCAACTCTCCGTCCTTTCCCGCTTTTGAAAAAAGCATGTGAAACAAACACCAGAGCAAATATCCAAAGACTGCTCCCAGGGTGTTCATCATCAGATCATCTATATCCGTAGCTCGCAAATTAAACAACTGGCATACTTCTATGGCCAGAGAAAGACAGGCTCCTGCTACCGCCGTCCTTTTCAGGCTTCGGTATTCTCCCCATATTAACGGCAGTAAAAAACCAAGGGGCAGAAACATAATAATATTCAGCACATAGGTCATAGCCCCCTCTGATTGGAAAGGCAGCAGATTGATCTCATCCAAACGGATCAGGGTATCATACTCCCCAATATCCCAGACAGTCCCAATTCCTGCCGTTAAAAAAGCGGCATCCAGGTAAAGAAAAAAAAGGAACACCCATACTCTGTGACAGAACAGATGCTTCTTTTCCCATCCTGCAAAAGCCTTCTTCTTTCTCTCTGCATAGACCTGATAAAGGCCGCAGGGTATCAGAATACATAAAAACGAATAAATTACAGCAATCATACACGCTTCTCCTTCTGCTTACACTATTACGGTTACGAAACAATCTTCTGCGATTGCATTTTATGATTAGGGTATCAAAGAAAGCTCTAATTTTTCTCTAAATTTCCAAAATAAAAAATCATTTTTTCTAAAATTATCCTTGCTTTTTTCTCTCTAAGCCCTTATAATGGCACTTGTACAAATGAATGCAGAGTAAGTTTGCGTGCGTGAAGTGCTCACCGGATAGAGAGTTGTCGGAGAGACGAAAAGGTTATTCTTACGATACGCGGACTGCATCTCGCTGCAACAGAAGGTAAATACCAGGGTTATCTCCTATTGTAGTCTGAGGATTCTGTAAAGGAGGTAATTTTTTTATGGAAAAAAAGAATCGTTTTTCCCAATCTCTTCAGGAAATGAAAAAAGTTCCTGTAATAGCGGCATGCGCTATGTTTGCTGCTCTGGGATTTATCCTGGAGTCTGTTGCCATTGACCTGGGGCCCTACATAAAGATCGGCTTTTCCCAATCAGCTGGTGGATCTGCTGTTTGGTCCTATCACCGGAACGCTCTTCGCAGGAGTTCTGGATGTGTTCAAATATTTCATTCATCCTTCCGGGCCCTTCTTCTTTGGCTTTACTTTCAATGCCATGCTGGCCGCCTTCATCTATGGATGGTTTTATTACAAAAAGCCTCTGACCCTTGGACGGGTGCTGGTGGCAAAGGGCATTGTGGCGCTGATCGTCAATGTATTTTTGAATACGTTATGGCTGGATATGCTGTACGGAAAAGGGTTCCTGGCAATCCTGCCTGCTCGGGCTTTGAAGAATCTGATTATGTGGCCCATTGACTCTGTTATTTTCTTTACCCTTACAGGTATCCTGGAAAAAACCGGTATTTTCCGTTCTTTCCGGACTAAAATCGTTTCTATCAAAAAAGTAACGGCGTAAAATAAACAAACTTGGCCTGTGCTGCCTCTTTAGAACTGCACTTCCAAGAGCTTTTTGGTCTCTATGGGAATCCATTTCTTAATTCCATTTCTTAATAAATAATAGGAAGGCAGTAAAACAGTCCATTTATATAATAAAAGACCGGTGTCCCTGGTAGGCATCGGTCTTTTATTATATAAACGGACTGAAAAAAAGACCATCTCATAAGAAATACCGCCCTTTATGATACGCAAACCGCTCCAAGAATTTCTTCTAATGCGTTTTTACTGCTGGTATGTGATCTCACAATGTCTGCATGGCACCGCTGTGCCTCTTCTGCAGCACAGCGGGCCATCTTATGGGAAACCGTATTAGTAAAAAGCACAATCAAATCCGGGCTTCCGATCTGTTTTCCAAAACATGCAGGCATCTGCGTAAAAACCTTTGCCTTACAATTGTACCTCTTACAGATTTGTTTATACTGACCTGCCATCCGGTCATGACCGCCGATGATTACTATGCTCATATTACCGCCTTTCTTCGCTGTTTTCTGTTTCAGTTTTTATTTTCCGAAAGATCCCCTCCCCAGAATTAAAAGGACAGGAAATAAAACCTCCTGATTTCAGAACATTGATAGGTACTGTTTATGTTAGTTTTGACTAATCTTTTTGCAAAAAAATAATGACAGTTTTCAGATATTTTTTAACACTCCCCATTCCTTCCTCCTTTATTTTCTTTAGTTAGTATTTACTAACTATTTTAACCTTCCTGCCCAGGTTTGTCAATACAAATCTTGGATACAATCCACTCCTATGTTAAATTCATTTTTTCTTGTATCTAATTGCTTCCACAGACTGGAGTTTATCTATGTTTTGCATTCTCCCAATCTGATTTCAGCAAACTATACATACAAGCATCCCCAATACCTTTATTGCTAAAATCAGATTGGCGTAATGTCCCTTCATAAGTCAATCCACATTTTTTCATTACATTTCCTGAATGTGGATTATTCGGGTCATGCTGAGACTCAATTCGATTCGCTCCAACTTCATCAAATAAATATGGGATGATTGCACAAAATGCCTCTGTAGTAATTCCCTTGTGCCACCATTTACTTCCTATACAATAACCTATATGCAGAATATTCAGCGATTCGTTACTATCAACAACACTTATTGTGCCAATAGGTTCTCCAATATCTTTTAAGACGATTGCCCACTGATAAAAATCTTTCTTTTCGCTTTTTTCTACCCAACCTTTTAATACTCTCTCTGTTACTGCTACACTTGTGTGCGTAGACCATCTTAAAAATTCTGTAACCTTCTCGTCAGACGTCCAATTCTTGTATGCGGCATTTATATCATCTATACAAAATGGTCTTAATATTAGTCTATCTGTTTCTATTCGTTTAGTTCCTTTATGCTTCATGCTGTTCCTCCGCCAGATTCTAATTTGCCGCATTCTTCCTATCCATATTATATCAGTTGTATTGATCCGCCACAATGAAAACTGTCATAACCTTGTCATTTCTCTGCTCTTTAAACACACACACTTATTCTTTCTCTTGATCATCCAACACAACAAAGAAAAAGCCCTGTCAGGAGCTTTGCTGCCATTGATGGCGCTTTACATTCTTGACTCAGGCTTTTTGTTTGCTGTATCTTCCCTGCTCTCTTTTATCTATTTTTATCTTTACTTTCTTTTCTGTCTTTTCCTCCCTCTACCGCTCTGTATCCTTTTTAGCCAGCAGCGCTGCCGCTTCCTCTCCGGTAATCCCAAAAACCTCTTTGATTTTCTCCTGGCTGTCCCTGGAAACATAGAGATAGACCGCCTCATTTTCTTCGCCCTGATATCCCTGGGTATAGATGCTTCCATTGTCGTCCAGCAAAAAACGCACCGGACATCCTTTCCACATCAGGGTTCCTGATGTTTTGTCTCTGGTGATCCCTGCCTTTTCATACTCCTCTTCCCGTTTTTCTTCTTCCTTTAACCATTCCCGGTACTCCTCTTCAGACAGCTCATACGCTTCATCCGTCACAGTTTCTACAGCAACAGTTCCACCCTCCGATGACTCCCCGGCAGTCTCCTCTCCTGCATCTGTCTCCACAGCGATATCCTCAGCTGCCGCCGCAGTCTCTTCACTCCCCTCCTTTACTGCCTCTGCAGAATCCTCTGAAACCGCACAAATCCTTTCCGCTTCACGGGAAACTCTAATGACTCCGTCACGATCCTCAGCCTCCCCATCAGCGTCCTGATCTGTATAAAACTCATAGCTGCTGCCTGTTTCTGTTCCCTTTGCAGGCTTGGAAATCCAGACCCCTGCCTCCAGCTTTTCCAACTCCTGCCTGTACTGTGCCATCGCCTCATCCGCCAGTTCCTGATTCCAGGTAAATACGCCTCTCTGACTGGTATAGCCCATAATATGCTTATCTGCCATTTCCTGCAAAAGCTTTTCCTGTTCCTCCACATATTCTTTATACTCTGGGTAGGTCCACCACTCCAGTTCCAGATCCGGGTAAGATTTCTCATACTTTTCTTCACTGATCCAGGTGTCTCCGCCGTCCATGCTGTAGATTCTACTTCCGTCCTCTCCTCGTTTCCCATACACGGACCAGATTTCTTTCTCTTCCCAGGTTCGCTCTTCCGGGAGCTTATCCGCCATTGCTCCTGTTGCACTCAGGATGCAGGCCAGACCTGCTGCCATAAATACCGCTGCCATTTTTCTTCTTTTCATGATACTTCCTCCTTAAAAACAGATCGATTATTTTTCAGCGCAGGTTCAAAATACTGTGAACTGCATTGCTGATAAGGAAAGAATACCATTGTTTTATGTGATTCCCTTGCTGTTTTTATGTGATTTCTGTGTAGCTGCTATAGATTTCTGTATGGTTTTCACAGATTTCGGCATGGTTTTCCTGCTTCATGCGAAACCAGATGCGCACCCCATCCCTAGAATTTTCCCCGCTGAACTTTGCCTGATGCAGCTCCAGTATCATCTTTACAATATACAGTCCAAGACCGCTTCCCCCGCTCTCCCTGTTTCTGGAATTTTCCGCTCGATAGAAGGGTTCAAACATCCGGCCCAGGGCTTCTTCCGACAAATGCACTCCTGTATTCTCTATCCAGAAAAGAATGTCCTCTTTCCCCTCCATCCTCAGATCCATCCGGATCTGCGCTCCCGGAGGAGAATAGCGGATCCCGTTAGTCAGCAGATTCCTGAAAACCTTTTTCATCATTTCTTTATCTGCCAGACAGAAAAGATGCTCCGGAGCCTGAAGCTCCAAATGAAGTGCTTTTCCCTCCATAAGCTCCCACAGCTCTGCCGTCAGGCTCCGCAAAAGCTCTGCCAGATCCACTTTTTCTCTGGATACCTGCCAGGCGCCTGACTCCATTCTGGATACTGCCAGAATTTCCCGGATCATTCCCTCCATGGTCTCTGCCACCTGATAAGAACGGCGCAGATATTCCTCACGATTCCGGTAAGCATCCAGGTTCTCACACATTCCCCCAAGATGACCTTTTAAAATCGTCACCGGGGTTTTTAATTCATGGGAAGCTGCTGCAAAAAAAGAGCGAAGCTTCTGATTACTCTCCTTCAGTTCATTCAACGCTTGATTCAAATTCCCGGACAGCTCATTTAAGCTCTCACCCAGAAGTCCAATCTCATCCCTGCGTCCCTCCGGACATTTTTCCTGAAAATTCAGAGCTGCCATTTTCCCAGCCACACGGCTCAACCGCCGGATGGGACTGGTAAGATAAGCGGAAGCTCCTGCTGCACAAATCAAAGCAGCTGCCACAATCACCAGAAAAATCATGGGAAGAAGCTGTTTCAAAACCGTCATAGCCTGACTCACGGATTTCATAGTGCCCAACAACAGAAGAGTCCCCTCCTCCTCTCCCAGCTTCACTGGATAGGATTTCATGGCAGAGGCTCCTTCCTCCTCAGCCGGATATCTGGCTAAAACGCTTTCCTCTGTCACAGCCACAGCATTCCCTTCATCCGAAACGCTTTCCGCCTCCACTGCCGCAGCCTCAGCTCCAGTCAAAACATTTTCCGCTTCCACCGCCATGCCCACCATGTCCTCCGCAGTATCGATCCAACTGCGGGTAAAAAGGATCTCTCCCTCTTCATCCAGAAGCGTTACACTGGCCTGGTTGGTGGCTGCAAAAAGCTGCAGGAGATTTTCTGCTTTTTCCCAGGAATCGTACTGTTCCAACTCCTCTATCAGTTCTCCGGCTGCTGCTGCAAGGCGGTTCTCCAGTTCATTTTCGTAGGTGGAGGGTAAAAAGGACACGATCAGAACCCAGGTGAGCAGGCTGATCCCCAGGAGCAGCCCTGCAGTAAGCAAAAACACCTTGACTGTAAGGCTTCTTTTCCCCCTCATTGCTTTTCCACCCGGTAGCCCACCCCGCGCACCGTCTGAATATAATCTGCACCCAGTTTTTTTCTAAGATTTTTAATATGAGTATCCACGATCCGCTCCTCTCCAAAATAATCAAAGCCCCACACCTGATCCAAAAGGCTCTGTCTGGTATACACCTTCCCTGGCGCTGTAAGGAACACCCGCAGCAATTCAAACTCCTTCTGGGTCAGCTCAAACTCTCTGCCCTTAAAATATCCCCGGTATTCCTCTTCATCCAGCTCCAGATCCCGGTAACGCAGCCGCTCTCCCCCTTCCCGGCTTCCTGCTCTTCGCAGCACTGCCCGGATCTTGCACAGCAGTACCGGCATATCAAAGGGCTTTGTCACATAATCATCTGCCAGAAGATCAAATCCATTTACCTGATCCTCCACACTGTCTCTGGCCGTCACCAGAATCACCGGGATCTGAGATTCTTTTCGTATCAGCTCCAGCACGGTAAACCCATCTATCTTAGGAAGCATCACATCCAGCAGAATCAGATCCGCTTCCTTTCCATGAAAGGCCGCAATCCCCTCCAGTCCGTCCCCTGCCAGAAAAACAGAGTATCCCTCTTCTATAAGATAGTTCTCCAGCACTGCCTGAATCTCCTTATCATCCTCAATCACTAATATCTGTGCCATGTTTCCCCTCCAACGGTTGTTTTGCAGTCTTCTTGCTTCTTCCTGCTCCCGTCAATATTTTATCACAGTTTTATGTGTTTTTTATGGAGAGTCTGCCCACCATGTTTTTATTCTAAAAAAGTAAGGACTTTCTTAATCCCATAAAAATAAGGATACTGCAAACTGCGCCCCCCGGTATTTTTTCCTTATTTTTTCAGGAAAACCAAAATGGTTTTCTATGGAAAACATACGGAAAATCCACCATAAGCAATATTTTACAGCATCCTCTCTCTACAAAAGGCGCGCCAGCTCTCCTTTGTGCACCAGCGCTAAATAATCTGAAAAGTTTCTGAATCTCCAGCCTTTGTCTCTATCCCAAAGCCACATCCAGAACCATCATCAGCGCAAACCCAAGGGCCACCCCCACCGTTCCAATGTTGGAGTGCCTCCCCATCTGGGATTCCGGTATCAGCTCCTCCACCACCACATAGATCATGGCTCCCGCTGCAAAAGCAAGCAGGTAAGGAAGAATGGGAACCACCTGCTCAGCCAGAAGAATGGTAATTACAGCGCCGATAGGCTCCACAATCCCGGAGCCGGCTCCGTAAAGAAACGCCCGTCTCCTGCCCACGCCCTCCCCTTTCAAGGGAAGGGAGATGATGGCTCCCTCCGGAAAATTCTGTATGGCAATTCCAAGAGCCAGAGTCACAGCTCCCGCCATGGTGATACCGGTATTTCCCATATGGGCTCCCGCAAAAGTGACTCCAACTGCCATTCCCTCCGGAAGATTATGAAGAGTCACTGCCAGAACCAGCATTACAGTTTTGGAGAAACTGGTTTTCACGCCCTCCGGCTCCTGACTTTTTGCGTGTAGATGAGGAATCACGCTGTCCAGAAGTAAAAGAAACAGTACGCCAAGGAGGAAGCCTGCCGCCGCAGGCAGCCAGGCCATGCCTGTTCCCGTGTGTTCTTCTGCCATCTCAATAGCAGGTATCAGAAGTGACCAGACAGAAGCCGCTATCATTACTCCGGCCGCAAACCCCAGCAGCAGCTTCTCCACCCCCTCATTGATCTTGTTCTTAACAAAAAATACCGTTGCCGCTCCCAGGGTGGTCCCCAGCATGGGAAGCAGCAGGATTGCTAAAAAGTCCATAAATCCTCCTGTCTCTTCTATACTATAGTATCCGTGTACAACCCCTTTTTTCTGCACACAGACGGTCTTTCTTCCCAGATAGGATCCGGCTAATTTTTTTGGTATCTGAACATAACTCTGTACGCAGTCCATTTTTCTTCACAGATAGCCTTGTTTCCACCTTACCGTTTTCCAGAGTTTCCACCTGTCATCGCTAAGCCAGCGTCACCTGACTCCGGTATATCTTTCTGAAATAGGCGATCTCCGCAGCCGCTGTAATCGTCCAGGAAAACACATACAGCAGATACAAAGACGGAATGGTTCTGAAATAGGCAAATACCGTGTACACCCAGATTACCCGAAACACACAGGAGCCCAGGATCACAATCACCGTGGGAATCAGACTTTTGCCCAGCGCCCTGGAAGCGGCAATGGTGGCATCCATAAAGGCAGAGATTCCGTAGGAAAAACCCATGATAGTAAGGCGTTTCATTCCTGCATCAATCACTGCCGGATCGGAAGTAAACAGTCCCAGGAAGCCTTCCCCAAAAAATACCAGCGAAAGTCCCATGACTGTTCCAATGCCGAAAGAATAGGCCAGACTGATCAGATAGCTTCTCATCACCCGCTTCTTTTTCCCTGCGCCGTAATTCTGCCCCATAAAACTGCCGCAGGCCATGTAAAAGGCTGCCATCACATCGTAGATCAGTGAATCTGCATTGGCTGCCGCTGAATTGCCTGCTACCATAGTGGCGCTGAAAGAATTGACTCCAACCTGAATAAACAAATTGGCAATCTGGAAGATGGCATTCTGCATCGCAGAGGGAACTCCAATCTGCAAAATCAACCGTGCCTTTTCCTTATGGATTTTCAGACAGCCAGGCCGCAGCTTATAATCCTCCCTGCTGCGAAACAGGGCCGCAAGAATCAGCGCTGCGGAAATGTATTGAGAGATCACACTGGCCAGAGCCACTCCCTCCTCTGCCATCCCACAGCAGATCACAAAAAACAGATTCAGACAAACATTGACAATCCCTGCAAACCCCAAATAAAACAGAGGCCGCTTGGTATCTCCCGCTGCACTGAACACAGCATTACCGAAATTGTAGACTGCCAGGGCCGGAAGTCCCAGGAAATAAATCCGAATATAGAGAACCGCCCCCTCCAAAAGCTCCGGCTTTGTCTTTAACAGTTCCAGAATCGGCCGCGAAAAAAGAACCCCGGCCAGAAGCAGTGCTCCACCTATAAGTATGCTCAGAAGCAACGCCGTATGAATCGTTTCTTCAGTGCCTTTTTTATCTCTTGCTCCAAAATATCTGGCGGCCAGCACATTAATGCCGCCGCCCATTCCGATCAGCGCTCCGGTAAACATTCCCACCAGAGTGGTGGTAGAACCTACAGAACCCAGGGCGCTGGATCCTGCAAACTGTCCCACCACTGCAATATCCGCCATGTTGAACAGTACCTGCAGCAAATTGGAAACCATCAGCGGCAGGCTGAAAAACAACATTTTCTTTCCTATGGAACCTGTTGTCAGATCCCCTTTCTTCTGTGTCTCCACAGTCAAACTCCCTCTCTGTCTCAGTATCTCAATTACAGGCTGGCATTCTCAAACTTCGGATCATACCCCTGTTTTCTTAAAGCCTCCACAATCTTGGCCTTATGCTCCGTTCCAAAACACTCCAGGGTAATGCGAAGTTCTACCGCCGCATTCCGGTTTGTGCTCACAAACTGGTTATGCTCCAGTTTAATCACATTGCCCTGCTCCTTTGCAATAATGGCTGCCACCTGCACCAACTCGCCGGGCTTATCCGGAAGCAGTACCGAGATGGTAAAGATCCGGTCTCTCTGAATCAGGCCATGCTGCACCACAGATGCCATGGTGATCACATCCATATTTCCGCCGCTTAAAACAGACACTACTTTTTTCCCTTTTACATTCAGATGCTTTAATGCCGCTACGGTAAGAAGCCCGGAATTTTCCACCACCATCTTGTGGTTTTCTACCATGTCCAGAAAGGCTACGATCAGCTCATCATCCTCCACCGTGATCACATCATCCAGATTTTTCTGCAGATAGGGGAATACCTGCTCTCCCGGTGTCTTGACTGCAGTTCCGTCTGCAATAGTATTCACCCCAGGCAGTGTCACCACCTTTCCAGCTTCTCTGGAGGCTTTTAAACAAGCCGCTCCGGCAGGCTCCACGCCAATCACCCGGATCTTGGGATTTAAAAGCTTTGCCAGAGTCGATACGCCCGTGGCCAAACCGCCGCCGCCTACAGGAACCAGGATATAATCTACCAAAGGCAGTTCCTTGAAGATCTCCATGGCAATGCTTCCCTGTCCCGTAGCCACCGCCGGGTCATCAAAGGGATGGATAAAAGTATACCCGTTCTCCTTTGCCAGCTCCAGAGCATGGGCGCAGGCTTCATCGTACACATCCCCGTGAAGAATCACTTCCGCACCATAGCTTTTGGTGCGATTTACTTTCATAAGCGGAGTGGTGGTAGGCATAACGATCACAGCCTTGCAGCCAAAAGCCCTGGCCGCATAGGCCACACCCTGGGCATGATTTCCCGCCGAGGCGGTGATCAGTCCCTTGGCCCGCTCCTCCTCTGTCAGGGTGCTACACTTATAATATGCACCCCGAATCTTATATGCGCCTGTCACCTGCATATTTTCCGGTTTTAAATACACTTTATTCCCTGTCTGGGCACTGAAATACTCACTGTATACCAGCTTGGTCTCCTGGGTCACCTTTCGGACGATCTCAGAAGCTTCCTCAAATGCTTCTAATGTCAGCATAACTGTCTCTCCTCTTCCTGTGATTTTCATATTCCGTCCAAAACTGCCTGTTCTGGTACAACGAATGGTAAAGTCCTGTTATATTCGCTGTACTAACATCCCGTTTCCTGTTCCGGATGTTTCACATCAAACAATGCATTCACAAACTCATCCGCATTGAACTTCTGCAGATCATCAATGGTCTCACCTACGCCGATGTATTTTACCGGAATGCCCAGCTCTGAGTGAATAGCCACCGCAATGCCTCCCTTGGCAGTGCCGTCCAGCTTGGTAAGAATGATGCCGGTGATATCCGTCACCTCCTCAAACTGTCTGGCCTGGGACAGGGCGTTCTGTCCTGTGGTGCCATCCAGAACCACCAGTGTCTCCTTAAAGGCCTCCGGATATTCCCGGTCAATGATCCGGTTAATCTTTCCCAGCTCATTCATCAGATTCTTTTTATTGTGGAGCCGGCCTGCCGTATCGCACAGCAGAACATCTGCATTCCGGGCCTTGGCCGCTGCCACTGCATCAAAGATCACAGATCCGGGATCCGAGCCTTCCTGACCGGTGATAATATCCACCCCGGCCCTCCTGGCCCACTCGGTAAGCTGTTCTCCTGCCGCTGCCCGGAAGGTATCCGCTGCCGCCAGTACCACCTTTTTTCCCTGTTCTGTCAGCTTGCCTGCCAGTTTGCCTACGCTGGTGGTCTTACCAACGCCGTTGACTCCCACCACCAGAACCACAGATTTTCGGTTCTCAAATTCATAGGCCGTCTCCCCTACATTCATCTCATCTTTGATGCTCTGGATCAAAAGCTGCTTGCACTGGGCAGGATCCTTAATATTCTGCTCCTTCACTTTTTTCTTCAGATCCTCAATGATAGAGGCCGTTGCGTTGATGCCCAGATCTCCCATCACCAGGATTTCTTCAATCTCCTCATAAAAATCCTCGTCAATACTGGAAAATCCATTGAAAATAGAATCGATTCCAGATACAATGTTGTCTCTTGTCTTAGTCAGCCCTGCCACCAGACGTTTAAAAAATCCCTTTTTCTCTTCCATCCTTCGCCTTCCCTTCCCAGATTATTTGTCTCATTTTGCTCCAATTTGTTTTCTATTATTTGTCCAGTTCCTCTTCAATCAGATTTACAGAAACCAGGGCAGAAACCCCTTTCTCCTGCATGGTAATACCGTAGAGACGATCCGCCGCCGCCATAGTTCCTCTTCTATGTGTAATAATAATAAACTGCGTATGCTTTGTCAACTTGTGCAGATACCCCGCATACCGTTCCACATTGCTCTCATCCAAAGCCGCCTCGATCTCATCCAGCAGACAGAAGGGGGAGGGTTTTAAATTCTGAATGGCAAAGAGCAGAGCAATCGCTGCCAGAGCCTTCTCTCCTCCGGAAAGCTGCATCATATTCTGCAGCTTCTTTCCCGGCGGCTGCGCGATGATGCGGATGCCACATTCGAGAATATCCTCATCCTCCACCAGTTCCAAAGCTCCATGTCCGCCGCCGAACAGGTGCTTGAATGATGCATTGAATTCTTTCTGGATTTCCGCAAACTTTTCCAGAAACTGTTTTCTCATGCCGCTGTCGAGATCTTCTATGATGCCGAGCAGCGTCTGCTCTGCCTCAACCAGATCATCATGCTGCCCTTTCAGGAACGTATAACGTTCCGAAACTTCTTTGTATTCTTCAATGGCATTGACGTTGACTGTTCCCAGCTTCCGGATCTCATCCTTGGTGTCCTTAATCAGCTCGCAGGCATCTATGTACTGCTCCAATATCTGCTTGTCCAACGGTATCACCTCCTCGCCCTCAAAATCCTCTGTCTGGCCTCATCCCACTCAGCCGCCCAGGTTTCCATATCCACTCGGACAATCAGGTACCGCTTCTGGTACAGGATCCCCATATCACTGTACTTATCGACCTGAGGCCTGCACTTCCAGCCAAATCTCTTTTGCAGCTCAATGCCACTGTACCGCCCTACAAGCTTTCCACAATCGTACAGGTCATAATATACTGGCCCCGGCATAACATCACCTCCAGATCATCAGCACCGCCATCAGGGAACCCCAGACCATCAGGTAATCCCAACGGTCAATGTTATGCCGTATCAGATTGACCGTCCCTGTTATGGCCCACAGAATAATTACCACTTCCTTAAGTACATTCACGGCCACAACCTCCCTGTCTTCTCGTCTCTTAACCGGATCGTGTCCTCCACATGGTAGCCCATGCACTTCGCGGTAAAGAGCATCATGCGGACGGCCTTGCGGTAATCTTCTGGCGGCCTGTCCGCTTCATGGATCGCAGCTCCTGCGGCTGGATCCGGATATCCTTCATGATTCTTGTACATTGTGCTTCCTCCGTTAAATGTCAGTTTTCGTGAATAGCGTCCTCTAAAATCAAGCGACATTGTTGATA
>CAJLNC010000026.1 GCA_905207905.1 uncultured Lachnospiraceae bacterium | reverse complement strand
GATGTGCTCTGCGATGAAGTGTATGAGATGGAAAATGGCCGGCTGGAGCGGATCCATTAGAAATAGGGTTTTGGAGTTTTATGGATCGGAATAGTAGGCGATTAAATAAACGTTCATGAAATCAAATAAAATTTATTATGGTTTATAAAAGGAGTTATAGTATTAGGATACATTTAAAGATAAACGGGAATGTAATATAGATGAAACGATCATCCAGAACTTGATGAACTTATAAAGAATTTGATATCTGTCAGTTTTGAGTTAACAAAAAGATAAGAATAAGGAGGGCTTGTGATTATGAAAAATAGAATATATCTCTGCATAGATCTCAAGTCCTTCTATGCTTCCGTAGAATGTATCGAACGTGGCCTTGATCCGATGACAACAAATCTTGTTGTGGCAGATACGTCTCGAACAGAGAAAACGATTTGCCTTGCAGTTTCTCCGGCGTTAAAGTGTTATGGAGTTCCTGGGAGAGCCAGATTATTCGAAGTAATTCAAAAAGTAAAACAGGCAAATTCTGTCCGTTTGCAGAAGGCTCCTGGCCATTGCTTTACAGGTTCATCGTATAATGCCAGGGAACTTACGATGGATCCGTCATTACGGCTGGACTATATTGCTGCACCGCCGAGAATGGCTCATTATATGGAACATAGCACACGGATTTATAATATCTATCTGAAATACATCGCTCCAGAGGATATTCATGTCTATTCTATAGATGAAGTGTTTATTGATTTGACAACATATCTCAAAACAGCTGGTCTTACAGCCCATGAGTTTGCCATGAAGATTATCCATGATGTGTATCAGACAACCGGTATAACGGCAACAGCTGGTATAGGGACCAATATGTATCTGGCTAAAATTGCGATGGATATAGTAGCTAAGCATATACCTGCAGATAAAGATGGTGTGCGTATTGCCGAATTAGACGAGATGTCTTATCGCAGGCAGTTATGGGATCATCGTCCCCTTACTGATTTTTGGAGGGTTGGCCGTGGCTATGCTAAGAAGCTGGAAGAAAACGGACTGTTTACTATGGGTGATATTGCGCGTTGCTCCGTAGGGAAACCAACAGATTTTCACAACGAAGATTTACTTTATAAGCTGTTTGGTGTAAATGCGGAACTGTTGATCGATCATGCATGGGGCTGGGAACCATGTACGATTGCTGAGGTGAAACAGTATAAGCCCGCTTCGAACAGTATTGGTTCAGGTCAAGTATTACATTGTCCGTATGAGTCGGAAAAGGCGAAATTGGTGGTTCGAGAAATGGTTGATCTCCTTGCTTTGGATTTGGTTGATAAAGGACTGGTCACAGACCAGATTGTTCTTACTGTGGGATATGATATAGAAAATTTGACAGATCTGAAGCGAAGTAAAGCATATAGGGGGCCAATTACAGTTGACAGCTATG
Source organism: uncultured Lachnospiraceae bacterium (assembly GCA_905207905.1). The sequence goes on along the minus strand of CAJLNC010000026.1, from coordinate 28,858 downwards.
GGCGGAAAATACCAAAGCATTCTCATGGAACGGCTAATATAGGGAGACAAACCTCTTCTGCAAAATTAATCACAGAAGCGGTGATGGAACTTTATGATCGAATTGTAAATCCATCCTTGTTAGTGCGGCGTTTGAATATGGCGGCAAATCATGTTGTGCCAGAAAAATCGCTATTAAACGATCTGCAAATAGAACAGCTGGAACTATTCACCGATTATGATGAATTGGAAAAACAACGAGAAGAAGAAAATGCTGCCTTAGAGCGTGAAAAGAAAATGCAGCAGACAATGTTAGCTATAAAAAAGAAATTCGGTAAAAATGCTATTCTGAAAGGTATGAACCTACAGGAAGGAGCGACTGCCAAAGACCGGAATCAGCAGATTGGTGGTCATAAGGCGTAGATGTGAAAATTAGAGTTTGGGAGGGGGACAGATATGGAAATAAAAGAAATTAAAGAGAACAAAAAACAATTTCTTCCCTTGTTGTTGTTAGCCGATGAACAAGAGAACATGATAGACCAATATATTGACAGAGGAACGATGTATGTGTTGGAAGATAATGGGATTAAATGTGAGTGTATAGTGACCGACGAGGGGAAAGGTGTTCTTGAAATCAAAAATATTGCAACTGAACCAGAATATCAGGGTAAGGGTTACGGTAAAGTGCTAATTGACTTTATTGCTACGAAATATAAAGGTAAGTATTCTATATTACAAGTTGGTACAGGAGATAGTCCATGGACCATTCCTTTTTATGAAAAATGCGGTTTTGTTCGCTCTCACAGTATTAAAAATTTCTTTATAGATAATTATGAACACCCCATTTATGAATGTGGTGTTCAATTAGTAGATATGATTTATTTACAGAAAAACATATAAATTCCAGTTTTGAGGGGTGAGCATTATGGGAAAATACGATGGTATTATCAATCTGCCACACCATACTTCTCCTAAGAGACTTCGTATGTCAATGCTTGACCGCGCGGCTCAGTTCTCTCCATTTGCTGCTCTGACCGGTTATGATTCTGCCATAAAAGAGACAGCCCGGCTTACAGAGGAACGTATTGAGTTGGATGAAAATGAACAGGAAGCGTTGGATGTGCAGCTTCAGATAATTCGGGAACACTTAAAAGAGAAGCCGGAAATTACGGTCACATATTTTCAGCAAGATGTTCGGAAAGCGGGTGGAGCATATCTTTCTTTGACCGGAAATGTAAAGCAAATAGATGACTATGAGAAGTGTATTGTTATGATGGATAAACAGAAAATACCCGTTGAAAATGTTATAAGTGTGGATGGAGAGATATTCAGATCAATCTAAAATGAATTTGCATATTTTGTTTTTTAGACATAATAAAAAGGAGATGTTGCAAAACACCGCCGGTGGCACCCTTTCGGGTGATTTTTCTCCGAAAAATACCATCTTTTCGGAGAAAAATCACCCGAAAATCCACCGGAAGTAATATTTTGCAACATCTCCTTTTTATAAATTTTTAGGCAGCTGTTGTCTTAGCGGTTACTGTCTTTGTCTTTTTCAGATAAAGGGCGATCTCAGACACTACGAAGCTGGCGGCCATCAGGCCTACGCACAGCAGCAGTTCGTTGATCTGGGCGAAAGGCTCGATACCGTAGATGGTATCCGCGATGGGCCAAATGATCTTGCGGGCAGCCATAAGAAGGCCAATGCCGCTGCCGGCGCATAAGATCACAGGGGCAAAGCCGGCCAGTTTATTGATCAGCAGCATCGCCAGCCCGATCACAGCAGCTGCTGCCAGCAGAACGCATACGGTAGAGTTGAAGATCGGCTCCTTGTACTGCATTTTGCTGACTTTTGTTCCATACATCACAGCGGATGCCACGCAGAGCAGGGCAGCCACTACACCGACATAAAAGCCGGAGGCTTTTTTGGTTATCATAAAATGAACTCCTTTCCGCTTGCAGGGAACCGCATTTTCCCTGAACTCAATAGAATGATCAGCAGCAAGGCGCATTTGACTAAAAACATTATGGCATGGAACGGGTTTTCTGTCAAACTGATGAAAGAGGCAGATTTTGGCGTGGAAAGACAAAAATAAACTGTTTACGACAGAAAAAGCATAATATACGACAGAAAGCAGCGATCGAATGGGAATATACTGCGTGAGCATTCCCAAAACCCCCTTGCGACAAACCGCAGATTATACACGACAAGGGCAGTGACTTTAAAAAATAAGAAAAATTACATATAATAAAGAGAACTACGGGTACATGTTTTGTACAGGATTTCTGCCGGAGGTTGCGCATTTGATGGTTCCAGGCGGCGATGCCGGCAAGAGGTACAAAACGTTTGCGGATTGCTACCGCATGGCAGACGCAGCAGTACGAGGAAGTTAAAGCCAACAATAAGAATATTTTTGAGGAAAGAGAGGAGACTGCATATGAAGTCCTCAACAAAGAGAACGCTGAAAAAGGTGTTTACCAACATCATGGTAGTGCTGCTGGTGCTGGTATATTTCGGCAACTCCATTGCCAATGAGTTTGCCGGTCAGATCAATTCCTTTCTGGGTATCTCCACCTCCAAGATGGTGAACAAGGATGGAAGCCCGGTGGATGAAAATGCTTATCCCCGCTATTATGAGAGTGAATACAAATCCGTAGCGGAGTTAAAGGCGGCAGGTCTTGCAAAGGTTCGGGAGGTGGAAGGCGAAGGCGCCGTTCTGCTGAAAAATGAGAACAATACCCTGCCCCTGAAAGAAAAAGAGGTTTCTTTATTCGGAGCCACCGCCATTTCTCCGGTATATGGTGGAACAGGTTCAGGAGCGGTATCTTCCGCAGATGCTCCTTCCTACACCCAGGTGCTGACTGAGGGCGGGTTTACGGTGGTAAACGAGGCTCTTTTAGACTGGTATGTAGAGGAAGAAAAGGGACGGGATTTTGACGAAGGAAATATCAACGAGGCATCCTGGAAACAGATCAGTAAGTCGGATGCAGTGGATTCCTTCGGAAAAGGAGAGACTGCCATCTTCGTGGTAGGACGTGTAGGCGGCGAGGCCAATGACTTAAAGAGTGTAAATCACGATGACGGTAAAAACGGCGACTACCTGACGCTGAACAAAAATGAGCGCTCCACGCTGGAGGGCCTGAAGGAATTAAAAGATGAGGGAAAGATTTCCTCCATTGTAGTTCTCATCAACAGTGCAAATCCCATTTCAGCAGAATTTATCAATGATGAAGACTACGGCATCGATGCAGCACTGTGGATTGGCTCGGTAGGACAGACCGGATTGTATGCAGTGTCTGACATTCTTTCCGGAGCTGTGAACCCCTCCGGTTCTCTGCCGGATACCTGGTGGACGGACAATCTGCTGGATCCTGCAATGGCCAATTTCGGAAGCTATACCTATGAGGGCGCTGACCAGTATGATTTCGGTTCCCATGGACGGGTGTTCAATACATACGTTGTTTACCAGGAAGGTATCTACGTGGGATACCGGTATACGGAGACCAGATATGAGGACGTGGTTCTTGGAACTCCCAAGGCCGGGGATTTTGAATATGAGGATGTGGTAGCCTATCCCTTTGGTTACGGCTTAAGTTATTCTACCTTTGAATTGTCTGATATGAAGGTGGAAAAGAGCGGCGAAGGCATGGATACTGCTTATACTGTGACCGTGAATGTGACCAATACCGGTGATGTGGCCGGAAAGAAGACGGTACAGATCTATGCCCAGAAGCCTTACACTGAGTATGATAAAGAAAATCAGATCGAGAAGGCTGCAGTGGAGCTGGTAGGATACGGCAAGACCCAGGTTCTGGAACCGGGTGCCAGCGAGACGGTAACCGTGGAGGTACCGGAATACTTCCTTACGTCCTATGACGCTTACAACAGCGGCGTATACATTCTGGATGAGGGTACCTATTACTTTACCGCAGCGGACAACGCCCATGCGGCAGTGAACAATATCCTGGCTGCCAAAGGCAAAAAGGCTGCTGACGGCATGACTGAGGATGGAAATAAGGATATGACCTACAGCGTGGAGTATGAGTTTGACAACACCACCTACTCCAAGGCTTACGGTACCGGAAACGATGTAACCAGTCTGTTCGCAGCGGCAGATATCAACCGTTACGAAGGAAGGGGAGATAACTCTGTCACCTATGTTTCCAGAAATGACTGGGAAGGAACTACCATGCTGTTCACCCCGGATGATGACGAGGGATACAACACCAACTATGTGAAGCTGGCCATGACGGATCAGATTGCAGCCGATGCAGTGCTGGATGATGCGGATCTTCCGGAAAATGATGGAGACTGGCCGGTAATGGGCTCTGAGGAAACCGAGTATCAGCTGATTGATATGCTGAAGGACGAGGCTGGCAATGAGATTGCATACGATGATCCCAAGTGGGATGACTTCCTGGATCAGCTCACTTTCCAGCAGCTGAGCAAGCTGTGCGCAGTGGGACTTCGTATGACAGTGGCAGTTCAGGAGATTGGTAAGCCGGAGACTCTGGATCACAACGGTCCCAGCGGTGTGACTCAGGCTTATAACATCGGACCCAACGGCTATGCAAACCAGACCAACGACCCGGATAAGACGTTAACCGGTACCTGTTATCCCTGTAACGGAATTCTTGCAGCTACCTTCAATGACAAGCTGGTCGAGGAGGTAGGAACCCTCATCGGTGAGGATGCTATGTGGGCAGGCTATGCCGGTTTCTACGGAACTGGTCTGAATATCCACAGAACGCCCTACGCAGGCCGTGTGTTTGAGTATTACTCTGAGGACGGTATTTTAACCGGTCTGATCGCAGCGGCTGAGACCAAGGCGATCCAGTCCAAGGGCGTGTATGTGTACAACAAGCACTTTGTATTAAATGATCAGGAAGAGCAGCGTCAGGGTATCGGTACCTGGTGTAATGAGCAGGCTTTGCGGGAACTGTATCTGAGAGCCTTCGAGCTTCCTATTGTATATGCAGATGCAAAATGCGTGATGACAGCCTTCAACCGTCTGGGTGCAGTATGGTCCGGCGCTATGTATGATCTTCAGACTGCATGGCTGAGAGGCGAGGCTGGAATGAGCGGATTTGCAGTGACCGATATGTATGATGCAAGCTATATGTCCAAACCTCATGAGGTGCTGGCTGGAAACGATATTCCGGATAACTATCCCGGAGTAAGCGGAACAAAGGTAGAAGGAGCTGCAACAGATCTTGGATTTGAGTTTGCCAAGTATGCTCCCGAGGCTTCTGAGGAGAATGCGCCTCTGGCAAGAGCTATGAGAGAGTCCGCTCACCGCATCCTGTACACTGTGGTACATTCCAGAGGAATGGACGGCATCAGCGCCGACACCAAGATTGTTCAGGTAACGCCCTGGTGGTCCACGGCACTGACTACTGCACAGTATGTGCTGCTGGCTCTTTCTATTCTTGGCATTGTCCTTCTGATTCTGGATATTGCAGGCATCAGCCTGAAAAAGAAGAAGCAGGACTAGGAAAGGAGAACTATGATAAGACGGGAAAGTCTCTTAAATCAGGAGTGGCAGTTTGCCGCTCCTGGGAAAACTAAGACCCGGATCCGCCTTCCCCACACCTGGAACAATCTGGATGGGCAGGACGGAGGAAATGATTATTTCCGGGGTACCTGCACCTATGATACTGTTTTTTTGGCGCCGGAGTTTGACGCTGAAAACGAGTGCGTGTATCTGGAATTTGACGGAGTCAACGCCACTGCGGATGTGACAGTAAACGGAACCGCCTGCTGCCATCATGACGGCGGCTATTCCACCTTCCGGGTGGAGGTGACAGGGCTTCTTAAGAAAGAAAACCAGCTTACCGTGTCTGTGGACAACAGTGTCAATGACCATGTATATCCCCAGAAAGCAGATTTTACTTTCTATGGCGGTATTTACCGGGATGTAAAGCTGATCGTAGTAAATAAAAAGCATTTTGACATGGATTTTTATGGAGGCAAGGGAGTAAAGCTCACTCCTGTGCTGGAGGGGAATCAGGCCACTGTGACTGTGGAGAGCTGGAACAATGCTCCGGAGGCTTCTGTGGAAGTGATGATCCTGGATCAGGAGGGAAAAGCAGCTGCCTTTGGAAAAGGCCCAAAGGCGGTGCTTTCTCTGGATAATCCCCATAAATGGGACGGCATTGCAGATCCCTATCTGTATACGGCTGTGGTGCAGTTAAAGGACGGCGGGATCCTGGTGGATGAGGTACAGCTTCGCTTCGGGCTTCGTTCTTTCTATGTGGACAAGGATAAGGGATTTTTCCTGAACGGCCGCAGCTATCCTCTTCGGGGCGTTTCCCGCCATCAGGACCGAAAGGCTCTGGGAAATGCCTTGAGCGCCAACGAACACGATCAGGATCTGGAGCTGATCCGGGAGATGGGAACCAATTCCATCCGTCTGGCTCACTATCAGCACAGTCAGTATTTTTATGATAAGTGCGATGAGATGGGCTTCGTAGTATGGGCGGAGATCCCCTATATTTCCGAGCATTTGCCTAAGGGACGGGAGAATACCGTATCTCAGATGAAAGAGCTGATCGTTCAGAATTATCATCATGCATCCATTGTCTGCTGGGGCGTGTCCAATGAGATCACGATTTCCACCAAGGATAAGAAGGATATGCTGGACAACCACAGAATGCTCAATGATCTCTGCCATGAGATGGACAGCACCCGCCTTACCACCCTTGCCTGCTATGCCATGTGCGGTCCTTTCAACAAGGTGGCGCATATTACAGACCTGGTGGGCTGGAATCTGTATCTGGGCTGGTATGTGCCGGGACTGTTTTTGAATGATCTGTGGATTAACTTCTTCCATCTGGTATATCCCAAACGTCCGCTGTGTTTTTCGGAGTATGGCTGCGAGGCCATGACCAATCTTCACTCGGAGAAGCCCAGGAGAGGGGATCATTCGGAGGAATATCAGGCCAAGTATCATGAGTTTATGCTCCGCTGTTTTGAGCGTCATCCCTATATGTGGGGGAATTATGTGTGGAATATGTTCGATTTTGCTGCAGACGCCAGAGATCAGGGCGGCGAGCCGGGAATGAATCACAAGGGTCTGGTAACCTTTGACCGGAAGATCAAAAAGGACAGCTTCTATCTGTATAAGGCATTCTGGAGCCAGGATCCTTTTGTCCATATCGCAGGAAAACGGATGGAAGACCGGACAGGAAGCAGCACCAAGATCACCGTGTATACCAACCAGCCCCATGTGAAGCTGTTCTGCAACGGCAAGCTGGTGGGAGAGGCAGATGCGGACCGGATCGTGACCTTTAAGGTTCCTCTGGAGGCGGTAAGCTGCATTGAGGCCCAGGCCGGCGATCAGAAGGATCAGGCCGTATTTAAAAAAGTAAACGCTCCTAATCCGGCTTATCGGCTGAAAAAGGAGAAAAACCGTCAGAAGAGCAACTGGGTGTAATCCCGTCTAGTGACGGAAACGAAGATAAGAAAGGAGCTTTTATTTATGAAAGAGACCACCAAGGCGGCCGGACAGGAGGCTGTCAATCGGGCCAAGCCTTATCAGCTGGCACTTTTTCCATTGAATAACGGTGCCACCAATGTTTATTTTGTTCTGGTGCTCTCCTACATTGCCATGTTCGGCAATGGAGTGCTGGGCCTTTTGATGGCATTTGCTACTATTATGGTGACGGCCATGCGCCTGTGCGACGCCATCACGGATCCGATCATCGGAGCCATGATCGACCGCACCAGCGGCAAATTCGGTAAGTTCCGTCCTTTCATGGTTCTTGGAAACGCGATTATGGCAGTGAGTATTCTGGTGCTGTACATGCTCACACCCATGATTCCGGAAACCATGATGTGGCTTCGGTATGTCATGTTTGTAGTGCTGTACTTTATCTGGGTGATCGGTTATACCTTTCAGACCTCCTGTACCCGTTCCGGACAGACGGTTCTCACCAACGATCCCAAACAGCGGCCCATGTTTACGCTGTTTAATACCATCGGCAGCCTCATCGGTATGGGCGTAATGCAGTTTTTGGCTCCCATTATCCGTTCTAATGTAGGAGATTACAATACTGCAGAGTTTTACCGTGTCATTGCGCCTCTTGGCATTTTGATTTCGATTGTGCTCACCGTACTTGCGGTAATTGGTATCTGGGAGAAGGATCAGCCCAAGTACTTTGGTATCGGCGGGGAGAGCGCTGAAAAAGTGAAAATCTCCGAATACATTCAGATCATCAAGGGGAACAAGCCTATGCAGCGCCTGATGGTTGCGGGAGCAGGCTGTAAGCTGGCTCTGGCCATTGCCACCAACGTATCTGTGCTGTGTATGCTCTACGGATCCATGATGGGAAATTATGACGGACTGTACCTGCCTATGATGGTACTGGGTTATGCCTGTTCTGCTCCCTTCTTCTTGCTCACCATCCGCACTTCTCAGAAGCATGGACAGAAGGCTTCCCTGGAGAAGTATGTGCGGCTGGCGTTGATTATGTATGTGGGAGTTCTGGGTCTGCTGCTGTTTTGGAAGCAGGGCAATCCGGCCTTCAATCTTTCCTTCTTTGGCGAGGGAGGCATTAACCTGTACACCATCCTGTTTATTATTTTCTTTGGCATCGGCTACGGCGCTTATTATTCCACAGCAGATATGCCCATCCCCATGGTGGCTGACTGCTCCGATTATGAGACCTACCGTTCCGGAAAATACATTCCCGGCATTATGGGAACGTTGTTCAGCCTGGTAGACAAGCTGGTGTCCTCTTTGGCGACTACCGTGGTGGCGCTGGCAGTTTCCTTTATCGGACTGAAGGATCTTCCTGCCGCAGAGACGCCCTATGCTCCCGGCATGAATTGGGTGGTGATTGCCCTGTTCTGCATTGTGCCTATGGTGGCATGGATCGCAACGCTGATCGCCATGAAGGGATATTCGCTTACCGGCGAGAAGATGAAAGAGATCCAGGCAGTGAATGCGGCCAGAAAAGCGGCGATTGCTCAGGGCAAGACCATGGAAGAGGCTATGGCAATGTACCAGACCATGGATCAGGTGCCTAAGGAGTTTCGCTAGGGAAAAACAGTAACGTTTTGCGGATTTTGTGGAAAAACAAAGGAAACGTTTGTAAAATAAGCCGGTTTATATTATAATTAAATAATAAGATGGCGGAGAAACCGTCAAAGACTATATGGGAAGATAAAAAAAGACCAAATAGGCTTTGGCGGTTTTTGTAATACGGGAAGATGCAGAAATTGCAGGAGAGAGTAGGAGGAAGCAGTTTGTCTGGCATCTTTTGCACCCAACATCAAGGGAGCGATGGAAAAGGTTTAGAGAAGGAAAAGGGGAAGAATGGTATGCTTCTGATTGCAGTTGTAGATGATGACAAACAGGAAATGGATGATCTGGTAAATTTTGTGGAGCATTATTTTCAGTCCCGGCAGGAAGAATATATTATTTACCGTTATCATGACGGAGTAGAATTTATCCGCAGCCGGGAACTGTACAATATTGTGTTCCTGGATATCCGTCTGGGAGAGATGGACGGATTGGATGTGGCCCGCTTTCTCCGCATGGTGAATAAAGAAGCGCAATTGATTTTTGTGACTCATATGGCGCAGTTTGCCATCCGGGGATATGAGGTGGACGCCATGGATTTCATTATCAAGCCCATTGATCAGTTTTCCATTGACCGGGTGCTGGACAAGGCCATTAAGCGGATCAATGACTATCGGAACATTACGCTGGCTCTGAAAACCTCCAACGGGATTGTGAGCATTACCTCCAACAGTATTTTTTATGTGGAAGTGTATGATCACGATCTGATCTACCATACAGAACAGGGAGATTATAAGGTGAGAGGACAGCTTGGCGAGGTGCGCAAGAAGCTGGAAGGCCATCATTTTATCCAATGCAATCGTTCTTATCTGGTGAATATGCGTCATGTAAAGCGGCTCCAGAGTGATTATCTGGAGGTAAACGGAGTCAGGATCCAGATCTCCAAATCTCATCAGAAAGAGATCGAGCAGCGGTTCATCAATTATCTGGGGAAACGCTTATGATGGAGTCAGTTTGGTGGATCCGTCAGATTGACTGGCGGATTTCCACAGGAGTGATTTTTTTTATACAGATGGTGATCTGGCAGAGGGAAGAAAAACAGCGGGCCTGGGCGGCGAAGCTTCTTGCCAGCGGCGGGGCTTTGTGTTTTACCAGCTGGTGCATACGCTTCGTTTTGGAGGAGTTTTGTACCAAACGGCTGCCCATGGCTTTTGGATACAGCATATATATTATGCTCCTGACGCTGGTGTATGTGATCTGTTACCGGTGCTGTTATCAGGTGACCAGGGAGGAGGCGGTGTTTAACAGCATTATGGTGCTGACGGTATACCGAATTTGCTGGGATGCGCTGAAATTGATCTCCACCATTCCGGTGAGCCAGGATGCAGGATGGGTGAATGGAAGTCCTTTTCAGTCTCTGCTCTCCTACGGGCTGTATATCGCCATCAGCATTGGCTGTCACAGATTTTACTGGCATTTGGTAAAATATTCCATTACATTTCCTAAAAAGTATATTCATACGTTATTTTTGGTGGTGCTTTCCAGTCAGATGCTTCTGGAGTTTACCTATCAGCTGCTAAGCAACAATGACAGCCGGGAGGACGTGCTGTTTTTCCTGGCCGCGCTTTTGTACTGTCTGGTGAACTATGCGTTTCTGGTTACCAGCGCTTACCTTGTTCTGCAGCAGCAGGAGAATATCAGTATGCAGAACTTTCTCCGCAGCAAACAGCAGTATTATGAGATCAGCCGGAAAGGAATTTTGTCTTTGCAGATTAAATGCCACGATCTGAAGCATCAGATTGCAAGGCTTCAGTCTGCGGAAGGACAGCGCCAGTTTCAGGAGTATTTAAACCGGCTGAGAGATTCCATTGATGAGTATAATACCGTGATTGATTCGGGAAATAAGAGTCTGGATGTGGTGCTGACAGAGAAAAATATCATCTGTTCCGCCAATCAGATTCGCTTTACCTATATTATTGACGGAACCCTGTTTTCCTTTTTGTCAGAAATGGAGATCTATGCGCTTTTTGGAAATATTATGGATAATGCACTGGAAGGTATGGAGAATGTGGCACATCCGGAGAAACGCTTTATCTGCCTGAAATCGGCCAGACATCAGGATATGGTGATTCTGGTGGCGGAAAATTATTTTGAGCATGAGTTAAACTTCCAGAACGGTATTCCGGTGACCACCAAGGAGGAGGAGCAGCATCATGGATTCGGTTTGAGCTCCATTATGTCCATTGCCCAGACTCATGGGGGCAGCGCAGTGATTCAGGCGGAGAATGGTATTTTTCGTCTCACTATTTCCATGCGTATGGGAACAAAAAATGACCGTTGATGCGGAAAAAAGGAACGGGAATTTTTGTCCGCGGTGAAAACAGCATATTTCACAAAACACATTTCCACTTACGCAAAATAAGAGGTGGTTCGCGACAAAAACAAAACGATTGCGACGAAAAAACGGGTGTTCCTGCAAAAGGGGCGCCCTTTTTTTTTGTGCAAAAGTATGGTATCTTATTATCAATGAACCGATGGGGTGTACATTGGTTTCATGGAACAATAGTGTCAAAGGAGGACAAGTATGAAAAACAATGTGAAGAAGGTTGTCAGCGTGCTGACAGCTGCATCCATGACAGTGTCCCTGGCTTCCGTAGCCGGAGCTGAGGCCGCAGAAGAATATATTGCTGCGCCCTACACTGTGGAGGATGGAATCGAGTGCCCGGAGGAGTACATGGCCCCTGTTTTCTATGAGAACGAGGATGGTCCCACCATTGGAGTGACTCTGGTAGGTGTGATTCAGCAGGATGGCAAGTATTTTAAGGACAGCGATAATGACCAGGAGCTGGATGTATTTGAGGACTGGAGATTATCCACAGAAGAGCGTGTGGCAGATCTGGTTGGCAAGATGAGCCAGGAACAGCGTATCGGTCTTCTGAAAAATGCCCTGGTGGCAAGCCCGGGAGCTACTACAGTAGAAGACGGCGTTTACGATGAAGAAGGAAATGTAGTTCTCTCCCAGCTGCTGGCTCTGCCGGTTGAGGAAGAGGAGACTGAGGCTGAGACCGAGGGAGAAGCAAATCCCATGGCAGCTATGGCTGAGGCATTTTCTTATGACACGGTAACCAAGGGAGATATCCGTTCCGGCGTTATCCGTAAGGATACCGACACCGAGACTGGCGCACTGTTTAACAATGCTCTGAACATGATGGCAGAGTTTGCAGCTGTGACAGACGGTGAAGTGAATATTCCCTTTGACCTGATTTCCAATCCCATGCTCAGCGGATATCCTGCACCCCAGGGATTTGCAGCAGCAGCTATGGGAGATGAAAACTATGATGTGATCCAGAAATTTGCAGAGCTGGATGCAGCCATCTGGGATGCCAAGGGTATCCGCCAGATGTACGGTCCTCAGATTGACCTGATCACAGATCCCCGTTGGAGCCGTAACTCCGGTACTTACACAGAGGTTCCGGAAGTAATGGCAGGTATTGCCAACGCTCTGGTAGTTGGATATCAGCATGGTACCGACGGTGCTCAGGACGGAGACGTTGGTCTGATCATGAAGCACTTCCCCGGAGACGGCGCAGCTCAGAACGGTTTTGAGTCTCACTATGGAATGGGTCAGTGGCGTATCTACTCTACCGAAGGTTCTCTGGAGAATTATCAGCTGGTTGGTTTCCAGGCTGCTATTGACGCAGGCGTTGCAGGCATCATGCCCAGCTACAGCCGCGTTGCAGGCGATGCAAGAAGCGTAGCTCAGAGCTACAAGGGCGTGGACATTCCTCTTGAGGAGCTGGGAAGCGCTTACAGCCCCGTTGTTCTTCAGACTCTCCTGAAAGATACCATGGGCTTTACCGGATTCGTTAACTCTGATTCCAATATCATTTCCAATCAGTTCTGGGGAACGGAGGATCTGACTCCGGCAGAGCGTTACGCAAAAGCAATCAACAATGGCTGTGACGTAATCGGCGATGGTTTCGGTCCGGTAGATCTGACGGATGTAACAGAAGCGGTTACTTCCGGTCAGGTGACTGAGGAAGCATTTAACCGTGCTACCACCAACCGTATGACTGCATTCATGAACATGGGTATGTTTGAGAATCCTTATCGTGATGCAGCAGCAAGCAAGACGGTAGGAGAAGAGAATGCAGAAGCACTGGAAGCTATGAAGACTGAGCTGAACCAGAAGTCTGTTGTTCTGATGAAGAACCATGAGGGAACCCTTCCTCTGGCAGATACTTCCAAGAGCGTATTCGTAGCATCTTTCACCGCTGACGGTGAGAACGAGGAGACTCTGGAGAAGTGGGCAGCAGCTGTAGAGGCAGCTGGCTACACCATGGCAGACAGCGAAGAGAATGCGGATATTCTGATCCTGGATGTAGTTCCCGGCGGAATTTCTCAGTCTGCTGAGAACATGGCAGTTCTGGAGCTGGTAGACGGCGTGGAAGTAGACCATGTAGATCCGGCTACTCAGGAGAAGGACGGCGAAGTGGTAGAAGTGACTACTGTTCTGGACGCTGATGATATGGCAGAGATGGCAGAGACCGTTCATGCAAATGGCGGTATCGTGATCGGTTCCATCAACATCTCCAACCCCTGGATCCTTACCAACTTAGAGCCCTACTGTGACGCTCTGATCGGTTCCTTCGGAACTTCCGTAAAGGCACGGGTAGATGTTCTGACCGGCGCTTACAATCCCACCGGAAAACTTCCGGTAACCATGGTTTCCTGTAACGAAGTAATTGCTGTAAATGATACTGATATTGACGGAACTACTTATCCGGTTTGCGTATCTCCGAACGATGTTCCGGGATACGACAAGGATCAGTACATTGCAGAGGATGTTCTGGCACAGTCTCCTTCTGGAAGCTACGCTTACCAGGATGCTGACGGAAACGTATACAGCGCATGGTTTGGTCTGAGCTATGAGGCATAATGGCAGAAACAGGAATTGCAAAAAATGAAAAAATAGGCTATGATAGCTTTATCAGTGGAGCTGCCGCAGGATGTATGCTGCGGCAGCCCATTGCTTCATGATTATGAAAGGAGAGACTTATTATGAAAAAGAAACTTTTGATTGCTCTTGTGGCAGCAATGGCAGTTGCTCCCGCTGCATTTGCAGAGGAGGCAGCAGAGGTATCCATGGAACTGAACTATGAGGCAGCACCTGCAGATTATGTGGGAACCTGGACTCTGGCAGAGGCTTATACGGCTGATGATGGTTTTCTTACCGTTCCTGAGGATGCCTGCACTCTGGAGATCAAGGATCTTTCCGAGAGTACAGATGCCAACAAGCTGGTAGACGAGGCTGCTTACATCCACGCAGATGCCATCGGCTTAAGCGGAACCATGTCCTTTAACCATGATGACATTGATGTAGAGGATTATAAGTGTTCCGCAAAATGGGAAGACTGGACCGTAGTGAACGTAAAGGGTGAGGGTGACTGTGAATTTGCAGGCGCTAACCGTTTCAAGATCCGCGACGATGACGAGGGCGTTTTCTTTGACGTGCTTACCGGTGTTGAGATCGATGACATGGAGCTGTTTGACGTGATCGGACTGAATGCGGACGGACAGCTGATCGTAGGTTACTCTGAGGATCACATTGAGAAAGATGCTGACGCAGAGTGGTCTTACGCTTACATCTTTGAAAAAGCAGAGTAAATAAAAAAGAGAAGCGAAAGCTTAGATGAGGATGCTGCAAAATTCGAATCCCGATGGATTTTGCAGCGTCCTTTTTTTCGCAATTTTTTGCAATGGTTTTGCAAAATTGTTGAATTTTATCAGACTCCGATCCATGGTATAATTTCCACATCAAATAGAGAACGGCAAAGAAAGAGCCGAAAAACAGGAGGTTTACTATGAAGAAAAAAATTGTGAGTCTTTTAGTTGCAGCCAGCATGATGTCTACCATGTTTGCCGGAACTGCTATGGCAGAAGGTGCCAAAGCAGGTGTGGTATGGTATAATTTTGCAGATACTTTTATTGCCAATGCCCGTCAGTGTTTGAACAACGTGGCAGCAGCTGATGGAACTATTGCCATCACAGATGCAGACAGTGAAAATGATATTACAGTACAGGACAACAATGTGAATAACTTTTACACCCAGGGTGTAAAGTATCTGGTATTGAATAATATCAATATGGCAGCAGCAGATACGATCGCAGCGACTATGAAGGAAAAGGGTGTAGTAGGTATTTTTGCCAATACTACCTGCCCGTCTGATGCAGCTTTCGAGGGAAATGAGAATTTGTGGTATGTATCTTCTGTTTCCAGCCAGTCCGGTGAGAATATGGGCAATGCTTTGGTAGATTATTTTGAAACAAATGAAAATTGGGACAGAAACGGCAACGGGAAGGTGGACTATATTCTGCTTCAGGGTATTCCTACTTTCAGCGATACGATCAATCGCTCTTCCTACAGCCTTGCAGCTATCGAGGCAGCTGGATATGAGCTGGGAACCTGCATTGGCGGTGATGATGTGACTGGTGTAAAGGGCGGCGATGTGATTAACGGAGTGATCTGTAATTTCCAGCGTGCAGAGGCACAGGAAAATGTGGAGGCTTTGTTGTCCAACTTTGGTGATGATATTGACTGTATCATTGCAGATAATGATGATGAAGCGCTGGGGGCTATTGCAGCGCTGCAGGCACACGGATACTTTACGGATGAAACAAACACTATTCCGGTAGTAGGCGTAGATGCAACGGCAGCAGGCTGCGAAGCTATTAAAGCAGGTACTCTTCTGGAGACTAGCTTAAACAATCCGGTAAAATTGGCTAAATCTATTTATAAACTGATGTATCTTCTGGAAAACGGTGAGGAAGTAACTACTGAGAGTATTGGAATTGATGGCGTGACAGTGGAAGGCCATAAGCTTCTGATTGACTATATTTCCATTACTGCAGATAATCTGGAAGATGCGAATTACGATATTACCGACACCAGTTTTTAAAATAAAAGTCTGATATACTGGACTTTCAACAGATGAAAAGAATATGTGCGGTGACACAGAATTAAAGGGGTCCGGCTGTCTGCTCTGCAGAGTGGGGCCCTTTCTTTCTTACATAAGTTAGAAGACGGACAAAGAAGGATAGTCTGAAAAAATGGGAGAAAATTGTATGAGTGGTTCGGAATATGTTTTAGAAGCCCAGGGGCTTACAAAGACCTTTCCAGGGGTGAAGGCTCTGGATCAGGTATCTTTGCGGGTGCGCCCGGGAACAGTACACGCCCTTATGGGAGAAAACGGAGCGGGAAAATCCACATTGATGAAATGCATTTATGGTATTTATTCTCCGGATGAAGGTACGATTGCAGTGGACGGAAAAACAGTGACGATTCACAATCCGCGTCACGCAATGGATCTTGGTATTTCCATGATCCATCAGGAGCTGCATCCGGTACGGCCTCAGACGGTGGCTGAAAATATTTATATTGGAAGGATTCCAGAAAGGAAAATCGCCGGTATCAGCTGGGTGGACATGAATGCCCTTTATAAAGGGACGAAGGAAGTTTTTGACAGGCTGGGATTGGATATCAATCCAAAACAGAAGGTATCAGAGCTTTCCACCTCTTATTGTCAGCTGATTGAGATTGCAAGGGCAGTTTCCATTGGAGCAAAGATTATTATTATGGATGAGCCCACCTCTTCTTTAACAGAGACAGAGACGGAAATTTTATTTCGTATCATCCGGCAGTTAAAGGAAGAAAATGTAGCGATCATCTACATTTCTCATAAGATTGATGAAATTTTGGAGATTTCTGACGAGATTACAATCATGCGGGACGGACAGAATGTAGGCACCTGGCCGGCCAGTGAAATGACAACAGATACCATTGTTAGCCGAATGGTTGGAAGAGAGATGAATGATCGATTTCCTGCAAAACATCATACTCCGGGAGAGGAATATTTGAGCGTGGAGAATTTTACCAGTTCTAATCCCAGATCCTTCCGGAATGTGAGTTTTTCTGTCAGAAAAGGAGAAATCTTTGGAATCGGAGGCTTGGTAGGATCTCAGAGGAGCGAATTGATGGAGGCTTTATTTGGACTGCACAGCATTGCTGAAGGAAAAGTTTCTATTCGTGGGAAGGAAGTACAGATCCATAGACCTATCGATGCAATCCAAAATGGAATGGCTCTCCTGACAGAAGATCGAAGAAAGACTGGTATTATTGGTCCCGCTTCTATTGCAGATAATACTTTAGTGGCAGAACAAAACGTAAATCCGGGCAGATACCGGAAATATGGAACGCCATTTTTGGATTATGGGAAGCGGAATCTGGATGCCCAAAAATATGTAGATCGGCTGAGAACTAAGACCCCCAGTTTGAAAACAGCGATTAAAACTTTGTCTGGAGGAAATCAGCAGAAGGTACTTCTTGGGCGCTGGCTTTTGACAGAGCCGGATATTTTGATCTTAGATGAACCTACCAGGGGAATCGATGTGGGCGCTAAGTATGAGATTTATGAGTTGATGGAAGAGATGGCCCAGGCTGGAAAATGTGTGATTATGATCAGCTCAGAGATGCCGGAACTAATGGGAATGTCAGATCGGATTATGGTAATGTGTGAGGGGCGTATGTCCGGTATTCTGGAAGGTTCAGAAGTGACAGATGAAAAAATTATGCTGTATGCCAGTACGTATGAAGCAGGTCGGGAGGAAAAGAAATGAAGTCAAAAAATTTTTCAAAGATTTTGGTAGATAATATGCTGTATATCTGCCTGTTGCTTATGATTGTGGTAATTACTGTAATCTCACCATCCTTTCTCTCAGTGCGTGTACTCAGTGACGTATTGATCCAGAGTGCACCGAAGATTTTGTTGGCCATGGGAATGCTGGTGGTGATTGTGGCAGGCGGAATGGATATGACGGTGGGCCGTCTGGCAGGATTGGGAGCGGTTATATCCGGCACCTTGGCACAGCAGGCTACTTACTATTTAAAGTTTTGGCCTTCGCTGCCGGAGCTGCCGTTGATTGTCCCCATTTTGGCATCTCTGTTAGTAGGTATGATCTCGGGTGCAATTACGGGCATCATTATTTCTAAGCTAAAAGTTCCTGCATTTTTGGCTGGATTGGGCCTTCAATTGATTATCTACGGCGGAACGCTGCTGTTTTTGAAAAAGGAGCCTAACAATTCTCAGCCGTTAGCAGGCTACAGAGAAGATTTCATGAAATTTGGAACCGGCTCTTTCATGGGAATTAATTATCTGATCATCGTTGCGTTTGTGGTAATGATCATTGTATTTGTTATTTTGAATATGACAACTCTGGGCAAAAATATCTATGCGACAGGCGGAAATCGGGAAGCTGCTAAGGTGGCAGGCATCAATGTATTTAAGATTGATATGTTTGTGTATATGCTTTCCGGCGCTCTTGCATCTTTGGCAGGACTGATGCTGGCTGCCAGAACGGGAAGCGCTAATGCCACTTATGCAGAGGGATATGAGATGGATGCTATTGCAAGCTGTATTATTGGAGGCGCTTCCTTTACGGGAGGAATTGGAAATGTACCGGGAGCTTTCCTGGGCGTGTTGATTTTCAGTGTGATCAGCTATGGACTTACCTTTGTTGGTTTAAGTTCTTATTGGCAGAACATTGCTAAAGGTTTGATCATCATTGTGGCGGTTGCTTTGGATATGAGGAAGTACGCCTCCCAGAACTAGAAAGACCGATATCTGAATTGTATGCAAAAGGAATGTGCCAGATTTTGTGCAGTAGTTATAAAGAAAAAAGGAAGCAGAAGGAATGACAAACAGAAAAAAGAGAACAGCAATATTGTTTTTCCTGATCCTACTGTTTTCTGCGGTTACAGCTGTGGTTTTCTTCAGCCGAGGAAAGGCAGCAGAAAAAAATAAATATCCGGTAACAAGAGTATCCGTCATTCTGCCCCATCGGGATGACGGATACTGGAGTTTAATCGCAGAGGGGATCGCAGCAGAAGAAGAAGAGCTTGGAAAGTTGTATAATATTGATATACGGACGCTGATACCGAAATTAAATTATAATATTGCACAAATGACAGATCTTTTGCGTCAGCAGACTGCGGCGAAAGTAGATGTGATCGTGGTGCAGGGGAATGAGAATCCTCAGTTTCGCGAAGCGCTGAAAGAGGCACATGAGGAAGGTATCCAAATTATTTGTGTGGATACAGATATGGAAGCATTTCCTTATGAGCTTTATATTGGAACAGATAATTATGAAGCAGGTAAGCTTTTGGGGGAACAGCTGATTGCAATGACTGAGGGTGAAACAGTGGTTGGAGTTGTTTCAGGAGCTCCCGGTTATCCGAATCTGGAGCAGCGCTTGGAGGGACTTAAGAATGCCGTGGCGGATGTGTCGGAAATCCAGCTTCTGGATGTAAAATATGATCATTATGACGGGCTTACTTTTATGCGTTTGTACAGTGAATTAAGTCAGGAGGCAGATATACTGGTCTGCCTGGAGGGAACCGGCGGAGTAACCTTAGAATCCGTACATGCGGAGCATGGCAGTGAATATCAATATATCATTGGCTTTGATGCGTATGAAGGAGTGAAGAGAGGTGTTTTGGATGGGATTATAAAACAGGATACAAATCAAATGGGAAGAAAGATTGTGGAAGAGATTGCCGGTTATATTCAAAATGGTTCCTACAGTACCAAGACAATCTATACGGATATTCACTGGCTGACAGCGGATAATTACAATGAGGTTATAGGATGAAAAAAAAGCGGCTGTTAAATACAGTGGGAAAAAAATATGTGGTTGGTTATAGCATTGTGGTTTTTTTCGCTCTGCTGCTTCTGGCAATTTCCGCCGCCGGGAATTATTATGTGGCCCAAAGATACAGTGTAGCAATCGGAGATCTGGTATCTGCAAATAATCTGGAGACCTCCTTAAGTGATTTGAATGAGGGGGTAAATTTAGCGTATCTGTATCTGTCAGAGGCAGGAATCACAGAGTATGAGAACTGCAAAGAAAAAGTTAAAATGCAGATGGGAGAAACGGAAGGACAGCTGGAGGAGCAGTATATTCGGGAGATGGCAGATGCCGGAGCGACAGTGTCCACTTATGTGGAAAAAAGCGACAGGCTGATCGAACAACTGAAGGAATATCTTGGGAATGACAGACAGGGAAATTACAGTGAGCTGGAGCAGAGCTATCATCAGCTTCAGGAAATTTATTCTTATGCTACAATGAGATTTCAAGAAGCCTATTCGGTCAAACTGAGAAATTTAAATCAACTGGAAGAACAGCTCAACAGACTGCAAAAAGGAATTATGAGTCTGCAGATTTTTCTGCTCTTAATGGCTATCGGAGGATGTTTCTTTTATCTTGATAAAGTGATACGGGAAATCAACAGCTCTATTGATTCCATGATGCGGGGCGTTGCCTTAATCCAACAGGATGTTTTTACAGCAGAACCTATTGTAATCAGCAGCCACGATGAATTTGAGAAGTTTGCAGGTGCTTTTAACGGGATGGCAGAGATTATTCGCAGGCAGATGCAGGAAATCGAAGAGAATGCACATATGAAGGAACAGCTGGCAGAAATGGAAAAAGAAAATCTGAGGATGCTGAACGCGCTTCAGAAAAGTCATTTAGATTTTTTACAGTCCAGAATCAATCCCCACTTTCTGTTTAATACGCTGAATATGATTTCTTCACTGGCAAGAATTGAGAATGCAGATCAGTGTGCAGAATTGATGGAGATTACGGCTTCTTTTCTCCGTTATAATCTGGATAATATCAGCAAAACTGTGCCGCTTAAAAAAGAGTTGGAAAATCTGAAGGAGTATGTGGCGATACAAACCTACCGCTATGGAGGCAGATACACCTATGAATTTGAGGTGGAAGAGGAGTGCCTGGATTATTTAATGCCCTGCATGATTTTGCAGCCGTTAGTGGAGAATGCGATACAGCATGGAATTGCCATGATGCTGGAAGGTGGAAAAGTTCGGATTATGGTAAGCTGCACGGAAGAATGGATCTTTCTGGAAGTGTCAGATAATGGTGTGGGAATGAATGAAGAGCAGATCAGGACGGTATATGAAGACTTTGAAAACAATGCTTCTTCAAGCAGCAGCATAGGGCTGAGAAATATTTATCAGCGGCTTAAGCTGTATTACCAGGGGAATCTGCACTTTCATCTATACAATAGGGAGCCAGGGCTAAAAATTGTAATTGCTTTGCCCAGAAAAGGATGAGAAAATGAAATATACGATGGTGATTGCCGATGACGAACCGGTGGTGTTGAAAAGTCAGGAATTGTTTATCAAAAAAGAGTTTCCAGAAATTGAGTTGGTGGGAATGGCAGAAAACGGACTGGAATTAAAACGTATGGTGGAACAGTTGGAACCGGATCTGGCCATAGTGGATATCCGGATGCCAGGACTCACAGGTATAGAGGCGATTGAAGAGCTTCAAGAGCAGGGCTGCATCACTCATTTTATTATCCATACCGCTTACAGTGACTTTGAATATGTAAAAAAAGCTTTGGATCTGCGGGTGGATGGCTACCTGCTAAAGCCGGGAAAACGAGAAGAAAATACTGCGGTTATTTCTAAGGTGTGTAAACTACTGGATCAGGAACGTCAGGAAGATCAGATGCAGAGCCATTTGAAATCTGCTTTAAATGCAGTAAATTCCGTGTTTGGTCGGGAGGTGCTGCTGTCTGTTTTTTCTGGGGAATGTGATGAGGAAGGCTTTCGGCTGTACTGTACAGTAAATAATCTTGTTTTTTACAGTGGCTGTATAGCAACCTTACTTCCGAAAGGATCTGCTGAGTTGGACAGCAGATCTTTGGACAGCAGTCTGTCTACCATTTTAAATGACAGATGTGATTTTTTAGACACCGTAACAGCACACGGAATCGTACTTCTTTTATTCATACCGGAAATGGAAAAGGAGCCTGAGAAGTGGTGCAAAAATCAGGCGGAAGCTGCTGCAAGAGGACTTTTTGAAAAATTTGGAGTGGAATATTCCATTGGCCTTGGAAAGGTGTATCCTGAATTTTCCAGCATGAATGCCTCTTATAGTGAAAGTATCAAAAGCTTTTCAAAAGGAGAAGGGCAGAAGGAGAAACAAAGCCAGGAAGGTTCAGATAAAATTCAGTTTTATGTGATGAAAGCCAGGGAGTATATTTTTGAAAATTTTAAAAAGGATATTTCTTTAACAGACTGTGCAGAGCGTGTGGGTATCAGCCCTTATTATCTGAGTCATATTTTTAAAGAGTGTACAGGAGATAATTTTGTGGAATATTTATCCAGAATCCGAATTGAGGAGGCAAAGAAACTGGCTTTGAATAAAAATCTTACAGTCAGCGATATTTCCAGTCAGTGTGGTTATCTGAACAT
Source organism: uncultured Lachnospiraceae bacterium (assembly GCA_905207905.1). The sequence continues at coordinate 6,514 of CAJLNC010000026.1, read as the reverse complement.
TACCTATTTCTGCAAGGTATTTAAACGGATAACAGGGATGACCATTGGCGAGTACCGAAAATATATGGAGTTGTGATCGTAAATTGTAAAGAATATAAAAGATGATAGGGATTGCTGCAATATATGACGGCAGTCCTGGTAAGGAGGAAGCAATGTCGATAACAAGCGAAACTATGAGAAGAGAGTGGAAAGAAAATGATGCAAAGCGGGATGCAGGTCTTACTACACCGGAAGATATTGAGCGAAGAGATAATCTGCAGTACGGACCAGATCCGCATTGGAATCTTTTGGACATATATCGGCCTAAGAGCGGTCATGGAAAAAAACTTCCGGTGATTGTCAGCGTACATGGAGGCGGATGGGTTTATGGTGATAAAGATTTGTATCAGTTTTACGGAATGACTCTGGCTCAGAGGGGCTTTGCAGTGGTGAATTTTACATACCGGCTGGCTCCGGAAGCCAAGTTTCCGGCAGCCCTGGAGGATACGAATGCAGTGATTGCCTGGATGTATGAACATCAGGAGGAATACCTTTTGGACATGGAGCACGTGTTTATGGTAGGGGATTCAGCAGGCGGTCATCTGGCAGGACTCTACACTGCCATTTGTACAAATCCGGATTATGGGTCTAATTATGATTTTCAGGTTCCAAATGGCTTTGTGCCAAGTGCAGTGGCGTTTAACTGTGCAGCTTTTGTGCTGGTTGGTAAAGAAGTACTGGGAGCATCTCAGGATTCGGATCTGCAAAAAGATATGCTGCCGGAGGATGCGATGGAAGCAGGAAAGTTGAAAGAATTGCTGAATGTACCGAAGTTTGTGACAGACGCATTTCCACCGGTATTTTTAATGACCTGTGAAGGAGATTTTTGTAAAGCGCAGGCTCCCTGCATGGAGGAGAAATTGAAAAAGCATCAAATTCCTTATATTTATAAAATTTACGGAGACAAAGAAAATCCTCTTTACCATGTATTCCATGTCACGATTCAGGAGCCTATGGGGCAGCTTTGCAATGATGAGGAATGTGCCTTTTTTAAAAAAATAATGGAAGGATAAATAGGGGGCGTGCAGTTCTTTTGCAATCCGTGTTCTTGCTAGACGGAGATTTTTCTAAGGATGGCGATTTTTAGAAGATTATGCACAAAAACCGGAGAATCATGCACGAAAACGGTAAAAAATCGCCTTAAAATTGAAAGTCTGTTTTTTCTGTGATAAAATCCAAATTAGGAAAAAACTTCAGAACTGAGGGAGAAGGATGGGAAAAATTTGGGAAAATACAGAAAAAAATTATTTATCGCTGAAAAATATTTATCGTCTGCTGACTGTGAACGACTATCCCATCTATTCCAACGGGATAATTGGAGAGAAGGATAAGAGAGGGCTGACGCTGATCAAATTCTGGAAGCAGCAGCTTTTGTATGCCTGGAGAAATACAGAGCATGGGAAAATGGTATGGCGGACAGAAGGAAGCAAGAATCGCTACCATTCAGAGCTGTGTAATCGGAAAGATAGTTTTCCCTTTTATAAAGAATACATAGAAGAGATTTTGGAACAGGTGGATCCGGAGCAGATTCGGGAACAAAGCAGGATTTTTGCAGATTTTCTCAGAAAAAAGCAGTATAAGGCAGACATTTTCTGGAAAAAAGCAGAGGCATTCTTGAAAAAGCTGGAACAGGAGGATCCGTGCTTTTCCGAAGAAACAGGGGAATATTTTGAAAAGATAGAAAAGATGGGGGAGGCAGGGCAGACAGAGCGGAACGGCAGAGACTTTCTGGCCGGATATTTTCTTACCTTTCTCTCTCTTCACGCCATGGCGGGACCTGAGATGAACAGTAATTGGATCCGGGGGATGAGAAAACGGAGGGAGCTGCAGCCGGAGCTTTTCTTACAGGAGGGACTGGAAAATAAAGCGGAGATAGAATTTCTCACCAGGCAGAATGGGGAACTTTGCAGGCCGGGAGTTTTGCCTGATCAGTTTTTCGGCCGGGAGAAGGAGCTGTTTGATCTAAAGGAGCGGGTGAGAGCCGGAGGAAAGTATCTGGTATGCGGAATAGGCGGCGTTGGAAAAACAGAGCTTGTCCGTCAGCTTCTTCATTGGTGCGTTCAGGAAAAGCAGGGAGAATATGTAGGGCTGATCCAGTACGAGGGAAGTCTAAAGAACAGTTTTATCAAAAGTTTTCTAAATCTTCATGGAAACGACAGGGAGAACTGTTATCTGGAGTGTAAAAACCAGTTGGAAAAGTTGAAAGATCGGTCTGTGCTTTTGTTTATTGATAATATTGATACGGCATTAGAGGAGCAGGAGCTTGCAGATTTAAGACAGCTGCCCTGCACGGTGATCGCTACTTCCAGAATCCGGCAGATGGAGGGGCTTGAAAGCTATCCGGTAGAGCCGCTGCAGAAGGAGGCTGCCCTCCTGGTTTTCAGAGATAATTACAGCCGCAGGATTACCGGGAAAGAACTGGAAATAGCAGAACAGCTTTTGGAGAAAATGGCTCATTTCCATACGATGACCATCCGTTTTCTGGGAAAAGCCGCCGATGCCAGAGGCTGGAGCGTAAAGCAGCTGGCAGAGCATCTGATGGAAAAGGGATTGGAAGTAAAATGGAGAGAGGGAGAGCGGGAGATGCAGCTCCAGCATCTGTATCGGAGTATGTATCAACTGGGGGGACTGTCCAGAGAGCAGAAGAAGCTTCTGAGGATTTTTTCTGTTCTTCCCTATCGAAGCTATGACAAGGCTTTTTGGCAAGAATTTTTGGAGGGAGTAGTTTCCCGAAGCGCTGATCTGGAAGAACTGTTAAAGAGCCTGGCACAGCTTGGATGGCTGGACGGCGGGGAACAAGGGTTTGCCATGCATCCGGTGATTGCGGAGAGCATACAGGCAAAGCCCGTGACGGAGCGGGAAGCTGCGGCCCTGTTGGAACGGTTGGAAAATCGTCTGGCGTTAAATGCCGCAGATACTGATGCTGCGGACAACAGAGAGGTGGAGCTGGTATATCTCTATTTTCATGTCGCTATGAGAGTGCGGGGAAGGGTTTCTGAGAAATTCATCTGTCAAATGGGAAAAATCGTGGTGGGCCTGTTTTTTAACCGGAATATTTCTCCGGTGTTTTTAAAAGAGGCGCTGAGTACACTGGAAAAGAGGCGGAGCGGGAAAACGGAAGAATTTTCAGACGAGACGTCCATGTATCTGGAACTGCTGGAGACAGAGAAGGAGCCAAGTCCCTACTGGGATCCCAGGCTTCGGATCCAGTGTCAGAAACGGTTGGAGGCTCAGTGGAAAAATCAGACGGTTCCGGACGAGCTTTTGTATGCCTACAGTCTGATGGTAGGTCAGAGATTGGTATACAATGGAGATATGAAGTTTGGAGAGGCTGCGATCCAGTGGGTGTTAAAGCAGAAAAATGTCTCTTTTTATCACCGGCTTCAGGCAATCTATTCTTTGGGGGAAGCTTTGCAGGCGCAGATGCGGGCGGAGGAGTGCATTGATTTGATGGATCAGGGAATTGATCTGGCGCAGGAGAACGGCTGTCCGGATCACAGCCTTTTGGTGAGGCTCTTGACCCTGAAGGTGGATATGCACACCACTCTGAATCAGCTTCCAGAGGCAACGGAAGCTCTGGAGCGGATGAAGGAGCTTTGCAGGCTTCATAAGGTGGAAGAGACGCCGATTTTGATCGGCAGATATGAGGCGGACATCCAGATTGCAAGAGGAGAACTTTCGGAGGCTTGCCGCACCCTGGAGTAGACCAAGGCGGTAAGCGCAGAATATTACGGAACGAAGGGGCGCAGCTATATTATCATCTGCGAGTATCTGGGAATTGTATACAGCCGTTTGGGCCGTATGCAGGAAGCGCTGGAGAATCATTTGAAGGTGCTGGAGTTTTTCCAGGAAAGAGAGAAGGATAATTTTTCTCTGCTTTCTGTGGTGAACAATAATGCAGGAGTGGCTTATCTGGGGTGTCAGAAGCCGGATCTGGCGCTGGAGCATCTAAAAAGAGCTTATGAGCTGGCAGCAGATATGTCAGAGATTGCCAGGGCAGAGCCTGCCTGGAATATGGCCAGAGCATGGCGGCAGAAACAGGAGGGGGAGCGGGAGCTGGCCTGTTTGGAAGAGGCGTATCCGATCTTTCTGGAGGTGTATGGAGAAAAGCATCCCAAGACAAAGGCTGCCAGAGAGCGCCTGGAAGAGTATGGACAGCTTCAGAATCAAGGAGAAGAAGCCAAAGGTACCGCTGGAATTTGACATAGACAGACCTGTGTGCAGAGCGCAGCGCCTTTTGTGCAGGCGGATGCAGGATAAGGCCAGGAAAGAAGCCGAAGGACTTGGAAAGAGCCAAGGACTTCGGCTTTATTGCTGTGCGGCGATAGAATAAACTGCCTGCGTCCGGTTTTAATGAAAATAGTAAATTGGGATTTAAAGTATAACAATTGTTCTCTAAGGATAACTTTCGGAAATTATTCTGTTCATTTTTCACAAATCATGGTATTATAAAAAGGAGAAAAATGCTTATGGTGTACACAAGAAAAGGGAAAACCATAGAAGCAATGATGGAGGGACTATGAAGCTGATACGTCAGATAGAAGAGTATAAGCCGTGGAATGAGCAGGAGGAGCGGGATCGGGCTTTGATCCTGCAGTGCCTAAGGGAGCAGAAGGATATTTTCCTCAGGGAAAACCGTCTGGCCCATATGACGGCTTCCGCCTGGGTGACGAATCTGGAGCGCACAAAGATTCTGATGGCATATCACAATATTTACGATTCCTGGTCCTGGCTGGGAGGCCATGCGGACGGGGAACAGGATCTTCTTGCCGTGGCCCTTCGGGAGGTGCGGGAGGAAAGCGGCATTATGCAGGTGCAGGCTGTCAGTGAGGAAATCTATTCCCTGGAGGTGCTGACTGTGGATGGTCATGTAAAGAGGGGAGAATATGTGTCCTCTCATCTCCATTTGAATGTAACCTATCTTTTGGAGGCATCAGAGAAGGAGAAGCTGGAGATAAAACCGGATGAGAACAGCGGCGTGGCCTGGTTTGAACGGGAGCGGGCAGTGGCGATGTCCTCGGAGCCCTGGTTCCGGGAGCATATTTATTCCAAGCTGAATGAAAAACTGGCAAGAATGGAGGAGATGGGATGATGTCATGCAGTTTAAAGGAGTTGGAGCAAAAGATTGTAGAAACCGCTTTAAAAGCAAGGGAGCTCTCCTACGTTCCTTATTCCGGATTCGCAGTGGGAGCCGGACTTTTAGCCAAAGATGGCCGGATTTTTTCCGGCTGCAATGTGGAAAACGCATCCTTTGGCGCCACCAACTGTGCAGAGCGCACAGCCATCTTTAAGGCGGTCAGCGAAGGCAGCAGGGAATTTCAGGCGATTGCCGTTGCCGGAGGAACGGCAGGGAAGGAGCCGGATGATTTTTGCCCTCCCTGCGGGATCTGCCTGCAGGTGATGGCAGAGTTTTGTCCGCCGGAATTTCCGGTGTATCTGGTAAAATCAAGCGAAGCGGTAAAAAGGATGGAACTGCGGGAGCTTTTGCCTGTGTGTTTTGAAAATTTAAAGCGCTGAGGGGATTTTGAACGGGCTGTGGCAGTTTCAGTCTGTAAAATAATAAATCAGGAGGAAATGATATGAGTACTGTTTATTCCAGAGACGAAGAATTTCATTTGAAAATTACAGAGAAAGATGTGGGAAAGTATGTGATCCTCTGCGGGGATCCTGGACGATGCGAGAAGATTGCCAAGTATTTTGATGAACCACAGTTTGTGGGTTCCAATCGGGAGTACACCATCTACACCGGATATCTAAATGGTGTAAAGGTCAGCGTGTGCAGTACCGGAATCGGAGGACCTTCCACCTCCATTGCAGTGGAGGAGCTGGTACACTGCGGCTGTCATACCTTTATCCGCACAGGTACTTCCGGAGGTATGGCCGTGGAGGTGATGGGCGGTGATCTGGTGATCGGCACAGGAGCGATCCGCATGGAAGGAACCACCAGAGAATATGCGCCTATTGAGTATCCGGCTGTGGCAGATTTTCAGGTTGTGCAGGCGCTGGTGGAGGCTGCAGGTAAGTTTCCGGTGAAGGCTCATGTAGGAGTCCTTCAGTGCAAGGATAGTTTTTATGGTCAGCACGATCCTGAGACCATGCCGGTAGGATATGAGCTGAAGGATAAGTGGGATGCCTGGGTAAAATGCGGAGCCTTGGCCAGCGAGATGGAATCGGCGGCCTTATTTATTGTGGGAAGTGTGCGGAAAGTCCGTACAGGCAGCATTATGCTGGTATTTGCCAACCAGACCAGAAGAGCTTTGGGACTGGATGATCCTATGAGTAAGGATGTGGAGCCTGCAATTCAGGTAACCGTGGAAGCGATGCGGATTCTGATTGAAAAGGATCGGGAGAAAAAGGATTGAACATGAACTGTGCAGTTATTTATATGGCGGCTGGAAACAGCCGCCGATTTTCTGCCGGTATAAAGGCAGAAAAAAGAGAGAGAAGCAGCAGCCGGGACAGAAAAGAGCGTGTT
>CAJLNC010000025.1 GCA_905207905.1 uncultured Lachnospiraceae bacterium | reverse complement strand
CCTAGCCTGCTCCTGATTCTTGTTCACATAGGCTTCCAGGCTGCTGATGAGCATGATCATGGTCTCCTTTGCCATCTGGTCAATGTGCTCCAGCTTTTTCATATAAGGCTGTCCTGCCATAATAATGGCCAGCTCTGAGATATCCACCGCGTGATCCCCGATTCTCTCCATATCCGTAATCATTTTCAGCGCTGCGGAGATCACCCGCAGATCCTTTGCCACCGGCTGCTGCTGCAGCAGCATTCTCAGACAGAGATTCTCTATCTGCTTTTCCTGACGGTCAATAGCGTCATCGCTGTCCATCGCCTTCCTGGCCTTTTTTACATCCTGATGGATCAAAGCTTCCACAGCGGTCTCTATAGACTGTTCGATCATGGATCCCATATTAATGATTTCTTTATTCAGCTCCTCCAGCTGCTGGTCAAACCGGTTGCGCATATCAGCCAAACCTCCCTGTAATATAATCTTCTGTCCGCTTGTCCTTTGGCATGGAGAACAGTTCCTCCGTATTTCCGGATTCCACCACTTCTCCCAGCAGGAAAAATACCGTCTCATCGGAGATTCGCACTGCCTGCTGCATATTGTGAGTCACCATCACTATGGTATACTGCTTTTTCAGCTCCAGTGCCAGGTCTTCGATCTTGGAAGTGGAGATGGGATCCAGGGCGGAGGTAGGCTCGTCCATTAAAAGCACCTCCGGTTGTACGGCCAGAGCCCTTGCGATGCAAAGTCTCTGCTGCTGTCCGCCGGAAAGTCCCAGGGCGCTCTTTTTCAGCCTGTCCTTTAATTCTTCCCAGATTGCCGCATCCCTCAGAGATTTCTCCACGATCTCATCCAGCTTCGCTTTAGAACGAACCCCATGGGTTCTTGGCCCATAGGCAACATTGTCATACACACTCATTGGAAAGGGATTGGGCTTCTGAAATACCATGCCCACCCGCTTCCGCAGCAGATTCACATCCATATCCCGATAAATATCCCGACCGTCTAAAAGCACCTGGCCGGTGATCTTGCAGCCCTCCACCAGATCGTTCATCCGGTTCAGCGATTTTAACAGGGTGGATTTTCCACAGCCGGAAGGGCCGATAAAGGCAGTTATTTTTTTCTCCGGAATCTCCATATTCACACTTTTTAAGGCATGGAAGCTTCCGTAATACAAATCTAAATTTTTGATAGATATTTTGCTCATATTCAATCCTTTTCCTCTAGCTTTTTGCACTTCTGTCTTTGGCTGCCTTTTCCATACCGCAGCCCCATTTTTCTGGTATTGGACGCTTCTGTCTTTAGCTGCCCTTATACCTTTGCCACCTTTTTGGCCAGTTTGGCGGAAAGCCAGTTAATGAGAATCACCACGGCCAGCAGCACCACGGCTGTGGCGTAAGCCTGATTCACATGCAGCCCTTCATTGGACAAATTATACATATGTACGGCCAGAGTTCTGGTGGAGGAAAACACATTTTCCGGTACCTTTGCCACAGATCCTGCCGTATAAATCAGAGCGGCCGTCTCCCCCACGATCCTGCCGATGGCCAGGATCACACCGGAGAGGATCCCGGGAACTGCGGAGGGAAGCACAATACGAAACACCGTCCGCAGCTTTCCGGCTCCCAATCCGAAACTGCCCTCCCGAAAAGAATCCGGCACAGACATCAGCGCCTCCTCCGTAGTCCTCAAAATAGTGGGCAGGATCATAATGGACAGGGTAAAGGATCCTGCCAGCAGGGAGAAGCCCCAGTGAAGAGCAGATACGAAAAATAACATACCAAACAGACCGTACACAATGGATGGAATCCCGGTAAGGGTTTCTGCGGTGATCCGAATCACCTTTACCAGCTTATTTCCCTTGTTGGCATACTCCACCAGATACACAGCTGCAAAAATGCCAAAGGGTACCGCAATGATCAGAGCCAGGAAGGCCATCAATACGGTATTGATGATAGACGGGACTACCGAACAATTATCAGAGGTATACTCCCAGGCAAACAGATCCGGCGTCAGATAAGGAATCCCTTTTATCAAGATGTAGCCCACCAGGAATACCAGTACCGCTGCCGTAATCAGAGCCGATAAAGATACCAGTATTAAAAGCACCAGAGAACCCGGAGTACGCTTGTAGGATTTCAGCCGTTCCCGAAAACTTACCCGATTGATTCCCACAATGTTTTCTGCCGGATCCCTCTCCGGACGAATGTCCGGCGTAAGATTCACATTGATTGCAGTGGTTGCATTTCCGTTCATAGTCTACGCCCTTTCCCCGCGCATTTTCACAATGGAAAACAGCAGATTAATCAAAAGAATAAATACAAACAGCACCACGCCGGTGGCAATCAGCGCTTCCCGGTGAAGGTCTGTGGCATATCCCATCTCCATCACAATGTTGGCAGTCAAAGTGCGGACTCCCTTTAAAATGCTGTCCGGAAGCCTGGGCTGGTTGCCCGCCACCATAATAACTGCCATAGTCTCCCCAATGGCCCGGCCCACGCCCAGAATCACCCCGGCCATAATGCCGGATTTTGCAGCCGGAAGCATGGCAGAAAAAACACTGCGCTCATGAGTGGCTCCCAAGGCCAGGGAACCCTCATAGTAGCTCTCCGGCACTGCCCGAATGGCTGCTTCGGACACACTGATAATGGTAGGCAGAATCATCATACCCAGAAGGAGCGATGCAGTCAGAATGCTGTTTCCCTTGCCTCCGATGCAGTCCCGGACAAAGGGGACAATGATCACAATCCCAAAAAAGCCGTACACAACAGAGGGAATGCCTGCCAGCAGATCCACCATAGGCTTAAAGATCTTATAGAGCTTTTCCGGACAAAACTTTGCCAGAAAAACTGCAGTGAGGAAGCCAATGGGCACTCCCACCAGAATTGCCCCGGCAGTGACGTAAATACTTCCCACGATCATGGGAAAGATCCCATAGATGTTGTTTCCCGGCTTCCATTTTAATCCAAAAAGAAATTTCACCGGGCCGATTTCCATAATTGCCGGAACTCCATTTCCAAACAGGAAAATACAAATCAGCGCCACTGCCAGAATGGATACGCAGGCTGCTGCCAAAAAAACATATTTCATAATGTTTTCCCGATATTTTTTCCAGAAATCTATAACTGCCATTTACTTCCATTTCCTCCCAAGAGAAAGCGCTGCAAAAGGAAGAAGCCTGTCGGTTTCCTGCCTTCTTGTTTTGCAGCGCTCCATCTGATGTTCTGGAATTGCAGCCCTTGTCATTCCGCTTCGGCTGCGTCCGTCCAGACTTTCCAGTTCCGGGATCTCCTGTCGTTTCTTCCAGAAATCCCAAGTTTCTTTCCTGCGGATTACTCAGCCAGTTCTTCCCAGGTGGTTACTTCCCCAGTGTAAACTGCCAGTACCTGCTCAGAGGTAAGAGCCTCTGTGGGGTTGTCATTGTTCACGATCACGGCGATACCGTCATCTGCAATCTTTGTAGCCACTGCCCCTGCTTCTGTCTCTGTATCCTTCAGCTCTCTGGATGCCATGCCAATGGTGTAGGTGCCGTCCAGGGCAGAGGTAACGCCTGTGGTGCTGTCCGTACTCTGGACTTCCACCTCCGCATTGGGGTTTAACTTGGCATAAGCCTCTGCCAGTTTTTCCATAACCGGATATACGGAAGAGGAACCGCCTACCACAATCTTGCCCTCAGAACCGTCGGAAGTGAATGCCTCTCCTCCATCCAGTGCAATGTAGCCGCTCTCATTTACCACAGCCTGACCGTCAGCGCTGAGGATGAAATTGATAAAATCCTGATCCGCTGCACTCACCTCAGCCCCGGTTACAATGTTAAAAGGTCTTACAATGCCATAGCTTCCGTCCTTTACAGTCTCCACAGAGGGGGCTGCACCGTCGATTTCTACTGCCTTGATGGTTTCATCCAGAGAACCCAGGGAAATATATCCAATGGCATATTCATCGTTTGCTACGGAAGTCATCATAACAGAAGTGCTGTTGGTCACTGCAGCTTCCTCCGTGGTCATATCCACTTTATTTCCCTCTGCATCCTTCTGCTCGATTCCAAACAATTCTACAAAAGCGCCTCTGGTTCCGGATCCGTCCTCTCTGGACATTACAGAAATCTCTGTGGACGCGTCAAAGTCTGCTGCCATTGCAGTCATACCGGTACAAGCTGCTGTAAAAGCCATAGCCATCATTACATTCACAAATTTTTTCATCATCTTATTCTCCTCTTCTTTCCGCCGTCTTCCATACGGCTGCTCTCACCTGGGCGTTTTACAAAATACTGTTTTGAACTGTATTTCGCAGCACCCTGCTTTGTAATCCATCTGGCCCGCCGGATCTTACTCCGGTTCCGAACCACAGTTACAACAATAAAACCTCCGGGTAAAGTCCAAAACCACTGTTTTGTAAAATCTAAGAAAAAAACAGGTCATATTTTTGCAGAAATGTAAAGCCGTGTAAAGTACAGGAAGTATCAAAAGTGGAAAATACGAAAGTTTCAGAGCTAGAAAATAGAACATACCGGAGATTGCAAAAAGGGAATGGGAAGAAAACTTAAAAACAGATTGACAGAATCCAAAATATCCTGTATCCTGATTTTCGTTCATCTTTTTAACTGTTCATTTTTTTAACTATTTATTTTTTTAACTATTTATTTTGTGAACCACTCAAAAGATGAATGCCAGCACTTTCTATGACCCTTTTTCAATCCGATCCGCGGAAACCGGGCCATGATCTGTTGGAAGCAGCTTCTATACATTTACTTACTACTATTTTTACAGGAGGATTTACCAAATGAAGCAAGATGTGAATGAAAAACCGAATGAGAATGGAGCAAATAAAACAAAAAACAGTTCCGTCGCTTCAAAAAAGAAAAAAAAGATACTCCCCATCTGCCTTTTGACTCTGCTGGCAGTGGTTGCACTGGGGGCTGGCGGCATCTTCGGCCTGTGGCACAATGAAATTTTATCCGCTGCTTCCATCAAGCAGCTAAGCGCCTCCAACGATGCGCATCAGGACGGCGCCGTCTACCAGATGAAGGTGTCCGGGGACTACTATTTTGATGATTTCCTGGCTCAGGGTGGAGCCTCCAATGATGCAGAACTCATTGATTTTGTCACCAAACACATTACCAAAGGGCTCATCGACGTATCCATCAGCGAGAGCGACATTGCCTGCTCTTCCTTTACCGGGGCTACCTCGGAAGGCCATCGGCTGTTTGCCAGAAATTATGATTTTAAGCAGACTAACACCTGCATCGTGTTCACCAAGCCCGGAAAGGGGCGCCACGCCTCCGTCTCCACGGCGGATCTTCAGTTTATCGGCATTGACAAAGAAAAGGGTGTCAGCAGCCTGATGGATCGGATAAAAGCCCTGGCAGCCACCTATGCTCCCTTAGACGGCATGAACGACGCAGGCGTAAGCTGCGGTATTTACATGACTTATCAGGGGGGAGAGGAAACTGTTCCCACAGATCAGAACACCGACAAACCGGATCTTACCTCCACCACTATGCTTCGCATGGTTCTGGATTATGCAGACAGCGTAGAGGAAGCCGTGGAAATGATCTCCCAGTATGACCTCCATGATTCCGCCGGAACCTCCTACCACTATATGATCGCAGATTCCACTGGGAAGAGCGCCATCCTGGAGTGGGTCAATGAGACTGACAAAAAAGACAATGACGGAGGCAAACGAAAACTGGTAGTCACCTACAACGACAGCGATCCTGCCATGGCTTCCAAAGAGTATCAGTGCGTTACCAATTTCATTGTAAATCCCGGCTACTATAAATCCGATGAGGAGAAGGCCGGGCTTGACCGCTATGAACTGCTCCACAGCCAGCTTCAGAAAAAAGAAGGGATCTTCACAGACAAGGAGGACGCTATGGGACTGCTGGCCCAGGTAGGGCGCCGGAACTGGAACAACGACGATAGCAACGGCTGCACCGTACACAGCGTAGTCTATGACCTCACAGACCGGACCATCCTCTGGACCGGAAACGAACATTATGGGGAAGAAGGGTATGTATACGAATTTCAGCTGTAGGTTTTGTCCCCACAGCCCCATAAACCAGATGCGCTCTCCAAAGATTTCTGTCAATGCGGCAAAAAGCCGCATTGACAGAAATCTTCACCAAGCCCACACACAGCAGTCCAAGCAGCACAACGGTATCCGTGATCAAAAGAATTTCTATCCGTCTCACGATCCCGTACACAAAAAGGATCGTAAAAATTCCTCCGCCTCTTTGACTGTCGTACTTTGCCTCCCACGGCCTCACGCTCCTTCCGGGCAGAACTTTCCCCTTTCGTGAAGCCCTTTTCTTTCTTTACTGCCTTAATCATACAGTATAAACCTGGTTTACAGTCAAGGATTTTCGGTTCTCTGCTTTTTTCGCTCCAGCACCGTCGCCCCTTCCACCAGAGCAGTCTTAATCACATGATGGCAGTTTTCTTCACAGCCATGATCTGCGGCACTGCCGGGACGGATCTTGTTCATCAGACAGTCCAGGGCGGTAATGGACATCTGCGCCTTATAAGAGCTGATCGTGGTAAGCTGGAAAGGAATGGCCATTCTGGACTGAATGTGGTCAAAACCAATCAGGGAATAGTCTCCTGGAACCTTATAGCCATGACGTTCCAGCCAGGTCCAGGCCTCCCAGGCCACGCTGTCACTAAATGCAAAAATCGCCGTAAATTCTGTTTTCTCTTCCATCACCTCTTCCATCACCTGGAAAACATTGCTGGAAGCTACAGAAATTTCCCGAACCAGCTTTTCGTCCACCGGAATCCCCCGCTCCTTATGAGCCTGTACATACCCCTCATACCGCTCACGTGAACTGGAAATATAAGAAGGCCCCTTCAAAAACAGGATACGCTCATGTCCCCGATCCAGCAAATAGGAAGCTGCCAGATAACCTCCGTACACGTCATCACACACCACATAGCTGGCATCCATTCCCTCACTGCGCCGTCCGATCTGGATAAACGGCACCCCGGAAGCCATCAGAAATTTGATATTATCCGGCTTCTCCTGACAGGGGCAGATGATAATTCCATCCACACTCTTATTGATGGCTGTCTTAATCGCCTTTAACTCATCCTCACTGTTCTCGTTGGTATTGAGCAAAATAGCGCTGTAGCCGTCTTTTCTGGCGTGATTTTCGATTTCTTTTGTCATAATAGCAAAATGAGGATTGGAAATATCCCCCAAAATTACCGCGATAGTATTGGTATATCCTAAGCGCAGAGAAGAGGCAATGGTATTATTGATATAACCCATCTCATTGGCCGCCTTCTTAATTTTTTCCACCGTCTCCAGTGAAATGTCATCCTTTCCCCGAAGGGCTCTGGAAACCGTATTGATACTATAGCCTGTTTTAGCTGCCAAATCTTTCAGCGTCACGGCTTTTTTCTGTGGTTGGCGTCTCATCCTGCCACCTCCTTCTCTTCCTAATTAATACGTTAATTTGAAATGCAATATTTGTCAACCTTTTTCCAGGCTTTCCCGATTAATACTAATAATAACTGAATATAAAAAGATGATGGAACTCCTGAAGAACATTACAAAAAAGTTTTTTCATGAAACAAAAAGAACTGCTGTAAAATACAGTCTGCGGTATCTTTCCCAATAATTTTCTCCGAAAATCAAAATCTTTTTCAAAGAAAACGTATCAAAAGTCCGCCAGAAGCCGTATTTTTCAGCAGCCTCTTTCCAGTGTATTAACTGGCTATTTCTCCCCTAAACCACCAATTCCATTCTCTGGATAATATGATCCTGGTATTCCTTGTCAAGCTCCACAAAATAACCGCTCCAGCCCCAGACCCGTACGATCAGATTTCTGTATTTCTCCGGATGTTTCTGGGCATCCAGCATGGTATCCCGGTTCACTGCATTCAGCTGAAGCTGATGACCGCCCAGATCCATAAAGGATTTTACCAAAAGCGCCACCTTCCGGATGCTCTCTTCTGTACGGAACACCGTATCATGGAGCTCCAATGTCAGCGGCCCTCCATTTACCACCCGTTTCAAATCCGGTTTTGCAAAGGACTGAATAATGGAAACCGGACCCTTGCATCTGGAAAACAGGCTGGGAGAATAGTTGGCCGCGATTCCCTCCCCTGCCATTCTTCCGTCCGGAGTGGCAGGCATATCCTTGGAATGCCAGATATAATACATGGCAGAGCCTGTTCCTGCCCGGTAAATGCCGCCCCGCTCATTGGTCTTACCCTTTAAGGAATCTGCAAAATCATTGAGCAGTCCTGCTGCAATACTGTCCACATAGTCATTGTTATTTCCCATCTTGGGGGTATCGTAGCGCAGCTTATTTTCCAAAAGCTCATGTCCCTCAAAATTGTGCTTCAGCGCATCGATCATTTCCTCCGGAGTCACGCTCTTCTCTTCGTAGATATATTTCTTAATGGCTGCCAGAGAATCCGCCGCAGTGGCAATTCCCGTTCCGTGGAAACCAAAATTGTTGTATTTGCCTCCCAGAGAAATGTCCGGGATCCGGCTGCTGGAAGGCTTGGTCATCAAAGACACAAAGGGCGCCGGGAATACATAGAGATTCTTAATCCTTCCGCACAGCCCGTCTACCTGATCCTGAATATTCTGCTTCACTGCTCCTAAGAAGGTTTCATAATCTCCGGCGGTTTCCAGCTTGTCAAACACTGCGTCCTCCACAGCCTTCGTAAAGCTAACTGCCTCAATATTGGGAATGTCCATGGCAACACCCGGAATGATAAATTCCCAGCAAGCCGCCATCACATAATTATAAGCATCCTCTTTTTCGTAACCCAACTCCATCAGGCCCGGAATCACTACATCATCATTGGAATACTGAGGGAATCCCAGTCCCTGCTTTGTAAGCTCTGTTCCCAGCACATACGTATCCAATGGAGTATCCTTATGTACTCTGAGATTGATCTTGGGATCGATGAGCTTTAAATTCAGGCTGGCGAGAAGGCAGAGCCTGGAAAGCTCGTTATAGCTGTCTGTTCCGTCAGGATTTAATCCTCCCAGCACCATACTCTGGCCATTATCTCCCTGCTGCATTCCAGGATACAGATCGCTGTCCCGGTTAAAGGTCAGGAAAAATTCCTCCAGAAGCTCCAGCACACTGTCCTCATCATAAATCCCCTGATCCAGATCTCTCTTAAAATAAGGATACATATACTGGTCAAAACGTCCCACTGTATTGTGGTAATTTCTTCCGCACCACATCGTATAATGAAGGATTCGAAACATCTGCAGCGCCTCTAAGAAGGTCTCCGGAGCGTTGGCCGGCACCTTCTTTAAGGTCTCAGCCACCAGGGTATTTCCCTCTTTCTCTGCCAGAGCCTGATACCGATCTGCCAGATTCTGCACTGCCTCCAAAATCTGGATCTGACATCTGAGATAATGAGCCTTCTCTGCCTCACCGGCAGTCTCCAGCTTTTCGGCCTCATCTGCCAGCTCTTCCCGCTTCTTGGTCAGTCCGGTGTGGAGAAGCAGGGTGTAATCTACATTAATGTTGCACACGTCTCCCTTTTCGTGGATCCAGTGTTCTGCCTTTAACTGCTCCATCTCCTCCTCTGTAAAGATCTCCGGAATCTCTGATACGGTTCTGGTAAAAACGATCCGCTCTCCGGGGAACAGTACCGGTTCTTCCTTCTTAAGCACCCACAGAAGCCGCCTGGTGGCACGATCCACATCACCAACGCCCTCGCTGGCAAACTGTTTTGCCAGCTCATACACATCTCCGGCAGGCTTCCGCACTGCCTTCTGCTGCTTTTCCTCTACGAAAAATTTCCGCATTGCCTGAATTTTGTCTGTCATAATATCTCGCTCCTTATTCCATATTCTTGAAAAATGTCCTTGGAAATCCATACTTTTTTTTCTGTATCAAAAATCGGCTCATAGGATTTTCCTACCATAGTATATTTGGCTCCCGCTGTTTTATGGTAGGGCAGCAGCTCCACCTTCTGAAGCATCGGCGCTCCCGCAATCCACTCCGCCGTTTTTCTGAAATTCTCTTCATTATCATTCACTCCGGGAATCACCGGGATTCGAATGACAAAAGGCTTATCCCCTCTGCAAAGCCGCTTGGCGTTCTCTAAAATCTGCTGATTGCTGACTCCCGTATATTTTTTATGCTTCTCCGGGTCAAACAGCTTCAGATCCATCATCACATAGTCCAGGCGATCCACCACCTCCTGGAATATCTCACCCTTACAATATCCTGAGGTCTCTATGGCCTTGTGAAGATCCGGAAGCCGATCCAGCACCTCCATCAGGAAGGATGCCTGCATCAACGGCTCTCCTCCGGAAAATGTAACTCCGCCCCCATATCTGGCGTAGTAATCGCTGTTCATACGGATCCTGCGCTCCAACTCCTCCGGCGTCATCTCCTCCCCTGCAATGGTTCTCAAATGCAAGGGGCACACTGGAATACATTTTCCGCAGGCTACGCACTGTGCCGGATCGCAGCCGTAGTCGCAAACCTGGGCGCATTTCCCGCAGTGCTGGCAGGAGGCCTTGCTGACCATGAGCTGAGGGCATTTGGAAAGACCCTCAGGGTTATGGCACCAGTTGCACCGCAAGGGACAGCCCTTTAAAAATACAGTCTGCCTGGGCCCCGGCCCATCATAAACTGCAAACTCCTTGATATCAAATACTACTCCCGTTGTCACACCATCTCATCCTCCATTCCGCCTGTTCTGTTTCTCCGTATCCCGTCTCCCATACCTCCGCAGCTTTAAGAGCTGTTCTGCTTCTTCCTTCACGATATAGAATCGTTTTCCCGGCAATTACATTATCGTTAACATTATCGTTAATGTAATCATAGTAGAAGCATCCTAAAAAGTCAAATAGTTTTTCTCCTGGATTGGTGATTTTGTTAGAATTATACAAATAGAACGGAATATTTTTGGGCGATTTTCAGACTGCTTGTTTGTAAAACCGGAAAAAGCCTCTGCAAAGACTGCCGCAGCATAAACGCACAGACTTCGCAGAGGCTTTATTTTTTTATTCTTCCGCAGCCAGAATGGCTTCTCCTTTCAGAGTTCGTTTTTATCCAAAAGGCAGTGCGCCTTTTCCCAGTCTCTATTTTGCCAGAAGCACCTGAGTCTCCCAGGCTTCCAGCCTGCCGGACACACTGGTTTTCATATTCCCAAAAACTTTCCAACTTTTGGAAAATCCCTTCGGAATCTGATATTCCGCCGGAGTATCCGACATATTACAGAGGATCAGATAACGCTCTTTTTCATCTTCCCTGCTGTAGGCAAAGATCTGGGAATGATCCCACAACTGTTTGTGAAACTCTCCATAGGTCAGCGCATGGCTGGAGGTTTTCAGTCGAATTAGCTCCCTATAAAAATGAAGAATAGAATCCGGATCCTCATAGGCCTTTCTTACATTGATGGTCTTATAATTGGGATTCACCATAATCCAGGGCTTGCTCTCAGAAAATCCTGCACCTGGCTGATCTGACCACTGCATGGGCGTTCTTGCATTGTCCCTGCCTTTTTTCAAAACACTGGCCCAGGCCTCCTGCCATACCCCATTTTTTCTGGCAGTTTCCAGAAAATTCAGGCTTTCCACGTCCATCAGCTGGCTCTCCTCCTGAAACTCCACATTCGTCATGCCGATCTCTTCCCCCTGATAAATATAACTGGTGCCTTTCAGCAGGTGCATCGCTGCTCCCAGCATTTTTGCAGAACGGACTCTAAATTCTTCCGTCTTAACGCTTCCAAAACGGGACACTGCCCTTGGCTGGTCGTGATTGCTCCAAAACAGGGTATTCCAGCTCAAATTTTGATTCCACTCTTCCACAATCTCTTTCAGCCTTTTTAAGGAAAACGGAATCACATCCCACTTATCTTTTCCCCCGTCGATGTCCATCAGGTCAAACTGAAAGATCTGATCTAACTCTCTTCCATCACAGATCAGTTCCCCTGCTTCCCTGGAACTCACGCAGGTTCCCTCTCCCACGCACATACAATCCCGCCCGTCAAAGCAGCGTTCCCGCATTTCCCGCAGATACTCATGGAGCTTGGGCTGAGCGGTAAAATAATTTCCTCCAAAGGAATATCCGTCAAAATTAGGAGCCTCCTTGCTGTCCGGGAAAGCCGGATCCTTTGCATACAACGTCACCACGTCCATGCGGAAACCGTCCACTCCCAAATCCAGCCAGCGATTGATCATTCCGTAAACAGCTTCCCTCATTCCGGGATTCTCCCAATTTAAATCCGGCTGATGCTGAGAAAACAAATGCAAATACCACTGTTTGGTCACCGGCTCATAGCTCCAGGCAGAAGGGGTAAAAAACGATGACCAGTTATTGGGCGGAATATCCGACTCCCCATCTCTCCAGATATAATAATCCCGGTAAGGATTTTCCTTGGACTTTCTCGCCTCAAGGAACCACATATGCTCATCAGAAGTATGATTCACAACCAGATCCATAATCAGCCGCATTTCCCGCTTGTGGAGCTCTTCCAAAAGCTCCAGAAAGTCCTCCATCGTGCCAAACTCCTGCATGATCTTCTCATAATCTCGGATATCGTATCCCATATCAACATTGGGTGAATCATACACCGGACAAATCCACACCGCACCAATTCCAAGCCACTTTAAATAATCCAGTTTTTCTATGATCCCTTTAAGATCTCCAATTCCATCTCCATTGAAATCCCGAAAACTTCTGGGATAAATCTGATAGACTGCTGTTTCTTCCCACCATTTTCCCATGCTTTCTGCCCCTCTCTTCCTTCCTAATACTATTTCTGCAGTTCTAAAACCACTGTGCTGCACCGGTATACCGGCACTTTCAGGGAAACCATCATTCCCTGTTCCGCCTTCACCCACTGATACTGGGCCACCTGGAGATCCCCTCCTTCCCGGTCAGGAGAGGCAAACCATACTGCCTTTGGAGCTTTTAGGGTCTGAATCCGAATATGAACCTGCTCCTCCTTTTCGGGAGTCTGCTTTCCCTCATTCCAGAGATCGTCGTTCTGTTTTAAGTTTAAAATAGAAATCACTTTTTTATCTTTGTTC
This sequence comes from uncultured Lachnospiraceae bacterium, assembly GCA_905207905.1. The sequence goes on along the minus strand of CAJLNC010000025.1, from coordinate 17,360 downwards.
TCCCGGATATAATACCACAAAGTCCCTGGCTCACCGTCTGCGCTGCCTTTTGGCTCCATAATATACTCCGGATTATCCCAACCCTGATGAGTCATGCTAACTGTTTTCAGAGTTTTGTCATAAAAGATCTCCCCGTACCGTACAAAGAAATCCTGATAAGCGCGGATTTTGCTCAGCTGTTCCTCTGACAATCTGGTATAATCCCCATAGTATCCCTGCGTGATCACTGCGTTTTCTTCACCGAAAAACAACTGAGTGGCCCCTGTCATGGCGATCACATAGGATAAAAACAGCTGACTCTCCAAAGCCCTTTGGGGAGTATCCGTCCGGAAAGGTGCAGGATAAGCCGCCAGGATTACCGTTTTCCCGCTAAGGGAAGCATCTTCAATCAGGCGTACCAGATGATGATACCGATAATTGGGTGGCCATACTTCAATATACACTGCCTCCTGATCTGCCGTCATCGTGGTCTGATAGGGCCAGCCCCCCACATTATTAAAAATCAGCATGGGAGAGGGATGCACCTCCTGAAGTTTTTTCTTAACATCTCCAATCAGATCCGGGAAGGTTTCCTCCAGATACACCATTTTTCCCTGAGCGTCCAGCGCAGTTTTGGGGGTTCCGTAGGTATCCATGTGGATCCCGTCAAAGCCCACCTCTTTTACCGATGCCTGATACTGCTCAATAATATGGTCGTGCCAGGAACACTCCCTAGAGGGATTCATCAGATAAAAGGTATCAATAAAGCACAGCGGACTTCCGCTTCCGTCATACAGACTCTCATCGGAATGCTGCCGCTGATACTCTTTCGAAGCAGCATAAATGGCTCCATAACCCATAGCTTTCATTCCATGGCTGTGACAGGCTTCGATCTTCTCCTTCACCACCGGCAGGCTATTTTTCTTCCCCATCATATCCGTATACTCCGCCTCCAAGGGAACCAGGTGATCGTGATGCCAGGACCAGTCATAAAATTGTACGGTATTAATATGCATTTTTGCCATACATTCTACATCTTCGCAGCCTGCATCTTTTTGAGCAAAATCGCTGAGAAAGCCATAACGGATAATTTCTCCCGGCTCCCGTACCTCAAAAGCGGTACGACAGGAAGCTAACAGCTCCTCTCCCTGATAAAAATCTGCCTCAACTCCATATCCACCGATCTTAAAAACCGTCTCATTCAGCCCTGCTCTTTGACGGCCCTGAGAAAGGGGATATCTCTTCTTGACAACTGAGCCATCTAAAGCAGTCACTCGGATCTCTGCCAAGGATGCCTCCCCCGAATTTTCTATATAAAATGCTGCGGTATCTCCGGGGCAAAACTGCCCTTTTACTGGAAAAATATCGAATCTCATATCTTATCCTTTCCTTATCCTTTTAATGCTCCGTCTGCCAGACCATTGATAAACTGTTTCTGGAAAATCAGGAAAATAATCACCACCGGGATAATGGCAATCGTAGCTGTCGCCGCCATCAGATGCCATTTTGCTCCTGCAAATTGCTGGAAAAACACCGACAAGGCCTGAGGAATATTTTGTTTTGACCTGGACTGGAGGAAAAAAACTGCCTGCGCATAGTTATTCCAGATACCAAAGCCATTCAGGATTACAAAGGAGGCCGTTGCCGGCTTGATCACAGGGAAGATGACCTTCCAAAATACCGAGACTCCAGTGCAGCCGTCCAAAGCCGCTGCCTCGTCTAATTCCCTGGGCAGCGCACCGATAAACGTAGTATAAATAAAAACAGCTGAGGGCATCGCCAAGGTGGAACAAACCAGTATCATTCCCCACAGTGTATTTACTGCATGGATTTTTCTCATCATGGTATACAGCGGAACGGTATTAATAATTCCCGGAATCATCATGCAAGATAACAGCAAACCAAATACAAATTTATTGAATCTAGTTCGATATCTGGCAATCGCATAGCCTGCCAGTCCTCCCAGCACAATCGTCAAAAGCAAGGTACCCCCTGTAATAATTGCAGAGTTCAGCATAGCGCTTCCGATTTTTGACTGTTCCCAGGCATCTGCGAAATTCTGCCAGTAAAAATCCGGGACAAAAATATTTCCCTCATAAAACACCCTCTGAGGAGAGTTTAATGCCAAAACCAATAATACATAAAACGGAATGATGCATAAAATACAGATCAGCAAGATCAGCATCATCCGTACTATTTTCCATCCTTTTTTTTTCATGTGCCCCTACTCCTTCTCCCTGGTCAATCTCAAAGAAATCAAGACTGGTATCAGGATAATCAAAAACAGGATTAACGCTACCGCTGTAGAATATCCGGTTCTGCTTCCATAACACATACGCATGATATAAATACTCAAACTTTCTGTGGCATATCCCGGCCCACCCTCGGTAAGAGACATGATAATATCAAATACAGACAGAGAACCAATAATATTGGTCACTACATTGATCCGGATTGCCGGGAGCAGCAACGGAAGTGTTACCTTACGGAACAACTGCCAGGTATTCGCCCCGTCCATTCTGGCGGCCTCCAAAAGCTCTGCCGGTATGGACTGAAGCCCTGCCAGATAAATAATCATCGTCATTCCCGAAAACTGCCATACATTCACCAGAATCAGTACCGTCATGGCAGAACCATAAGAACTCATCCAGTTGCCCAGCAGATCCGGAAGCCCCAACTGCTCTAAAGCGTACACCAGATATCCCCGTCCCGGCTGAAGCAGGAAGTACCAGATATATCCCATAATTAAAGGGCTGATAATCGCCGGAAGATAGATGATCATTCTAGCAAGGCTCTTTCCTCGGAATTTTGTATTCATCAGCAACGCATAGCCTAGACCTACCAGGTTCAACAGCACTGCGCTTCCAATTGCAAACAGAAGGGTTGTCTTAATATCATTAATGGCACGTTTATCTCCAAAAAACTGAATAAAATTTCTCAGTCCCACAAAATGAGCCGTCCCCATTCCGTCCCAGTCTGTCAGACTCATTCCCACGCCTCGCAGCAACGGATAGACAAAAAAAGCGGAAAACAAAAGCAAGGCAGGTACTGACAAAAACTGCGTCATACATCTCTTTTTTCTTTGCATAATATCCCTCCAGGCAAAGTTTGAGCCCGAAGCCGTCAAACCTCTGGTTCTTCAAGCTTCAGGCTCCCGTTCAAAACTTATGAAGTAAATCCTGCATCCCATGCCTGCTCATAAGCAACTGCAAACTCTTCTGCTGTGTAGGTTCCTGCCAGCAGATCCTGTACCATACGGCCTGCATCATCACCGGAAAATCCAGCAGGCTTTTCATTAGTATAGCCGATATTTGCCGCAGTCTCTACCGCCTGATTCACACCCTCTACCACAGCCTCCGGCGCCCACTGCGCTTCCACATCTGTGAAAGCTGAGGGAGATCCCAGGCTCTCTGCATACCGCTTCTGGTTTTCAGGGCTGAATAAATACTCTAAGAATACCTTGGCTTCTTCTGTGTGTGCGGAGTCAGCGGTAATGCTGTAACCGGAGTCCTCTGCCACCAAGACCATGGGTTCTCCGTCCTCCATCATAGCCGGATATGGGGCAAATCCGATCTTGTCTGCCATATCCGGAGCCTTCTCCAGGATACCAGACAGGCACCACATTCCGTTACTGAACATTGCCGTCTCGCCGGATACAAATGCATCAATGCAGTTATCGCTGGTCGCTGTGAGTACATCTTCATTGATCAGTCCTTTTTCCTGCAGATCCAGCAGCCCTTGTGCGAACACTGCCATAGCTCCATCTGCTGCACCAAAGTTCAAGATGCTCTTATCATTTTCCAGCATTGCTTTCTTGGTTTCCATGGCTCCGTATTTTGCCTTAATATATCCGTGAGGAATAAACTCGATCAGATGTCCCAGGTGCCATGCTTCGCTTCCGAAGATAAACCAGGGATCCACTCCCTCTTTTTCTGCCTTGATCGTCTCCAAATTTTTCACAAACTCTTCCCAGGTCTCTGCCGGCTCAAGTCCCAGCTCCTCAAAGATCTCTTTATTATAGAAGAAACCTGCCATAGTCATATTGGTACAAATACGATACTGCTTTCCGCTGTTTACATCTGTACAGCTGTCCTTCATGGAAGGAATCAATCGATTCCAAACGCTGTCCATATCAGACAGATCCAGATACTTGCCCTGATCTACATATTGCTGCTCATAGGTTGTCACAATATCCGGCACTTCTCCGGAAGCAAATTTAATCTTAATAATATTGCTGGCGTCATTCTGATACTCTTGCTCCACAGTAATCCCGTTTTCCTGAGCATTAAACTCCTCGATGATCTCATCTAGCAGCTCTACGGTTTCTACCTTTCCTGTAAAAAAGGAGAGGTCTGCATTTTCTGCATTCGCTGTAAGGGCCGGGCCAAAACATCCTGCTGTAATTATTGCGCTCATACACAGTGCAATCGTCCCATTCATTCTTTTCTTCATGTGCTACATCCTCCATTTGTCTGTTCCCTTATTTTGCTGCAGCTTGTTAAGGTTTTTTGATAATTCTATTATACACAGCTTTCCCTCTTGGTGTATATTCCATAATTTTTGGATTTGAGTCCCATTTTTTTAGATGTTTTTTCTTCAGGATTGTCTTTTCTCACTGTTCCCCTTATAATCAATGTACAAATACGTTTTGTGGAAAGGATTGTTTCTATGGTTCATAAAATCAAACTGCTTCTTGGCGGAAATACCATTAAGCGCAGGCTGCTCCTCTTTATGTCCTGGCTGTTCATTCTGTCCTCCATTCTGATCGCTCTCATCAGCCATCTGCGTTTTACCTCCCAATACCAGCTGCAATCCGCTCAAAATACGCAGCAGCTTGTGGAACAGACGGCTTTGAATATTGAAAATTACCTAGATGAAGTAGCCAGGCTTTGTTTAAGCCCTTACTACAATACAGAAATCATGTCGCAGTTGGAGACGCTCCCCCAAAATCCTCAGGAAGCTCTCAGTAAAAAACGAAACATTGAGGATTACCTGGGGCAAGTGATGACCCAGCCCAGAAAAGATATCTTAAGGGTATCTATTCTCTCGGACGTGATTTATTCCAGCGGTCGCTCCGGCTATCAGGATATCCATGATACTTATCAGGAAGAATCCTGGTTTCAGTCTGCCTATTCCTCCCTGGATTACATCTATATTCCTGCGGAAGCCTCGGAAACAGATCCCTCCTACTCTGTATTCTCCATTGCCAAACAGCTGTGCAGCTTAGATAACAATAGCAATATTCTGGGAGTTATCCGGGTAGACGCCAATTACAATGGAATCAAAAAGGTATGCGACCGCATTACCGTTAGTCACGGCGGCGCTTTCTTTCTCATGGATTCTTGCGGGGATTTAATTTACAGCCACTCTGAACTTCTGCCAGGAATTGCCGCCAAAGATTTTCGAAGTGTTTTCCCTGAAAACGGTTTTTCCTCCGTCACCTTAGACGGCTCCTCCTACCTGCTGAACGCTCAAACCATTCCCACCATGGGCTGGACTCTTGTCTCTGTCAATCTTGTGTCAGAGCTGACAAAATCTGCCCATTCCACTCTGCTGTTTAATCTGCTACTGGCTCTTGGCATTGCCATTTTGGGAATCCTGCTGTCCCGCTACAGCATCGGAAAGCGCCTCCGCCCGCTCTATCAGACCGTGGAGGTAATGGAACAGGTGCAGGCCGGCAACCTGTCTATTCGTGCCAAAACCGTAGGTACAGACGAGATCGCATATTTAAACAAAGCCTTTAACCAGATGCTGGATCAGATCCAGCAAATGATCGCCCAGGAAAACGAACTGGCAAAACAGGTGTATGAAGCAAAATATTTGCAGAAAAAAGCGCAGTTTGATGCTCTCTATCATCAGATTCGGCCTCATTTTTTATTTAACACCTTAAATTCTCTTAGCCTGTTGATTAAATGCGGCTATTATCCAGAGGCCGTATCCGGTATTGAACAGCTGGCCACACTCCTTCGGGGAATGGTTAACTCCAACCGGGAAATTACATTAAATACAGAATTAAAGATTACGGAGAGCTATCTAAAACTGGAACAGCTGCGCCATGATGCCCTCCAATACCAAATCATTGTTCCCGACCCGCTGCCTGAGTATCATCTTCCCGCTCTAACCATACAGCCGCTGGTGGAAAATGCGTTGCTTCACGGTTTTCAGACCGCTCACCGCAGGAGTGAAATCCTAATCACAATTTTGCTTCAGGAGTCCTGCCTGAAAATTTCCGTGCAGGATAACGGAGATGGCATGTCTTCCGCCGCCCTGACTCAACTCCAGGAAAAACTAAACGATTACGAAGCCGACTCTCCTTTTAGCCAAAGCGGCATTGGACTCATAAATATTCAGAAACGGCTACAAATAAAATATAAAAATCAGGGAAAACTGGAAATTAGATCAAGGGAAGGAGCGGGCACCACTGTCACCCTCTCTCTTCCTCTAAACGATTAGGAGGAACCACAGATGTTAAAAGCACTCATCGTCGAAGATGAACCCTTAATGAGAGAATATCTTATGACAAATTTAAATCAGATTCACAAGCAATGGAGCACCTGTGCCTGCGCAAGAGACGGAGTGGAAGCCCTCGCCCTGCTCAAAACCCAGAGCTATGATCTGGTGATCTCAGATATCAAAATGCCAGAGATGGACGGAATTGAGCTGGCGTTGTACATCCGCCACAATTATCCGGATACTGACGTCATTCTTCTCACTGGATATGACGAATTTGAATACGCCAGGAGCGCCGTCCGCGCCGGAGTTTTCGATTATCTTTTAAAGCCCCTTCAGGATCTGGAACTCCACCAGGTACTTCAGCGTCTGGCTGAAAAACGCCTGGGGGTCTCTTCTGCTCCCGAAGACACCCCCAGTTCCCATTCCCTTTCCCCGGCAATTCCTTCCACTGTCGGGTTTCAAAATCCTAACCTTTCCGCTCCCTCTGAATCAGAAACAGAACCCTCCAATATTCTGATCGATCGGGTGCGGGATTATATTCAGCAACACTATGCCGAACCCCTCTCCCTAAACGAAATTGCTGACCGTATGCATATTAATCCCGCCTACCTAAGTAGCATTTTCAAATCAGAGCGTGGAGAATCCTACTCAAAATATATTCTCCGACTGCGAATGGAACGGGCGGCGCTGCTGCTTCGCACCCATACTGCGGGAAAAATCAGTGATATTGCAAAAGAGATCGGATACGTCTCCCCCAAGCATTTTGACGCTGTATTTAAGAAATATTATGGTATGACTCCCAAACGCTACCAAGAGCAGGCGCAAAGTAGGGGCAATACAAACTAACGCTAATACGGGAAATCTCTTTTCTCTTATGACAAGTCCTCTGATACCTCTAAATCCTGCGCGTTCTCCAGCCTCACTTCTTGAGCCGGCAGCTCCCTCAGTCCCCTGTCTTCTGTCGGCCCTTCCCTCCGTCTCCTGTCATTCTCGATCCACTCGTCCAGAGTCAGGGGCTGATAATCAGAAAACATACAGAAGCAGTTGATCATATGGCAGGGAATATTCTGCAGCCCCTCCTGGCCTTTAATCTCACGCCTGAATTCCCTGGTCAGTCTCTGGAACTGATCTACCAAAAGCTCATCAAAAGTATTGTGAACATGGCCGTAAAGCATATAGGTGCGGTCAGAACCGTCTTTCTTCTTCCGGTACTGGCCATTGTAGCAGACAATGGGATAATGGGAGAGGATCACCTTCCGCTTATTGTCATACAGCTCCGCGTATGGCTTGATCCAGCCAAAACGGCTCTCATCAAAGTGCTTATCCCCAATGTAGCGGTCATGATTTCCCTGGATGAGGAATAACTTTCCCTTCAGCTGCTCCACAATGGCATTGGTAGCCTTTCCCTTGCCCACAGACAGATCCCCAAGGATCACCACCTCGTCATTTTCTCTGACTTTCTGATTCCACTGCTGAATCATATAACGGTTCATTTCCTCCCCATCTGTAAACCCACGGCAGTCCATATGTTCATTTAATACCTGATGATAAAAATGCAGGTCAGAGATATAATACCGCATCCTGTACTCCTGTCTGACTTAGCTGAGGGGCGGGAAAGCTCTGCTCCTCAGCCCTCCAGCTAAGTGCTTATCTGTTATCTATTATTCTGCATATCTTCTTAAAATGCCCAGCATCACCTGTACTGCCGTATCCATACCCTCTGCGGTAATGTGCTCATAGGGGCCATGGTAAGCGTAACCGCCAGTTCCCAGATTGGGACAGGGCAGTCCGCGAAAGCTTAACTGAGCACCGTCTGTACCTCCCCGGATGGGATCCGTGTTGGGCTCCATACCCAATTCCCGAATCGCTGCCTTTGCGTGATCGACCAGATGCATACAGGGTTCAATCTTTTCAATCATATTCCGGTACTGCTCCTGGATCTTCAGAGTAACGGTGCCTTCGCCGTACTTTTCATTCAGAATCTTGGCAATATGCTTCAGGGTTTTCTCCCGTGCTTCAAAACTGGCTGCGCTGTGATCCCGGATAATGTACTGCAATTTAGCCTGCTCCACCGTTCCCTCCATCTCACAGAGATGGAAAAAGCCTTCATACAGATCTGTGTGAGCCGGGGTTTCCAAATTCGGCAGCATACTGTTGATCTCCATAGCCACCAGGGCTGCATTGACCATCTTATCCTTGGCTTCACCGGGATGAATGTTCATGCCTCGAATCTCAAATTCAGCTCCGCTGGCATTAAAATTTTCATACACGATCTCATTTTCGCACCCTCCGTCCGCCGTGTAGGCAAACTCTGCCCCCAGCCCCGGAATATCCAATTTTCCTGCGCCGCTTCCCACCTCTTCATCTGGTGTAAACGCAATGCACACCCTTCCATGAGCCATCGTTCCTTTCAGCAATTCCTCTGCAACGGTCATGATCTCTGCAACCCCCGCCTTGTCATCTGCTCCCAACAGCGTAGTTCCATCTGTGGTGATCAGAGTTCTTCCTTTCAGCTGCCTCAGATGAGGAAAAGTCTGAACAGAGAGCACTTTTCCGCTGTCTCCCAGAACCACATCTTCTCCATCATAGTTCTCATGAACCTGCGGATTGACATGTTCCCCGCAAAAATCCGGAGTGGTGTCCAAATGGGCAATCAGGCCAATGGCGGGCTTGTCCTCATATCCCGGTGTAGCCGGAATCCAACCGTATACATAGCAGTTCTCATCCACCTTAGCTCCCTGCACTCCAAGGGCCTGCATCTCCTCCACCAACACTCTTGCCAAATCAAACTGACGCTCTGTAGTCGGCGTAGCTGTACTGTTCTCATCGCTTGTAGTGTAAATCTTTACATAATTTAAAAGTCTTTCGTATGCTCTCATTCCAGTTCTCCTGTCTTTGTTTTTCTTATTTATTTTATCCTTGCTTTTTTGCTGCTTTCTCTGCTGCTTTTCTTATTCTTTTACTGATTGTTTTCCCATCATTTTCCCACTGTTTTGCTGGCAGCCTTACTTTTCTGTAATAGTTTTGCCATCCTTTTTCTTTGCCTTCAGCGTTTTCAGATACGCCTTCCGCTCCTGACTGATCCGATAGGATTCAACCGCCTTCTGAATGGACTTGTTCTGGATCCAGGGATCCAGTCTTCCGCTCTCTAACAGCGGCAAAGCTGTCTCATACTGTTTGATCAGGGCAAAACTAAAGTACCAGGCAATCGCCATATTGATATAATACTCTTTCCTGTGGAGGGAAGCAACCAGTTCCAGCATTTCCGGCTGAAATTCTTCATCCAGAAAAAACTGGAGCAGGGTAACCACCGCAAACCGCACCGTATACTCGCAGTCACTTCTCACCCATCTGCATATCCTCTCATACACATCCTCCAGATGCTTCCGGAAAATCTTAGGGCTGATAGTATCGCACACAGCCCAGTTGTCTACATAGGGCAGGAATCTTTCCACGTCCTCTATTACCTGTTCATAGTCTGCCTTCCTTGTCCCCAAAATAAACCCGTGAAGGCAATTTTCCTCCTGATAATAATGAGGCAATTCCTGAAAAAAAGCCTCCCACTGTCCGTTTGTTATCAGTTCTCTGGCAAGCTTCCGCAGAATAGGCGTCCTCACTCCGATGATACGCTCTTTTGCTACATTGGGGATCAATTTTGCGTTAAAATCCCGAAACCCCAGATCCTGATTACTGAATAAATATTCCCGAATTTTCTCCATACACGCTTCCTGCTTCTCCTAATTTTGTTTCTTTTCTCCCCTGCTGATCTCTTGCTGCTCCCCTTCTGCTCTGCCTGTTTCTTCTGTTTTCTATTCTCCCCCCTCGTCTTTTCTACTCCTGCCCCCGCCGTTTTCTGGCCTCCTCTGTAAGATCCTTTACCACTTCCCCCGCCATGATCAGCCCTGCCACAGAAGGCACAAAAGCGATGCTGGCAGGCACTCTTTGGCGCAGCACCGGAAGTTCCTGGGAGTACACCACCTTCAGTTTTTTTACTCCCCGGGCTTTCAATTCTCTGCGCATCACTTTTGCCAGAGGACACACGCTGGTCTTATAAATGTCCGCTACCTGAAAGCCGGCAGGATCCAGCTTATTTCCTGCCCCCATGCTGCTGATGACGGGCGCCCCCGCAGCCTGAGCCTTCATCACCAGCTCCACCTTGGCAGTCACGGTATCCACCGCATCCACCACATACGAGTATCCGGAAAAGTCAAACTGATCTGCCGTCTCCGGAAGAAAAAAACAGCAGTGTGTCTCCACCTGCGCATTCGGATTGATGGTCAGGATCCTTTGGCGCATGGCTTCCGTCTTATATTCCCCGATGGTCGCCACAGTGGCCACTGCCTGACGGTTTAAATTGCTCATGGCTACCCGGTCGCTGTCCACCAGCACAAAATGCCCCACGCCGCTTCTTGCCAGAGCCTCCGCCGCATGGCCGCCCACTCCTCCCAGTCCAAAAATGGCTACCGTTGCCTGTCTTAAGATTTCTACCGCCTCGTCTCCGATCAGAGCGCTGGTGCGGGAGAGAGCTTCCTTAGGATCGTAGGAGCCCCCAGCAGGGCTAGTATCTTCTGTCTTTTCCTGTTCCTGGTAAATCCGCTTCTCCTGAAACAACTTTTTTTCCTCTTCCTGCAAAAATTTCATTCTATTATTTCCTTTATCTCTTATTATAGTTTTATTCTGTGAGGCTATTCTTTCTCCAGCCTTCCTCCCTCTGCATAAGCAGCAAAATTCCCACAAACAGAGGCGCTGCAAAAATCAATGGCTCCACATATCTCATAGAAACCGCAATCGGCGTGGCTGCCATCAGTGTTGCCCACACCAAAAAGAGCGGCATATACACTGCCAGCTTTCTAAAGCCAAACTGCTTCCAACAGATCACCATGCTAAAGAACAAAAACCAAAAATACCAGGCGGAACTGATTGCTTTTTTAGGATTCACCACATTCTGAAAGGAAAATCCAAACCACTTCTGAAACAGATCTGTCTGTTCAATACCGCTTGTATTGGGCCATACATTATTTTGTATGTAGGCATCAAATCCAGCCACATTGAGACACCAAAATCCCGCTGTATTCATAATATACGCTTTCACATATTCTTTCGGATTTTGAAGAAGCAACTCAAACCAAAGCCGGAAAAATTCATTTTTATGGGTATTCATATAGTCATGCTGAAAAGAAGCATCCCATTTTAGACTATCCGTCAGACAGGGAACATACTTTGCCTTCATTTCTTCGTAGGGCATAAATCGTTCAAGCTGTACTTTTTGTTCTTCTGTAATCGTCCCATCATAGGCAACGACTCTTCCTACCTGTTGAAGAGGTATCCCCAGAAATGCTGTAAAATTCCGTTCCTTTACCCCCATGCTTTTGTACACCGGCCCTTCGATCACCACTGAAAGCAAAATCCCTAGGATCATCAGACCATAAACTACGCCTCCATATCTCCTGTTTTTATAATGCCGAAAGGTGGCCAATATATAAAACACCGTAGTTCCCACCACGATATAAATCCCATTATTTCTGGTGAGGATCACCAAAAGTCCCCACACCATGCAGCCCACAGAAGCTCCATAACTTCTCTCATCTCTTTTATGCTGTAAATATAAATCAATCAAATTTAATGTATAAAACAAAACTGCAAGGCTAAAAGGAATATCCTTCCATACAGAAACTGCGTTTAATGGAACCAGCGGAAAAAAGATCAGATAGATCATCGAACAGACTGCCAGCCATTTGGGCAGCTTATGCTTTAACATCCACCATATAAAATAGAGGATCGTCCCTTCCACCGCCAGCATCTGAAGGGCAAAAAAGGCGGCCAGTGCCTGGAACAGGGTTCCTCCAAAACCTTCAAAAAACTCGATCACACCCCTGAGCATCAGCGTATAAATAACAGGATGGGTATTTTTCAATTCTCCATTTCCCAGGGCCATAGAAATGGAGGCAAAGGTATCCGAATAAATCCCTCCCGGATAATAAGACAAGTAGTAAGGCAGCCAGGCCAAAAATAATAGAACGGCTGCAAGGACAAGAAATCTTTTGTCACTCCACCATTCTGGCAAAAAGCCGCTGACCCTTTTGGGGATAAAATAAGTGCCCATACTCAGAAGCGCATAAGTAAGCACTGAAACTCCCAGGAAAATGAATACCGTCTTTAAGCTCATTGGCAGCATATAGTTTTCTTGTACGGTCCCCCAGACAGAACCGCTGAAATGAATCAACGTCATCACTCCGCTGGAAAGACCAAAAATCAGCGCTGCCGCTGCATAAATAGGAACAATAGGAAACTTTTTTCCTACAGACTTTTTATTAAAATTCATAACTGCTCTCTCCCATTTTTTTCTCAGTATAGCATTACAAAGCTTCCTATTCAATTAAAGAGCCTCAAAAAAATCCATATGCTTTTCTTCGATAAACTCTGTGCTCTCTGGCACCGTCTGTCACATTATTCATCAAGAAGTTCACCTCATTCTTCAATCCCAGATATTTTTCCTTGAAATCCAGCATTTCCATTTTACATTGTCAGAACTAATCGTTTCATAAATTTCCGTTTATATACTAAAAATCTCATTTTAATAACAGCCACTTAAAATCTATCTTATTTACCATTTAAATTCTCTTCTTCAATACTTCTACCTCGCTCATCATAAAAGATGACCTCTTACAATCAATACTCCAGATCATATCAACTGTAAAAGGCCATTACTCTGTAGTTTTACTTCAATAGTTTACTCTAGCTTTTCATTTTTTTCTACATACATCAATATAAACTGCCGCCAATACAACCAGCCCCATTACAATCATCTGGTAAAATGAAGGTATTTTCAGCAAGTTCATACCTGTCGATAATACACCGATTATAATAGCACCTATCATAGTCCCACCAATTTTTCCCACACCACCAGACATACTGGTTCCACCTAGCACTGTTGCCGCAATTACATCCATTTCAAATCCTTGTCCAACTGTAGGTTGACCCGAATATAAACGAGACGCCGTAATAATCCCCGAAATCGAGGCCAAAAATGCAATCAATATATAAACTAACCATACAATTTTCTTTGTATCAATACCAGAAAACTTTGCTGCCTCTTCATTTCCACCAATGGCATAAACCGAACGTCCAAATTTGCTTTTAGAAAGAAGCAAAATACAGATTACCATTAATCCTATCATTACAATAACAGGTACTGGAATACTAAGAATATATCCATTTCCAAAAGATCCAAAATCGTCAGGAGTTCGTATCGGCTTACCAGATGAATAAATGTAGCTTGCACCACGCGCAACATTCATCATAGCCATTGTCACAATAAACGGCGGAATGGGCGTTCTGGAAATTATAAAACCATTAATCACACCGCAAAGAGTTCCAACTGCTAATCCTGCCAGTACTGCCAAAACATAATTACAACCACTGCTAATCAGTCCTGCGCACAGTGTGCCTGATAATGCGATCACAGATCCCACGGACAAATCTATTCCGCTGGTAATAATAACAAATGTCATTCCAAACGCCACTATTGCAGTTGTTGAGATCGATCTTAGAATTGTCCTTAAATTATTATATGTCAAAAATTTTTCTGGCACTAAAACAGAAAGAAGTATGCAAAGAAATAAGAGTGCTAATAAGGTTCCTGCGTTTTCTTTTACAAAACGGACTATCGGATTTTTACTTCCTGTCAAAGTATCCTTTTTATTCTTTTTTGCCATTTTTATCTCCCCCCAACGCCTTTCTAATGATAATCTCTTGTTTTATATCTTTTTCTTCAAGAATTTCCACCTGCTGCCCCTCTCTCATGATGACAACTCTGTGGCTTAAATGAATAACTTCTGGAAGCTCTGAAGATACCAATATAACTCCAATTCCTGCATCTGCCATTTCTTTAATCAACTGATAAATTTCCTGCTTTGCTCCTACATCGATACCACGTGTGGGTTCATCCAATATTAATACTTTCGGTTTCGTTGCCAGCCACTTAGCAAGAACGACTTTTTGCTGATTGCCCCCGCTTAAATTCTTAACCTTTTGTTGATAGGACGGAGTTTTTACCCTCAGCTTTTTGCAATACCCGTCTACAATATCCCAATTTTTTGCTTTATCTAACTTAATCCCTTTTATTATTTTTTTCAAACTGCTAATAGTAACATTATAATCAATATCCTGTATCAAGATCAGTCCTTCCTCTTTCCTACTTTCCGGACAAAAAGCAATTCCAGCTTCTATTGCTTTTTGAGGACTTATATCCTGTAGCTCTCTATCTTCCAAAAAAATTTTTCCTTTTTCAATCGGATCTATACCAAAAATCATTCTCATAATTTCTGTTCGTCCGCTTCCTATCAGGCCGTAAAAACCAAGTACTTCTCCTTCATGCAAAACAAAATTAATATCTTTTAGTCTTCCCGGACTCGATAAATGCTCCACTCGAAAGATTTCCTTTCCTCGCCTAGATGTTTTTTCCGGAAAAACATCTCTAAATTCTCTCCCTACCATCAAACTCATCAACTTCTCATTATCCGTTTCGTTCACCGGCATACTATCAATATACTGCCCATCTCGGATCACCGTAATAGTATCACAAATAGTAAATATTTCCTCTAACCGATGCGAAATGTAAATAATAGAAATATTCTTCCTCTTCAATGTACGAATAAAGTCAAATAACTTCTGTACTTCCTTATCAGACAGCGAAGAAGTAGGTTCATCCATTACGATAATATGGGCATCCATAGAAAGTGCCTTTGCGATTTCTACCATCTGCTGCTGTGCAGTAGTCAACTTCCCTACCTTTTGTTCCGGATCAATGCCCTCCAGCCCAAATGTATCCATAATCTCGCGCGCTTTTCGATTTAACTCTTTATCTCTCACCATCCCGAGACTATTGGTCTCCATACGCCCCATAAATATATTTTCAGTCACAGTCATATTCTTTGCCAGACACAGCTCCTGATGGATAATGCTTATACGACATTTCTGGGCATCTTGAACACTTTTTATCTCAACTTTCTCTCCATCAATATAGATATTTCCCTTATCCGGCTGATGAATCCCACCTAAAACCTTTATTAACGTAGACTTTCCAGCTCCGTTTTCCCCCAGCAACGCATGTATTTCCCCTTCTTTTAAATCAAAAGAAATATCGTCCAGAGCAACCACACCTGGAAATTCTTTTCTGATATTTTCCATTTTTAATATTGTTTTTCCAGTCATATATTCTCCTTCGCCAAGTTAAAGAAAACAAAACGCAAACAATCTTATTAGTTTCATAGAAAAACAGGCTCCTTATTTCTAAAATTTTTTGGAGCCTGTTTCCAAATTTTATTTTAAGAACTCAGCAATTAAAACTGTTTTCCATCAAACTCCTCAGCATTTTCTGCAGTTATATTCGTAATCGGTATAATATACATATCTTCATACTCTTCTCCTGCAAAAATTGCCTGTGCAACTTCTACTGCCTTTGCACCAATCTGCTGTGGAGACTGAGCTGCTGTACAAAGCAAATCGCCAGATTTAATCATATCGATTGCATCCTGCGATCCATCAATCGCTACAACATGAATTCCTTCTAAACCAGCGCCCTTGATAGCTGCCACACAACCAGCTGCTGTCGGATCATTAATTGCAAATATCCCTGTAATATCCGGATCTCCCTGAAGAGCTACCTCTGTATGTTCCTGGGCCTCCGTTACATTTCCATGTGCACTCTGACGATACACGATTTCAATATCTGGATAATCTTTCAGGATTTCTTCAAAACCATCGGTTCTGTCTCTAACACAGGCTACTTCATTATGATCGATTAGCGCCACTTTACCAGAACCGCCCATGGCATCTACTAATGCTTGTCCCGCCAAACGTCCCGCATCTACATTGTCTGATACAATTGTGGATTTTACCAATTCTGTATCAGCTACTTCTGTATCAATTGCAATAACAGGAATTCCAGCTTCTTCTGCTTCCTTTAGTGCCGGTTTTATACCCTCCGAATCAATCGCATCCACTAAAATCACATCCACTTTGGAACTGATCATGTCACTGATCTGATCAATCTGCGTTTGAATATCCAATGCCGGATCAGGCGCCATAATTTCATCCTTTTCACCAATAGCTCCTTTCACGCCTTCAATTTCAGCCAAAAAGAAGCTATTATTATGTGTCATAACAGAAACCCCATAAACTTTTCCCTCTTCCTCCGCATATACCGTCGGTGCTGCCGTCATGCTGGCTGACATAACCGTAACCATTAATATGGATGCTAACATTTTCTTGTTCATAGTAAAACCCTCCTTTTATTATATAGTTTTTGAAAAATTTGTAACTAAAACCTTTTCCAGTTACATAGTTCTATATTCTTAAACAGCTTCATTTTCCGATCCCCCATCCCGAAAAAATCTTTTTCTGTTTGAATATACAAATTAGCCTTTTAGAAAGTTCTTATATTATTAAGTACGCTCTATCTTTTCTATTTTTCATCTGTCATCACGCATTCTAAATGTATAAGATAACTTTCGCTCTTTCTCTTTCCTATTGGCTCTTATGATGCAATATTTATTCTCGAACAAATATTTTTCGTTAACATTTCTCATTTTTCACTACTATTTTTGTTTAATTCTATCTTATTTTGTCTATTTTGTCAATATTTTTACTTTTCATTTTTATTATCACTATTTAAAATTATTGTTTTTGATCATTTACTTATAATCTTAATATTTTAACTGCAACACAAAAATGCTGCAAAACTCATCTCATGTAAGTTTTACAGCATTTTTGTATCAGCCTTCAAAGTAATCCTGACTTTCTAAATTTGCTTGTTCCACTTTCATCCCCATTGCCGTCATCCATGCAGTCGTCTCTACATCAATCTTTTCATCAGTAATCATTCTGCCTTCCAGCCTTGCAAGCATCCACACTTTCTTACCGCTCTG
>CAJLNC010000024.1 GCA_905207905.1 uncultured Lachnospiraceae bacterium | reverse complement strand
ACCATATGGACAAGGAGCGCTATGAGTTCTGCTGGATCGTGGACTTCCCCATGTATGAGATCGGGGAGGAATCAGGAGAGCTGGAGTTCTGTCACAATCCTTTCTCTATGCCAAATGGAGGAATGGAGACCCTGTTAAAGGCAGAGAGGGGAGAGATTGATCCCTTAAGCATTCTGGCAGATCAGTATGATCTGGTATGCAATGGGGTGGAATTGTCCTCAGGGGCAGTGAGAAACCATGACCCGGAAATTATGATCAAAGCTTTTGAGATGGTTCGTCTGGGTGAGGAGGATGTGAAAGCGAAATTCCCGGCTATGTACAATGCCTTTTGTTATGGAGCACCGCCTCATGCAGGCATCGCTCCAGGAGTAGATCGGATGGTGATGCTGCTGTCCGGGGAAGAGTCCATCCGCGAGGTAATCGCATTCCCCATGAACAAAAATGCTCAGGATATTATGATGGGAGCGCCTTCCCAGGTGACAGAAGCCCAGCTTCAGGAACTGAACATTGCCATTGTAAAGAAGGAAGCGGAAGAGAGCAGATAAGCGCAGCAGATACACAGGGCGCATTCTCTGTTTTGCTACGGAATGGGAAAGCGCCAGTTTATGAAACGGCGAAGAGAGGAATACTATGCTGGAATTAAGAGGAATTTCCTTCGAAGTTTCGGATGAAAAAGCCCAGAAGGAAATTATTAGAAATGTGGATCTGACCATCGAGGATCAGAAATTTGTAGTGATCACAGGGCCCAACGGAGGAGGAAAATCCACTTTGGCCAAGGTGATCGCAGGAATTGTAAAGCCAACTGCCGGAAAAATATTTTTTGATGGCCAGGATATTACGGAAAAAAATATTACAGAGCGGGCCAGAATGGGGATCAGCTTTGCTTTTCAGCAGCCGGTTCGCTTTAAAGGAATCCAGGTGCTGGATCTGATGCGGATTGCAGCAGGAAAGCAGCTGAGCGTGGCAGATGCCTGCCAGTATCTGTCTGAGGTGGGGCTGTGCGCAAAGGATTATATCAAGCGGGAAGTCAATGCCAGTCTCTCCGGCGGCGAGCTGAAGAGAATCGAAATTGCCACAGTGCTGGCAAGAGGAACCAAGCTGTCGGTGTTTGATGAGCCGGAGGCAGGGATTGATCTTTGGAGTTTCCAGAATCTGATACAAGTGTTTGAGAGGATGCAGAAGCGGACCAAAGAAGGCTCGATTCTGATCATTTCCCATCAGGAGAGAATCTTGAACATTGCAGACGAGATCGTGGTGATTGCAGAGGGGCAGATCGTTAATCACGGGCCCCGGGAGGAGATTCTCCCCAAATTACTGGGAACCGCTTCCGCAGTGGATGCGTGCAGCAGATTTTATCAGGGAGGTGACCAGGCATGATGGACGAGATACAAAAGAGGCTGATCGCTGAAGTGGCGGATCTTCATACCGTGCCGGAGGGAGCCTACAATATCCGCGCCAATGGCCAGATGGCTGCCAGAAATACCACCGCTAATATTGATATTACTTCAAAAGAGGATGGAAGCGGCATTGATATCCGTATCAAACCGGGGACAAAACACGAGAGCGTTCACATCCCGGTGGTACTCAGCCAGAGCGGTTTAAAGGAAACGGTTTACAATGATTTCTATATTGGAGACGACTGTGATGTGGTGATCGTGGCTGGATGTGGTATTGACAACTGCGGCAGCCAGGATTCTCAGCATGATGGGATTCATCGCTTCTTTGTGGGCAAGAATGCCAGAATCAAATATGTGGAGAAACATTATGGAGCCGGGGACGGCAGCGGCAAGCGAATCCTAAATCCAGGCACAGAGGTGCATATGGAGGAGGGAAGCTCCATGGAGATGGAGATGGTACAGATCAAAGGCGTGGATTCCACTGTGCGTACCACAACGGCCCAGCTGGCAGCAGGTGCTCATCTGGTGGTTCGGGAGCGGCTGATGACTCACGGAAATCAGTCCGCAGTCAGCGATTACCAGGTAACCTTAAACGGAGAGGGAGCCAGCGCAGATGTGATCTCCAGATCTGTGGCAAAAGACTCTTCCTACCAGAAATTTGATTCCCGGATCGTGGGCAATGCCCCCTGTAGCGGTCATACGGAGTGCGATGCCATTATTATGGACAAGGCGCGGATTTTGGCTATTCCCCAACTGGAGGCCAATGATCTTGATGCGGCTTTGATCCATGAGGCAGCCATCGGCAAGATCGCAGGGGAACAGATTATTAAGCTGATGACTTTGGGGCTTACAGAGGAAGAGGCGGAAGAGCAGATTGTCAATGGTTTCCTGAAGTAGGGAATTTACGTTTTCTGAAAGAAAGATTTGATTTTGAGGGGATTTCCAGAACCGGCAGAGTTTTGGATCCCCTTTTTAGTTTCATAGGAAATTTCTTCCTTAATGAAACAAAAATGCTTGGCAGGATCGCACGCACTGCGGCGGACAGGGAAGAGGGGCGCCTAAGGCTGGAAAATGAATTCTGAGAACCGGAATCCGGCAACCGGGAAAACGTTCACAGAATAAACACAATTTGAACACAAATTTACCATGCCTTTATCACAAATCAAACAAAATAAATGGATATAGTAAGTAGTAACAAAAGAAAAAAGTTGAACATACGCTTTGGCCAAAAGAGCCAAAAGAAGATAGAGGAGGTAATTTTATGAAGAAAAAAGGGTTTGCCGTATTGATGGGCGTTGTTATGATAGGAGCTGCTGTTGGGACGGCCACACAAGTTTATACTTATGCAGAGAATGCAAAGAAGGAAGAGGCGAAAGAGACGGTTTCTGAGAATCCTTTTTCCACTATCAGTACAGCGGATCTGGTAGATCATTCAGATACCCTGAACTATTCCGGTGTGGCAGATATTGCAGAGGCGGCCATGCCGAGTATTGTGGCTATCACAAACAAATCTGTGCAGGAGGTACAGAGCTTTTTCAGGGGCCAGACCTTACAGTATGAGAGCGAGAGCAGCGGTTCCGGAATCATTATGGGAGAGAATGATACAGAGCTTTTGATCTGCACGAACAATCATGTGGTGGAGGATGCCACGCAGCTTACAGTGACCTTTATTGATGAAAAGTCCTATGAGGCACAGATCAAGGGAACGGATCCGTCCAATGATCTGGCCGTGGTGGCTGTGAATAAAGAGGATATTGATGAAGATACTATGGATCAGATCAAGACCGCCAGAATGGGAGATTCGGATGACATGCGGGTAGGCGAACAGACAGTAGCCATTGGTAACGCTTTAGGTTATGGCCAGTCTGTTACAACAGGAATTATTAGCGCCAAGGATCGGAGTATTTCTATACAGGATTCGTACGGTGTTACAGAGTATGAAGATTTGATTCAGACGGATGCGGCCATCAATCCCGGAAACAGCGGCGGTGCTTTGCTGAATATGAGCGGTGAACTGATCGGCATTAATTCTGCAAAGGCTTCTTCCAATGGTGTGGAAGGTATGGGATATGCCATCCCGGTATCAAAGGCACAGCCGATTCTGGAAAAACTGATGAGCAAGGAAACCAGAAGCAAGGTGGAGGATGCGGATGCAGCATACCTTGGCATCAGCGGCGAGGGCGTAACTTCTGAGGTAGTGCAGCTTTACGGAGTTCCGGCCGGGGTGTATGTGACCAATGTAGGGAGCGGAAGTCCTGCAGAGGAAGCCGGCCTGGAAGAAGGGGATATCATCACAGCCTTTGACGATACGGCAGTCACCAGTATGCAGGATCTGACAAAGCTGCTTCAGTACTATAAGGGCGGCGAGACGGTAGAGATGACCGTTCAATCAGCAGCAGGAGGCGCTTATAAAGAGACAACGCTTACCATTACCTTGGGACTTCGGTCTGATTATGTGATGTAAAAGATATTATAGCTATTTTTGAAACAGTTTTGGTAGCACCCGTGTCCATGAGGCGTGTTGTCCCATGGACACGGATGCTATTTTTATGTCATAGGAAATTTCTTCCTATGACATAAAAAAGCCCGGAGGGCAAATATGCGCAGCTACGCGCGCGGAACAAAGATGTGCTCTTAGAAAACTGGTTTGCGGAGTGTGCGAAGCACACTTTGTTCTGGTAGTACCGGCCTGATCTATGAAAAGAATCTGTTGTTTTGTCTGCCGCAGGCAGATCTGTTTTACCGGAAAGAGGGTACAGGCCGCATAATCGGTTGTCATGGATCATAGGATGGAAGCAAAGACGTTTGGAAAGTTCTGACTGCTGATTTAGAAGGATTTTGGGCGGGAGGAGTTTTGGGAGGAGCATAGCAGCCAATGTCTGATTATAAGCGTTTTGTGGGATATTTTTACGAATACATAGATGGAAAACGGCAAAGGAATGCCGGATTTATTAAGGCGGAGGAGCGAAACGGGATCTGGCGGGTAGGACTGCAGCTTCGAGCTGCAAGATGGCCGGAAAAGAGACTGGAGATTTTAGGCTATGGTGCAGAGGGGGATGGATATGATACGGTGTTGCTGGGAATGGGATGTCCCCAGGGAGATATTTTTTGGCAGAAATTGCAGTTTCATGAGGATACGGTAAATTTAAAGGGGAAAAGTTTTGAACAACTGGCAGGAATGTGGATCCCCTGTGGTCATGGACGGGACTTTCTCTCCCACTGGGCCAATGATGAGCCGAAGGTGGAAAAACTTTGGACTTTGGGAGAACGGAGAAGGAGGACGGAAGAGAAGCCGGAGGCAGTAACGGAAACTGTACCGGAAGAAGAGAACTTGCCAGGTCAGACGGAGGCAGAGGGCAGAGCGGAGGAGGGAAAAATTCAGAAAACAGCGGAGGAACAGAGCAAGGAAGAGCTGAAATTGCAGCAGGAAGACGAAATGGTTCAAAGAGACGCCGTTCTTGTCAGGGAAGACGCGGATCCGGTAGAAATGGATCATACAGAAATAGTAAGGCCGGAGAAAATAGGGACAGATCCTATGGAGGAGACATGTCGGAAACGGGTAAGACCGGAAGAGAGGCTGCCGGAGGAAGTTTTGGCCAATGCAGAAGAGAAGGCGCCCTTTCAGCAGATCGCTGACTGGAACCAGGGATTTTTAAAAAGAGGAGATGAGAAAACAGAGAAAAAAGGGGGGGAAAGCCCAGCTTTTCGAGTTCTGAGGGAACGGTGCCGGAAAGCAGCGCTCTTTGAAGGGGAGGAGGAATGTTTGCTTCTCTGTCCGGGAGACATTCAGTGGCTGGGAGAGCAGGGATGGCCGGTGGGAAGAAACAATTTTTTGATGCAGGGCTTTTGCCAGTATCACCATCTGCTGCTGGGACGAAGCAGGGAGAAGGGGTATTATCTGGGGGTGCCGGGAATCGGGGCGGGCAGGAGCAGGGTTTTGGCCAGCAGCTTTGGGTTTACGGAGTTTCGGCCTGCAAAAATTTCCGGATATCCCGGACAGTTTGGTTACTGGTGCCGCATTATCGATCCGTCCCCCGAAGACGAGCAGAGGGAATAGCTGGTTTCAGGATGGAGAGAAACTCTTCCATCTCTTCCGGGGAGAAAGGCTCCAGCTTTGGAAGAGGGGAGGGGCTGTCAGCAGTTTTACCGGCCAGCATTTGCAGCAGGATTTGTCCGGAATCCTGATAGGCCTGTAAAAAGTAACGCTTTGCCCCTGCAAGCCATTGGGCAATGTCTGCAAAATCTTCCTTTTCGTGCAGTCCTTTTACAACGGTGGTGCGAAATTCGTATTCCACAGAGGAAGAGGTCAGAAAATCAATGGTTTCCTGAAGGGAATCCAGGGATAGAACGGGGCATCCGCTTACCTTTCTGTAGTTTTGCCTGGAACTTTTAATATCCATTGCCACATAGTCTAAGAGGCCCTCTTCAAAGAGGGCTTTTATCATGGCCGGGTTGGTTCCGTTCGTATCTAATTTAACCTGATATCCAAGAGCCTTTATTTTTCTGATCAGATCAGGAAGATCCGGATAAAGGGTAGGCTCTCCTCCAGTGATGCAGACTCCGGTGAGGATTCCTCTTCGTTTTTTTAAGAAAGAGAAAATCTCCTCCTCAGGGATCACAGGTTCTCTCCCGGGGGCAAGGACAAGGCTGCCATTTTGGCAGAAAGGACAGCGAAAATTGCAGCTTCCGGTAAATAAAACAGCTGCCAGATGTTCCGGGTAATCCAGCAGAGTCAATTTTTGCATTCCATGGATTAGCATGATCGATTCCTCCTGAAGGCATTGTTCTGAAAGGTATTTTAACACTTCCCTTTCCGGATGGCAAACAGGATTCTGTGGCTGTCAGGATCGATGGGAAGCGGCCATCATCCCAAAAGCTGCGATGCCTCCGACCCCATAGAGCAGGTTTATAATGAAGCAGATTTTCATCCAAGTATTTTGGATACGGGCTTTTTTATAACAGAAAATGGTGAAAATTCCGCCCAAGATCATGAATGCGGCATAGCAGGAGATGATGATTTTGGCAGCTGGGGATGTAAGAGCCCAGGGAAAGGTTCGCAGAGGCAGAATGGTCCAGGGGAGAAACAACAGAAGCGTGGCAATTCCGGTTAAAAGTTTGTTTTTCATGGTATTATCTTCTTTCTGCCTGCCCGAAACAGAGGCAGGAAATCAGCAGACAAAGTATAGTGATCGCCGCAGCCACAGGGAGCCAGGGGAAGAGCTGCACCTGGGAAGTGGTAAGGCTGGAAGAGAGTTTCCCATATTCAGCCGTAATCACAAAGAAAGGGTAGGACATGGGGTAGAGGAACCAGAACTTTGTGTTGATCATCAGCACAGAGGGCACAATGGAGGCAAGCCCGATGCCGATGGAGAAAACGGGCGTCTGAATACACACGGACAGAAGCCAGAAAACTGCAAGCATAGGAATGGACGCTGCATAAAGCAGCCCGGCTTCCTGGAAAACAAACCCCGGAGATAGGATGAAATGATAATTTTGGGTGTAAGAGACAATGGCTGCGCTTGCAAAATACAGGACAACAGTCATAAGAACCTGAAACAGGGACAGCCCAAGAAGCACCACAAATTTTGCCAGGCATAGTCTGGCAGCGGAGACGGGCAGGGAAAGCATCTTTAAAATTCCCCTGTTGGTTCTTTCTGTCATATACAACAGGACAGTGCCTACAACCATACTGGCAGGAAACATAAACCAGGCCATTCCCATAAAGCCCTGGATGAAAAAGTTGTGTTCCGGGGAAATTCCTTCTGCCTGCATTTCAAAATTCAGATGCACATTGAAGATGGAAGGCAGCCATAGAAGGACGGCGGCAATAGCCAGAATGAAAAAAATCCGGGAACGGCGAATTTTTTGAAATTCAACTTTAATGAGAGATAGAAAATTCATGCAAAATACCTCCTGATTTTTAAAAAGTAGATTTCCCCGATACCAAGAACCAGAAGTTCCATGACTGCCGCAATGGAATAATTGCGCAAAACTGTTTGCGCCGTGCCGGAAAATATCTGGAATGGAAGGGCAAAGGGGAACAGGGATAAAATAAAATTCTCGGAAGGCAGCATGGTGGCCAGAAACACCCCCATCACACTGATACCTAAGGATACCCACATGTTTTGGAAGACAGAAGCCACAAGCAGCGCCATCAGTGCGGAAGGCAGAAGCAAAAGCAGGGCATAGCCGAAATTTTTCAGCAGTTCCATCCACAGCGCGTTTGAGGGAAGAAACCAGCGCTGGAGACAGAAACCAATGGCTGCGGCTTCCAAAAGCAGCATCAAAGCGCACATACTTGCCAGCAGAGTGGCTTTTCCGAAATACAATCGGCTTTCTTTCATAGGAAGGGTACGCATTTTCTGGATGGCATGATCTCCATATTCGATGTGGTACATCAGACAGGCACCTGTTACGATCAGCAAAAGATTGAGCATTGCCATCATCTGCCAGTTTGCATTCATCAGAATAGAGACAGGGGAGGCGCTGCTTCCTAAATAAATCTCCCCCCGGACGGCCATATTGAGAACAGGCACCCCGGCGGCTAAAAGGCCTCCCCCAAGCAGGCCGGGAACAAAACCGGTGCGTTTTATTTTTTTGCATTCCAGCGTAAGACTCATCGCGCGCCTCCTCTCTGCTGATTATCAGCTCCGATCAATGCAAGGAAGGTGTCCTCCAGATTGTCGGTGGGATATCCCTGTAGAGCAGCATTTTTTTTCAATGTGTCCATGGTTCCTTCAAACAGGAGACGGCCTTTGTTGAGAATCCCAATATAGTCTGCCATCAGCTCAATTTCAGACAGGAGATGGGAGGAAACCAGCACAGTACAGTCAAATTTCTCCGGGAGGGAGCGGATAAGGGATCTGATTTCATGGATGCCCACAGGATCCAGTCCATTGGTGGGTTCGTCCAGAATCAGGATGGGTGGATTTCCCATGAGAGCGCCTGCCAGCCCCAGCCGCTGTTTCATTCCAAGAGAGTATTTTCTGGCCAGCCGATCCTTGTAGGAGGTAAGACCCACTAACTCCAGGGCTTCCAAGACCGCGGATCTTGGCAGCCCCAGGATCCTTCGGATAAGGTCCAGATTCTCCCATCCGGTTAAATTTCCGTAAAAAGCAGGGGATTCAATAAAAGATCCCACTTCTTTTAAAATCGCTGCCCGGTTTTGGGGATAGCTTTTACCGTCAATGGCAAAGGAGCCGCTGGTGGGCTTGGTAAGGCCGAGAAATAGTTTCATAGTGGTGGATTTGCCGGCGCCGTTGGGGCCAAGAAAGCCGTAAACACTGCCTTTTGGAATGTGAAGGTTTAAGTCAGACACAGCGGTAAAGCCAGCATAGGATTTTGTGAGATTTTCTGTCTCAATGATGATTCTGCTTGCGGTATTCATAGATTTGCTCCTCTCTTTTTCTTTTTACAGCACCTGCCTGCAAAGGACGATACGCTTCCAAACAGGATGTTTGTTAGAATTATCATAAGGCATCATCCTTGCAGGAACCTTCCGGTTTCCTTACATTTCCCTTACATTTTCCGGGAACTCTCAAAACAGAAGCATTCTGTGATATAATTAGGAAGGCTTTTCAAAAGGCTTCGGGCTTTTGACACCCTAATCCCAAAGGGAAGGCCGGCCTGTGAGCAGGAGGATTTTTCAGAAGAAAGAAAAGGCGGTTTACAGGTGGGGCGGCGGAACAGATATGAGACAGAAAGAAGGATCGGGTATGGATTTGGAATATTTAAAGAGCAAACGCATTCTGCTGGTGGATGATGAACAGGAGCTTCTGGATATGGTAGTTTCCATTCTCAGTGAAGAAGGCTTTTGTAATATCACAACGGCAAAAAACGAGCGGGAGGCTCTTGCCAAGGCAGAGAGGATACAACCGGAACTAGCGGTTCTTGATGTGATGCTGCCTGATGGAAATGGATTTCATCTCATGGAACAATTAAGACAGCAGGGGGAATACCCCATTCTATTTTTAACAGCCAGAGGGGAGGAGGAGGACAAATTCAGAGGTTTTGGACTCGGGGCAGACGATTATGTGGTAAAGCCTTTTCTTCCCAGGGAGCTGATCTTTCGCATTGTGGCAATCCTGCGGAGGAGTTACAAGGAGGAGAATCCGGTTGTAAAGCTCAAAAGCAGTGAAATTGATTTTGATCGGGCAGAGGTGATAAAAAACGGTGAGCACATCCCTCTGACCGCAAAGGAATACGAGATTTTAACCGTCCTCTATCGGAATGCAGGACGGATCGTCACCATTGATACTCTTTGCGCGGCCGCCTGGGGAGACAATCCGTTTGGATATGAAAATTCTCTCATGGCTCATATCCGGCGCATCCGGGAAAAGATAGAAGAGTATCCATCCCAGCCTGCAGCGCTGCTCACGGTCAAAGGGCTTGGATACAAACTGATCACAGGGGAAAAATGATATGAAAAGTGTTCTGAAGTTAATAAGACGCTGTGTGGGGATTCTGCTTTTAAGCAGCTTGCTTCTTCTTGTACTGAATGTGGTACTTTTGTTTCTTTTTACCGCAGCCCAGACACCCAACGCCTATCCTTGGAAAACAGCGGAAGAAGTCGCAGGGGCGTTAAGCAAGGGGGAGGACGGCAGATATATCCTCCCGTCTCCCCTTGCTCAGGAGCTTAAAGATTCCGGCGCCTGGGGGATCTATATAGAGAATCAAACAGGGCAGGTAAAATGGCAGACAGAAGAGCTGCCGGAAACCATCCCCAGATTCTATGCGATCGCAGACATTCCGGGATTGACCAGGGGATACCTGGACGGTTATCCTACCTTTACCGGAGCTGCCAAGGAGGGTCTGGTGGTGCTTGGCTATCCAAGGGACAGCTTCTGGAAGCACATGTGGCCAAGCTGGGATTACCACACTATTTCCAACCTGCCAAGGGCGATCCTTCAGGTTCTGGCTATCAATGCTGCGCTGATCTTTCTGATTTATATAATTGCAAACTCAAAGCTGCTTCGTTCTGTGAAGCCTATTATAAACGGGATACGGGATCTGCCGGAGGGAGAACCGGTTTACATTAAAGAAAAGGGGCTGTTGTGGGAGCTGGCAGAAAGTATTAATAAAACTTCAGAAATCCTGCAGACCCAAAAATATCAGCTTCGGAGAAAGGAGACAGCCAGGGCCAACTGGATTGCCGGGGTCTCCCATGATATCCGAACGCCCTTGTCTATGGTAATGGGGTACGCAGGTCAGTTAAGGGAGGATTCCCAACTGACAGTGGAGGGGCGCAAAAAGGCAGAGGTTATTGTGAGGCAGAGCCAGAGAATGCGGAATCTGATCAATGATCTGAATCTGGCATCCAAATTGGAGTATAATATGCAGCCGCTCCATCTACGTGAAGAAAATATGATTGCCATTGTCCGGCAGGTGGCAGTTGATTTTATCAATATGGATATTGAAGAGAAACATCCTATTGTGTGGGAGACAGAGGAAGGGCTGACGTTCTGTCCGGTCATGGCGGATAGAGATCTGATGAAGCGGGCAGTGAGCAATCTGATTCAGAACGCAATCAATCATAATGAACAGGGCTGCAGCATTTATGTCGGTGTTTCTGTGGGGAAGGGCCTGTGTACCATAGCGGTTTCAGACGATGGAAAGGGGGCCTCTCCGGAGGAACTGGAGCAATTTAATAAAACACCGCATTACATGGTATGTGATGAAAATGTGCAGGAACAGCGTCACGGCCTGGGGCTTATGATCGTAAAACAGATTCTGGAGGCCCACCAGGGTACGGCGGTTGTGGAACCAGGTTCGCATGGAGGATTTGGGGTAAAGCTTGCGCTCCCCATAGATGCTTCCGGGGGACAAGCTACTCAGAGACATACTCAGAGACAATTTGCGGTAATGCTTGACAAAACCCGGAAAAATTAGTATAGTAAAAACACCGTGCAGCCGGGGAGATAGCGGTGCCCTGTACCTGCAATCCGCTACAGCAGGGGTGATGCCGAACGGAGGCTGTTTTGTTGTGAAGCTGCCCTTTATAAGTGATGTTGACGTCTGGGTCTTGCGCAACAGAAATCTGTGAACCGTGTCAGGTCGGGAACGGAGCAGCACTAAGCAGAAGCTTCTGTGTGCCGCGAGGCAGCCTGGGCCGAGTTAACTGTAAAGGTAACGTTTGTGGCAAGCAGTCGATGGGAGGCGCACGGTAAAAAGAAGAGAACAGGGCTGACGTAAAGGTCTTTGAGGGAAACCTTAAGAGACAAGTTGCGGCAGCTCTTTTTGTTTCATAGGAATGTCTTCCCATGAAACAAAAATGTTTTGCAGGATCGCGCTGCGGCGGATAGGGGGAGAAGCAGATGAGAAAACTGACAGAAGATGAGCGGTTTATGAAGGCTGCCATGGCTCAGGCCAGAAAGGCGGCGGCTTTGGACGAGGTTCCCATAGGCTGCGTCATCGTTTGGGAAGGAAAGATCATTGCCAGGGGATATAACCGGAGAAATACTGATAAGAATACGCTGTCGCATGCAGAGCTGAATGCCATCAGAAAGGCCAGCAAAAAGCTGGGAGACTGGCGGCTTGAGGGCTGCACCATCTACATTACTCTGGAACCCTGCCAGATGTGTGCAGGAGCGATTGTCCAGGCAAGGATTACCAGAGCGGTGATGGGCAGTATGAATGCTAAAGCCGGATGTGCCGGATCGGTGCTGAATATTCTTCAGATGGAGGAGTTTAACCACCAGGTAGAGGTGACCAGGGGAGTGCTTCAGGAGGAATGTAGCAGGATGCTTTCAGATTTTTTTAAGAACCTTCGGGAGCGGAAAAAGGCGGAGAAGAAAGCACTGGAAGCGAAAGAAAAAAAGCCGGAGCAGCAGACGGGGAAAAACAGGGAGGCAGACCAGGGCGGGATATCCGAGCGGACGGAACAAAAGTCAGAGGAACCGAAATAGGAATAAACAAAATCAGAGAGCCCAGAATTGAAAGAAGCGGAAAACAAGAAACGGAAAACTTAGAAAAAACTCTTTAAAAATAAGAAACTTTATGATAGACTATATAAATGGTGCTAGGCTCAAAAATACCTGAAGGTATCGGGCTGATCTTGGAGACGTACCGAAGTGGTCATAACGGGCCAGACTCGAAATCTGTTGGTCGGCTTTGCCGGCTCGAGGGTTCGAATCCCTCCGTCTCCGTTAAAAAGGGGTTGCTGCAAAAAGAAGAACCAGGAAAACACAGAGCTGGAAGTTCTTGCGTTCTTATCATGCGGCAGCCATCTTTGTTTTTGATTTCATAGGAACTTTCTTCCTGTGAAATCAAAAGGTTTCGCAGGATCGTACTGGGACGGATAGGAAAGAGGTCGCCAAATCACGTTTAATCAAAGGAAGGGCTAGGAAAGATGGGCTATAGGGCAGTTATTTTTGATATGGATGGAACGCTTTTAAATACTTTGGAGGATATTGCGGGAGGGGTAAACTATACTTTACAAAAGCATGGCTATCCGGTTAAAACGCTGGAGGAAGTGCGGTTGGCGGTGGGCAACGGCGCTGGGCGCCTGATGAAAAACGTGCTGCCCCAAGGGGCAGAGACACTGGGATTTGATAAGATCTTAAAAGAGTATGAGGCTTACTATCAGGGACACTGCCAGATCAAAACAGGAGCTTATCCGGGAATATGGTCTCTTTTGGAATCGCTTAAGAAGAGGGGCGTTTTGATGGCGATTGTCTCTAATAAGGGAGACGGGGCTGTGAAAGAGCTGAATCGGAGGTATTTTCCGGAGGTGATCCAAACGGCAGTGGGGGAACGCCCCGGTATCCGGAGAAAACCGGAGCCGGACGCTGTGCTGGAGGCGCTGCAGCTTCTAGGGGTATCCAGACAGGAGGCTCTGTATGTGGGAGATTCGGAGGTGGACTACCACACTGCCCGAAGGGCAGCGATCCATTGTGCTCTGGTAACCTGGGGATTTCGCCGGAAGGAGGATTTAGAGCAGCTTCGGCCGGACTATCTGGTGGAGAATCCAAAGGAACTGTTAGAAATTGTTGTTTCTGATGAAAAGTCATGATAAAATGAGAATCACTATTTCGATGCTCTGAAAAAGAGAAAGTAAGGGCAGCAGCTGGAGAATACAGGAGCCTTCTGAAAAGCGAATGTTTTTCAGAGAGCTACGGTTAAAACACAGGAGGATGTATCATGAAGCTTTTAGAAGAGAGAATCCGCAAAGACGGGGTAGTAAAACCAGGCAATGTGCTGAAGGTAGACAGTTTTTTGAATCATCAGATGGATGTAGACCTGTTTAATGAGATGGGAAAAGAATTTAAGCGCTTGTTTGCAGATCGGCCGATTAATAAAATCCTTACGATTGAGGCTTCCGGAATCGGCATTGCCTGCGTGGTGGCTCAGCATTTTCATGTGCCGGTGGTGTTTGCCAAGAAGGCAAAGAGCATTAACCTGGACGGAGAAATGTACACCACAAAGATAGAGTCCTTTACGCACAAAAAGGTGTATGATGTGATTGTAGCAAAAAAATTCTTAAGCCCTGAGGATCACGTGCTGATCATTGACGATTTTTTGGCTAACGGATGTGCAGTGGATGGTCTGATTGATCTGATCCGCAGCGCCGGAGCCACTGTGGAGGGGGTTGGCATCGCTGTGGAGAAAGGGTTCCAGAGAGGCGGAGATCTGATTCGCAGCAAGGGAATCCGGGTGGAGTCGCTGGCCATACTGGAATCTATGAATGATGAGACCGGAGAGATTGTCTTCCGCAGCTGAGGAGGAGAAGGAAAAAGGAGAGACCATGAGCGACTATAAAGTTGAGACAAAATGTATCCAGTCCGGGTGGAAGCCGGGAAACGGGGAAGCCAGAGTGCTACCCATCTACCAGAGCACTACCTTTAAATACGAGAGCACAGATGAGATGGGAAAACTGTTTGATCTGGAAAAAGACGGGTATTTTTACACTCGATTGCAAAATCCAACCAGCGATGCTGTGGCGGAAAAAATTGCAGATCTGGAGGGGGGAGTGGCAGGAATGCTTACTTCCTCTGGTCAGGCAGCCAATTTTTATGCAGTGTTCAATATCTGTGAAGCCGGGGATCATGTGATCTGTGCTTCCGCCATTTATGGAGGAACCCTGAATCTTTTGGGAGTGACCTTGAAGAAACTGGGAATCGAATGTACCTTTGTGGATGCAGACGAAAGCCCCAAGGAGCTGGACAAAGCCTTTCGTCCCAACACCAGGGCGGTATTTGCAGAGACTATTTCTAACCCGGCATTGGTGGTGCTGGATATTGAAAAGTTCGCAGTCCTGGCCCACAGCCATGGGGTGCCTCTGATCGTGGATAATACCTTTGCCACTCCGGTGAATTGTCGGCCCATTGCATGGGGAGCGGATATTGTGACCCATTCTACTACCAAATACATGGATGGCCATGCCGTGCAGGTGGGGGGAGCGATTGTGGACAGCGGAAATTTTGACTGGGAGGCCTACAGAGAGAAATTTCCGGGACTTACCACCCCGGATGAATCCTATCATGGTGTGATCTATACAGAGAAGTTTGGGAAAAAAGCTTATATCACCAAAGCTACGGTGCAGCTGCAGCGGGATCTGGGGGCGGTCCCCTCGCCCATGAACAGCTTTCTCTTAAATCTTGGACTGGAGAGCCTGCCCCTGCGGGTAGAGCGCCACTGTTATAATGCGAAACGAGTGGCAGAATTTCTTCAGTCCCATGAGAAAGTGGCGTCTGTCAATTACGCAGGACTTCCCGGGGATAAGTACTATAAGCTGGCTCAAAAATATATGCCCCATGGTACCTGTGGTGTGATCTCTTTTGAGTTAAAGGGCGGAAGAGAAGGGGCGGTGCGCTTTATGGACAGCCTGAAGCTGGCGGCCATTGTGACCCATGTGGCAGATGCCAGAACCAGTGTGCTTCATCCTGCCAGTCACACCCACAGGCAGTTAAACGATGAACAGTTAAAGGCAGCAGGGGTTTCGCCGGGAATGATCCGGCTGTCAGTGGGAATTGAGCATATCGATGATATTATAGCGGATCTTACCCAGGCTTTGGAAAAAGCATAGGATACTGTCCGGCAGTTTGTCGCATTTCAGGCGGCGAAAGCCGGGCAGTTTTTTTTACATAGGAAATTCCTTCTTATGAAACAGAAATGCTCCGCAGGCGTTAGAATGTGCGAAGCACATTCTTCGTTACCGGGGGAAGCTAAGGAGCTGTATACCAGCAGGGTGAAAAATATATTGGAAACCTTTCTGGAACTGACAAGAGGGGAAAAGGATAAGAATAAAAAGGGCTATACTTCTTTTCCCATTCATAAAAGCACAGAGGAACCCAGGCAAGCGGGAAAGGGGCTGCAATCGGGAAGAATTCTGTGAAATAGATGGTTACGATGGGGAACAAGCCGGGAAAGAGATATGAGGAAAGACAACAAGGTAAGGAGACGGGCGTATGCGTTTTATACATATAGCGGATGTACATCTGGGGGCTGCTCCGGATGGAAAAAGCAGCTGGAGTGAGGCAAGAAAAAAGGAGATCTGGGATACCTTTCGCAGTACTATCCAGGATGCCGGAAAAGAACAGGTGGATTTACTTCTGATTGCAGGAGATCTGTTTCACCGCCAGCCTCTTATGGAGGAATTGAAGGAAGTAAATTATCTGTTTTCTACTTTGAATCATACCAGGGTAGTTCTGATGGCTGGGAATCATGATTATTTGCAGCCGGCTTCTGGGTACCTGAATTTTCCCTGGAGCAGGAATGTAGCCTGCCTGTTTTCAAGACAGTGTGAATGCGTGCGCTTTCCGGAGATTCGCACCTTTGTCTATGGCTTCAGCTATTATCGGCAGGAGATTCCAGAGCCCTTGTACGAGGGGCTTCATCCGGTGAAGGAGGAGGGATGCCATATTCTTCTGGCCCATGGAGGAGACGGGCAGCACATTCCCATAAGCAGGGATTCCCTGTCCCGTTCTGGGTTTGACTATGTGGCCCTGGGACATATTCATAAGCCTCAGGCAGTGATAAAGGATCAGGCGCTGTATGCAGGCGCATTAGAGCCTGTGGACTGCAATGATTTCGGCCCGCACGGCTACATTCTGGGAAACTGGGAAAAGGGACGCATCAAGGCCCGGTTTGTGAGAAAAGCCAAACGGGAATATATTCCTTTGACACTTTCAGTGGAGGAAGGGGACACCACCTTTTCTCTTCGGGATAAACTGGAGCAGGAGATTGAAAAAACAGGCTGGCAGCATATTTACCGGGTGAGTCTTCAGGGGAAACGGGAGCCGGGAAGTTCCTTTGATCTGGAAAAGCTGATGGAATTTGGCATGGTGCTGGATGTAGAGGATGAGACGGTGCCTGCCTTCCATTTGGAGGAGTTAAAGCGCAGATATCAGGGACAGATGATTGGGCGTTACATTGAAAGTTTTGAGGGGCATGAGAGGAGTATAACGGAGGAGAAAGCACTTCAGTATGGCCTGGAGGCTTTGCTTTCTCAGGAGAGGTGACATCATGGAACTGCTGGAATTGAATTTAAAACATTTTGGAAAATTTCTGGAGCATAAGGTTTCTTTGGGACCTGGGATCAATGTGATCTGTGGGGGAAATGAAACCGGGAAATCCACGATGCACGCCTTTATCCGGGATATGTTTTTTGGAATCCGTACCGGGAGAGGGCGGAACGGAAAAAATGATGAGTATTTCCTGCGGCAGCCCTGGGACAATCCCGGATATTTTGCAGGAGCTCTGCGGTTAAGTTACCGGGGGGAGATCTACCGCATTGAGCGGAATTTTTTAAAGTCAACTAAGGAAGTAAGGCTGATTTGTGAGAGCAGCGGACAGGAATTGCCGGCAGATGCAGGACTGCTTACGGAGCTTCTTGGGGGACTGAGCGAGTCTGCTTTCGTGAATACCGTGTTCATTCCCCAGACGGGAAGTGAAACGGATGCAGGCCTGGCTCAGGAACTGCAGAAATTCATGGTGAATTTTCAGGAGACCGGAGACGGGAATCTGGATCTGTCAAAGGCCATGGATCAGTTGAAAGGAAAGCGCAGGCAGCTGGAGAATAAGAAGAAGCAGGAGCAGGAGCAGCTGGATGAGAAAATCAGCAAAAAGCGGATGGAAGAGCAGTTTGTCCGGGAGGAACTGGAAAAAGTGACACGTCAGAATACAGGAGGGGGAGGGTTTGAGGAAACAGGAAGCGGAGGAGGGAAGCCAGGAAAGAAGGAGCTGGATATTCCTTTGCCGGAAATGTTTGCCGGAACACAGGAAAAGACAAAGTCCGGACACCTCCTGGAAAAAGAGAAGCCGGAGTTTGGCTTTAGAAAATTTCTGATCTGGCTGGACGTATTGTTGTTTCTTT
Organism: uncultured Lachnospiraceae bacterium; assembly: GCA_905207905.1. The sequence continues at coordinate 12,919 of CAJLNC010000024.1, read as the reverse complement.
GCGGTATTCTGTCGGTTGCCTGCGGCGTATTTGCCACGGCTCTTCCTGGTAAGATCGGTTTTTTGCTGCTGGGAGCCTTTTTTCTGGCTCTTTTTGGTATGGCGGCAAATTACAGCAGAAAACAGCTGGGATGGGGAAGAGGAAAAAAGACGGAGGAAGAAGAGCAGAGTCCTGTATATAGGCAGGAAGGGGAACTTCCGGGAACGGCATTTTTGGAGAAGCAGTCTGGAGAAAAGGAACTTCAGGAGGAAGCAGTTCGGGAGAAGGACTATCAGGAGAAGGAGATTCGGGAAAAGACCCTTCGTCTCACTGTGATACGGGAGGAACTGGAAGAACTCTATAAGACCCATGACCGTCTTTCCACCTATGATCAGGAGCTGGAGGCTTTGGATCTGGCCATGCTGCGCATCAAAGAATTGTCTGCTGGAATTTACCGGGAGGCAGGAACAGAATTTGGAAGAAAGGCCTCAGAGATTTTAGTTCAGCTTACAGATGGACGCTATACGCAGATTGCGCTGGATGAAAAAATGCAGGTGCGGATCAATACGCCCTCCAGCCTGCTGTATCTTCATCAGGTAAGCTATGGAACCATGAATCAGATTTATTTTGCCCTGCGGATCGCAGCAGGAGAGCTGTTAAGCTTTGGAGAGCCTCTGCCCATTATTTTGGATGAAGCCTTTGCCATGTATGATGATAAGCGGCTGGAGGAGGCGCTTCGGTGGCTGGATCGCAGCGGGCGGCAGGTAATCTTATTTAGCTGCCAGAAGCGGGAACTGGAAATACTGGAACGAATCAGGAGGAAATAAGATGTTAAGAATAGGGTGTCATTTGTCCTCTTCCAGAGGATTTTATCATATGGGAAAGGAGGCGGTATCCATTGGAGCCAACACGTTTCAGTTTTTTACGAGAAATCCCAGAGGGAGCAAAGCCAAGGCCATAGATGAAAAAGATGTGGCCAGATTTTTGGAGTATACAAAGGGGCAGGGGATTTCCCAGATACTGGCTCACGCTCCCTATACGCTGAACTGCTGTTCCGGGGATGCGCGTGTGAGGGAGTTTGCCCTGGAGACGATGGCGGACGATTTGGCCAGGATGGAATATATTCCGGGAAATTGTTATAATTTTCATCCGGGCAGCCATGTAGGCCAAGGAATCCAGAAGGGAATCCAGCTGATAGCAAAGACACTGAATCAGATTCTGAAGCCGGAGCAGCACACAACGGTGCTGTTGGAGACTATGGCAGGAAAAGGCTCTGAAGTAGGAAGCCGATTTGAGGAGCTGGCTCAGATCATAGAGCGGGTAGAACTCAAAGATAAGCTGGGAGTGTGTCTGGATACCTGTCATGTGTATGACGCGGGATATGATATTGTGGATCACCTGGAGGAGGTGTTGGAGGAGTTTGATCAGACGATTGGTCTGGAACGTCTGAGAGCGGTTCACCTCAATGATTCGAAAAATCCCTTTGCCAGCCATAAAGACCGCCATGAGAAGATTGGAGAAGGGGCTTTGGGGCTGGAGGCCTTTTACCGGATTGTGGAGCATCCCAGATTGAAAGATCTTCCCTTCTATCTGGAGACACCCAATGAGCTGGAAGGCTATGCGGCGGAGATCAGGCTGCTGCGCCGGGAAAATATGGAAAACGAATAAAAGGAGAAGCATTGGTTTGCCGGCTACGGTATTCTTATGACTTTAGCCGGCGCAGTCTGCTTTGTACGGACGAGAAAATTTGAATAAAATTAAAAATATCCCTTGTTTCTATGTTGTGAACAGGGGATATTTTTACATATTTATGATCAGATTTGTTTCTCAGACTTTTGGATGTTTAGATAAAACAAGCTGTCACGATTGCAATAGAACACAAGCTGCCGGAGGTATTCTGCAACATCCTCTCCGATTAAGAGAAGCAAAGATGATCCCAGAGCATGACGCCTCGGATTTATTGTTCCATTCTCTTTTTTTTCTGCTTATCCAGAAACTTATTGATCCGGTCTGTGGGGCTTAAAAGATCGCTCATAGATCCGTCATGGTTTAAGGAGTCAATGATCAGAGACAGGAATTTGCTCATATCAATGTCTGTATAATAGGGTTTTTCCAAAAGCTCCTTGGGCTGGTAGATCAGGTTGGTGGTCAGCAGGGAGTGGAACAGCCCCTCCTCATATGCCGCGTCAAATTTGGCCAGCCCGTTGGTGAACAGGCCAAAGGTGGCGCACAGGAAAATACGGTTGGCCTTCCGCTTTTTCAGTTCTCTGGCCACATCCAGCATACTGTCTCCAGAGGAGATCATGTCATCAAGAATTACCACATCCCTGCCGGAAACGTCAGCGCCTAAAAATTCGTGAGCCACAATGGGATTGCGTCCCTTGACAATCTTGGTATAATCCCTTCTCTTGTAGAACATTCCCATGTCGACGCCCAGGGCATTGGCCATATAGATGGCCCGGCCGGTGCCGCCTTCATCGGGGCTGATAATCATCAGCTTATCGGCTGTAAGGGGGAAGTCCGGTGCGGCCTTAAACAGTCCTTTGATAAACTGGTACACAGGCTGAACGGTTTCAAAGCCGCGCAGGGGAATGGCATTCTGAACTCTGGGATCATGGGCATCAAAAGTGATGATATTTTCTACTCCCATGCGCACCAGTTCCTGAAGGAAAATGGCGCAGTCCAGAGATTCCCGGCCGTTTCTTTTATGCTGCCGGCTTTCGTAGAGGTAGGGCATAATGACGGTGATCCGCCTAGCCTTTCCGCCCAGGGCGGAGATGATACGCTTTAAGTCCAGAAAATGGTCGTCCGGTGACATGTGGTTTACTACGCCGTTCATATTGTAGGTAATACTGTAATTGCACACATCTACCAGAATATAGATATCATCGCCCCGGACGGATTCGTAGATCACACCCTTTGCCTCACCGGTTCCGAAACGGGGGGTGGCGGTTTTGATCAGGTAGTTGTCTTTTGCATACTCCAACAACTGGGGAGTTCCCTTATGTTCATGCTCCCGCTCATTACGCCAGGATACAATATAGCGGTTGATCTTTTCCCCAAGATCCCTGCAGCTGTCCATAGCGATGATGCCCAGTGAACCTACTGGGAGCGTATCCTGATTTCGTTCTTCTGCTGATTGCATGGCAATCCTCCTTAAAATACTGTACGGGCTGCGGAAAGATACGTCCCGGGGCTTCTTTCAAAGCGTTGTATCCGAAAAAAATATATTTTCCGAAAAAACATACCGGACACTGGCCGGGGAGTGTACTTGACAGCCTTTTTTATATGATTAAAAGTCTTTGTTTTCATCTTATCTCAGAACCTGAGACGGGTCAAGAGGTGAGACCCAGTTTTTTCTGTATGCGGATATCATTTCCAATAAGCTGAAACAGCTGGAAGTTGCTGGTGATCCGGGAAAAGACCCTCTCCGAATACAGTTCTGCAAAGGTTCCAAGGGGCAGATTGGTGGAAATGATGGTGCTTTTCTGCCGTTGGAGCCGTTCATTTAAAATAAGAAACAGCTGGGAGGAGACGAAGGAATTGGTCAGCTCTGTACCCAGATCATCCACGATCAGCAGGTCGCAATCGAAAATATAATCGGTCATATCGCTTTCGGTTTCTCTGCGGCCGAAGGAATTTTTGGCAAACAGGTCAAAAAGCTCAAAGGCAGAGTAGTAGATCACCGAATGGGCACGCTCGATCAGCTCCTTGGCAATGCAGTGGGAGAGAAAGGTTTTCCCAAGACCGGTTCCCCCGTAAAAAAACAGATTGGAAAAAGTCTTGTCAAATTCATCAATGTAGCGCAGGCAGGCAGCCACAGTGGTGCGCATAGTCTCTCTGGCATTTTTTCCCGTGGCAGGATGAATCAGAGTTTCCGGGTAATAGTCATAGGAGAAATGCTGGAAATTCTCCTCCTGCAGTATTTCCTTTAATCCGGACTGGGTATAAAACAGATCAATGGCTGCCTGACGGAAGCAGTGACATTTTTTCCCTTCAATGTAGCCGGTGTCCTGGCAATCCGGGCAGGTATAGTGCATTTCCAGATAATCTGCGGGAAAGCCGTGCTCTTTCAGAAGCCGGATCCGTTCGTCTGCGCAGGCTGCCAGCTTTTTTTTCAGGGTGGGAATATCCGCGGCCGCATCTTCCAAAAGCGCTCTTGCGCAGGATAAACTGCAGGAGGCCACCTCACTGTCCAGTTGTACAAATTGAGGAATCTGTTTATATGCAGTCTTTCTGCGCTGTTCCAGCGCCCGTTGATTATCCGCCTGTTTTTGGCTGTAACAGCGCATAATGGCGTCGTACTGTGTGTTAGTTAATCCCAAAGTTTACCCCTCTTTCTTTTCCTGTGCATATAAAAGCTGCTGTTCCAGCTGACTCCAGTTGTATTCCCGCTGAGGGAAGTTGTTGAAGCGATTAGGCTGGCCGCATTTTGGCGTCTCTTTTACGGATCTGGCTTTTTTTTGCGCATGAGCGGCATCCAGCTTCTGGATATCAGACAGATGATGGACGCCGGATTTGTTCCACTGCTCCAGAATCTTGTCTGCATATTGGAAATTGGGCTGGTGGGTCTGGCGGATGGTACGGCAGCAGGCCTCCAGGATAATCTCAATGGTGAAATCATACTGGTTCAGCCATCGATCCATATATTCCACCTCCGAGGGCGCCGGGTTGCGTCCCTTGATTCCCAGGGCGTTAAAGATGGTAAAGTAATTCTTATTATAAAGGTTGGTGCTGCTTTTGGCCTGCTCTACGGTAGTGATTCCTTCCTTATACCATTCCTGAGCTACTTTCTCCATATAGTGAGGGCTGCTGCTGCCCTTGGAGACACAGTATTCGATGAGATATTCGATCAGATCTGCAGAAAAATGCAGGGTATCATAAAAGTAGAGCAGATTGGACTGCTCTGTGCTGGTCAAAGGTCTGGAAAAATACTGTTCTGCCACGAAGATCAGCTGCCGGATCTGTTCCTGCTCTTTCAGAGCCAGCGCCCGGCTTCTGGAGATCGGATGCTTGGAGGAAGCAGTGGAAATCTGGTCCCCGATATCCGCCATGCCGGCGGCTGTTTCTGCCATGCCGCTGCCGGAGTTTTTTGGTTCAACGGCGTCTGACTGTCGGACAGAAGGGCTTTCGTAACCGGAAGAAGGGTGATCCAGGAAAGAGATCTCGCTAAGTCCCCCCGAGGGATCGTACCGGAGGCTTAGCAGGCTTAATTTTTCCCAGTAGGCTAAAGCCCTGCGCACATCCTTCTCTGTGTGGTCAAACACATCTGCTATGGCAGAGAGCGACAACTCCCTTCCGGCCTGGGCACAGCGCAGCAGATAAAGATAGAGCTTTACAAATTCTCCGTTGGCCTTGGGCATATAATGATCAATAAACTTGTTTTCGATTGTGGTAGCGCCGCCGTCCTGCGGCAAATGTAGTTTCATATAAATGCGCCTCCCCGAGAAACTATGGCGTCTGTAATACCCCTAGAGTATATCACAGGCCAGGTGAAAAATGAACCTGGGATTGAGGAAGAATGTGAACATCTTTTCCACACAAAATCCACATGCGCTGCGAAAAAAATGTGCATAACATGTGGATTTTGTGGATAATACTGTGGAAACCCGGAAACAAAAGGGCTTTTTCTGTGGATAATGTGTGCTTCCCTCTGGGGAAAACGGGTTTTGAATCTGTGGAAAGGGAGGGAGTTTCTGGCCGGCCGTGTTTTTTCGGATTGTTTTCCACAAAAAAACGCTTTGCTTGTTTCATGGGAAATCTTTTTTGCTGCGCAGTAAATTTGCAGTTGCGTCAGTTTGCTGCAGAGATTTTGCCTTTTTTTAGCAGGTTTTCCCCAATGGTCACTACATCTCCGGCTCCCATAGTGATCACCAGGTCATCTTTGACGCAGTGCTCCAGAAGATAGTCCTCAATCTGACCAAAATCCGGCAGATAGATGGCGTTTCCTCCCTTTTCCAAAATCTTTTTCAGAAGATCCTGGGAGGAAATGCCTACGGTATTTTTTTCTCTGGCAGCATAGATATCTGCCAGGATTACTCTGTCTGCCAGGCAGAGCACTCTGGCAAAATCATCCAAAAGCGCCTTGGTTCTGGTATAAGTGTGAGGCTGGAACACACACCATAAGGTTTTGTGGGGATAATTTTTGGCAGCCCGCAGAGTGGCTTCGATCTCTGTGGGATGATGGGCATAGTCATCAATCACCGTAATGCCCTTTACGGAGCCTTTGTGCTCAAAGCGCCGGTTGGCTCCTGTGAAGGAGGCAAGCCCCTTAGCCATATCCTCTGCGGAGATTCCCAGCAAATCTCCGGCTGCCAGGGTGGCAGTGGCGTTGGAAACGTTGTGGTCCCCTGGCACCATCAGGTGGAAGCGGCCCATTTCCTTTCCATGCTTTAAGAGAGTAAAGCTGCCGAACCCCATCTCATTGTATGTAACATCTGCAGCATAATAATCGCTTTCCGGAGTGCCGTAGGTGATCACCCGGCAGGATAATCCCTCTGTGATTTCAGCCAGGTTGGGAATGCAGCTGTTGATGATCAGAGCGCCGTCCTGGGGAAGCCTTTGGGCAAAAAGATGGAAAGAATGGCGGATATCATTCAGATCCTTGAAAAAGTCCAGATGATCCGCATCAATATTTAAGATCAGACTCATTTTGGGGTAAAAGCTTAAAAAACTGTTGGTGTATTCGCAGGCCTCAGTGATAAAGTTCTGGGAATTTCCTACCCGGATATTACCGTTGATAGCCTTTAAAATCCCTCCAACGGAGATGGTAGGATCCAGATCTGCCGCCAGCAGCACATGGGAGAGCATGGAGGTGGTGGTAGTTTTTCCGTGGGTTCCGGAGACTGCAATGGGCATCTCGTAATTTTTCATGATTTGTCCCAGAAGCTCCGCTCTGGTAAGCATGGGAAGACTAAGATTCTTGGCGGCGGCAAATTCCGGATTATCCGGGTGGATGGCAGCGGTATACACTACTACATCCAGATCCTGGGAAATATTTTCAGCTCTCTGACCGTAAACAATGCGGGCGCCTTTTTCTTCCAGCCATCGGGTGAGGGAGGATTCTTTGGCATCAGAGCCGGATACTTGAAAACCTTCTTTTAAAAGAACAGCTGCCAGACCGCTCATGCTGATGCCGCCGATGCCGATAAAATGAATCGAAACCGGCTGTTTAAAATTGATCTGATACATAGAGATCTCCTTTATGATTTTCTGTATAGGATGTAATGCTTTCATCTGCAATTCCTTTTTAGTATACACTTCGTACAGAGAAAAGAAAAGAGGAAAGGGATAGAATTAGATAAAATACATAAAAAATATGTCGAATAATGCAGAAAAATGTAAAAATATATCAAAAAATCTAGATATTAAAATTATATTAAATGATTAGTTTGCTCTAAAAATAGATGATATTTTGAAAAAAATTGTAAAATATGTTCACAAAATAACAAAACCATGCTATAATAACTGCACAATTAAGTACAAGAGGTGATAATGTGATTAAAAAAGAAATGATCGCGATGCTGCTGGCAGGGGGACAGGGCAGCCGTCTTGGGGTTCTGACATCGAAAGTTGCTAAGCCTGCGGTCGCTTTCGGCGGGAAATATCGGATCATTGATTTTCCCTTGAGCAACTGTATTAATTCCGGCATTGATACAGTGGGTGTGCTGACCCAGTATCAGCCCCTGCGGCTGAATACTCATATCGGTATCGGCATTCCCTGGGATCTGGATCGGAACGTGGGAGGCGTAACAGTGCTTCCGCCCTATGAAAAAGTGGGCAAGACGGAATGGTATACCGGAACGGCCAATGCGATTTATCAGAATTTGGCCTACATGGAGACCTACAATCCAGAGTATGTGTTGATACTGTCTGGTGACCACATCTATAAGATGGATTACGAAGTGATGCTGGGATACCACAAGTCTCACAATGCAGATGTAAGCATTGCGGTGATGCCGGTTCCGGAGGAAGAAGCCAGCCGCTTCGGTATTGTAGTGACGGATGAGCGGGGGCGCATTACGGAGTTTCAGGAGAAACCGGAGCATCCCAAGAGCAATCTGGCTTCCATGGGTATTTATATTTTTAACTGGAAAACTTTGAAGGAGGCGCTGATTACCCTGTCAGAACAGGAAGGCTGCGATTTTGGAAAGCATGTGATCCCCTATTGCTTTGATCAGGGACAGACGCTGGTGGCCTATGAGTACAATGGTTACTGGAAGGATGTGGGCACCCTGGGTTCCTATTGGGAGGCCAATATGGAGCTGATCGATATTATTCCTGAGTTTAACCTTTACGAAGAATTCTGGAAGATTTATACCAGAAATGAGATTATTCCTCCCCAGTACATAGCAGAAGATGCCTGCATTTACAGGAGCCTGATCGGAGACGGCACAGAGGTATACGGAGAGGTGCGCAATTCCATTATCGGCTCTGGAGTAGTGATCGGCAAGGGAGCCGTGATTCGGGATTCTATTATCATGCAGGGAACCGTGGTCGGGGAGGGTGCTGTGTTAGACCGGGCCATTGTGGCGGAGAACTGTACCATCGGCGACCGGACCGTGCTTGGAGTGGGGGAGGATATTCCCAATAAAGTAAAGCCAAAGGTATATTCCTTTGGACTGGCAGTGGTGGGGGAGGATACCCAGATTCCTGCTGATGTAAAGATTGGCAAGAATACAGCCATAACAGGCAGAACCCTGCCTGAGGACTATCCGGGAGGAGTTCTGGAAAGCGGTGAAACTTTAGATAAGGCAGGTGTTGTGTCATGAGAGCAGTAGGATTGATTTTAGCAGGAGGCAACAGCTACCGCATGAAGGAGCTGTCCAACAAGCGGGCCATTGCGGCCATGCCCATTGCAGGCAGCTTCCGCAGCATTGATTTCGCTTTAAGCAGTATGTCTAATTCCCACATTCAGAAGGTGGCGATTTTTACTCAATATAATTCCAGATCCTTAAACGAGCATTTAAGCTCCTCCAAATGGTGGGATTTTGGCAGAAAGCAGGGAGGCCTATTCGTTTTCCCGCCCATGGTGACTGCGGACAACAGTTTCTGGTACCGGGGAACCGCAGATGCCATTCACCAGAATCTGGATTTCCTGAAAAACTGCCATGAACCTTATGTTGTGATCGCTTCCGGAGACGGGATCTATAAGCTGGACTTTAACAAGGTGTTGGAATATCATATCGCCAAGAAGGCAGATGTGACTGTGGTCTGCAAGGATATTCCAAAGACGGAGGATGTGACCAGGTTTGGGCTGTTAAAGATGAATGAGGACTGCAGAATCGAGCAGTTTGATGAAAAGCCCATGGCCTCCACTTCCCATACCATTTCCTGCGGTATCTATGTGATACGCAGACGCCAGTTGATCGAACTGATTGAGAAATCTGTGGCAGAGGGAAGATTTGATTTTGTAAAGGATGTACTGATCCGGTACAAGGATGTGAAGCGGATGTATGGCTATAAGATGGACAGCTATTGGAGCAATATTGCGTCTGTGGAGTCCTATTATAAGACGAATATGGATTTTTTAAAGCCGGAGGTGCGCAATTACTTCTTCCGTCAGTATCCGGATGTACATTCCAAGGTGGATGATCTTCCGCCGGCCAAGTACAATCCTGGTTGTCAGGTGAAAAACAGTCTTGTGTCCGCAGGGACCATTATCAATGGTTATGTGGAGAATTCTGTGATCTTTAAGAAAGTATTTGTAGGAGAAAACTGTGTGATCAAAAATTCCATTGTGCTGAATGATGTATACCTGGGAGACAATGTGCATCTGGAAAATTGCATCGTGGAGAGCCGTGATACCATACGCGCCAATACGTATTACACCGGAGGAGACGGGATCAAGCTGGTAACGGAGACCGATGAGCGGTACGTGATCTAGCGGGAGGAAATTACAAGAGAAAGGGAATCCGGGGTTGCTGAGAACGGAGTGAACAGTAACTATTCTGGGAAAGGTGATCTTATGACAATTACAGATGTGAGGGTAAGAAAAGTAACCAAGGAAGGTAAGATGAAAGCAGTGGTTTCTGTAACCTTTGATGAGGAGTTCGTAGTTCACGATATTAAAGTGATCGACGGAGAAAAGGGGCTGTTTATTGCTATGCCCAGCAGAAAGACTGCCAGTGGAGAGTATCGTGATATTGCGCATCCGATCAACTCCGTGACAAGAGAACGGATGCAGGAAGTGATACTGCAGGAGTATCAAAGAGCAATAGAGGCAGGAGCAGCGGAGTACGCTGACAGTGCGGATCTCTAAGAATAAGAGCTGTAAAAAGAAGGAAGAGTAAGAGATACAATAGGCTGTGGGGGCGAATGGTTCCCACAGCCCTTTTGCGGTTTGAACCGGCCAGAGCATTGGAAACGAAGCGAATGAGAAGGGTTTGTTAAAATCAAAGAAGGATTGTGAGTTTTCGCATTAAAAACTGCAAACGGTAGGTGTAAAAGAAAAAGGGATATCCATAAAGTCAGGGCGCTGTATAGTCAGAAAAGACTGTACGGCGCCCTATTTACGTTCTTTATTTTGTGCGGGGGAAGAATAATGCAGCATAATATCCAGCAGTGCGTTTAATTCGGCAAGATGTTCGCGGTCAAGTTTTTTGATTTTTTTTAAGACTTGACGTTCGGCTGGGGAGGGAAGTTGCTCGGAAAGTTCGGAAGCGATACCGAGAAGCAGGTCAGCGGAGACATTATATAGTTTAGCGAGTGTGGCAAAAGTCATAAGATCGGGCTGCGCAACATTATTTTCGTAACCGGAAAGAGATTTGCGATTAATACCGGTCAGCCTCATGACAGCTTCTTGAGTCAGTTCCTTGTTTTCGCGGGCCTGTTTCAGATTTTTCCCAAAATTTGTCATATAACACCTCCAAAAGTTAATAATAACATGAAATCTTTTAATTATATCTAAAGTCTTAAATTTAATGACAAAAATGATTATTGTCTTATTAATTAAGAAATATGCGGAGTTTATGATGTGCCTTGATAAAAACATTTTGATTTGATGTCTTATAAAATAAGATATAATTTGTTGACATCTTAGAAAATAAGATATATAGTTAAGATGTCGATGAGTGGGGGAAGTACGCTGCTCAGAGATAGTATTAAGGTTAGGGGGGGAGTTTGTAAGGCAGAACGGTTTAGGGCAAGGGCAGAAAAGAATGTATAAAAATGTAACAGAAAGGCAGAGAGGATTTGTAAAGAGATGAAAATGAAAAAGTTACTTAAGGACTTCCTTGCCATTGGTGTGGCAGCTTCTTTTGTACTAAACAGTGCAATGGGAGCAATGGCTGCAGAAGGCATGGAAACAACGGAAAGCGGACTGGATACGGTGATTGAGTCAGCTTTGACAGAAGACAATGCGGATGCTTTAACGGAGACAGAAGCTCTGATGCAGGAGACAGAAGCTTTGACAGAGACAGAAGCTTTGACAGAGGCAGAGGCTTTGACAGAGACAGAGGCTTTGACAGAGACAGAAGCTCTGACAGAGACAGAAGCAGAAACCGCTGCGACAGAGGCTATACAGCAGGAAGAAAAAACAGAGGATGTTTCCTCAGAGGAACCAGGAATATCTGAACTTCAGAAGATACAGTACGAGGGGGTTGTGGCAGAGATCACAGAACTTGGTGCGGCTGTGACACTGAAAGCAAGTTATGATGGCGAAGTGCCGGCCGGCAAGAAGTTTGCAGGCTGGGAACTGAATGGCACAGTCTATCCGGCTGGATCCACCTTTACAGGAAGCGCTGATATGGAAACCCCGGAAATAGACGGTGAGGTAGTATATGTATTTAACTTCGTACCGTATTTTGAGGAAGCGGAGATGGGCTACATCCAGTTTGAGGGGATTGCCGATTACACAGAGGTGGAGCTTGGAAGAACGTTATCTCTGATGACCAATTATCATGGCGAAGTGCCAGCTGGCAAGAAGTTTGCAGGCTGGACCCTTGATGGAAATACCGTATATGCACCTGGTGCAGAGTTCACATTTGCCAAGGATCTTGCAGTAGATATGGGAACGAATGAGGAAGGGATACACGGATATCTGTTCAGCTTCAAGGCGCGGTTCGCAGACGTTGAGGAACCGGAAACAGAGGATCCGGAAACAGAAGCACCGGAAACAGAAGCACCAGAAACAGAAGCACCAGAAACAGAAGCACCAGAAACAGAAGCACCGGAAACAGAAGCACCAGAAACAGAAGCACCGGAAACAGAAGCACCGCAGACAGAAGCACCGGAAACAGAGGAACCGCAGACAGAGGAACCGGAAACAGAAGAGACTCAGACAGAGAAGGAGACAGAAGCAATTGTAAAACCGGCTCCAGGCAATGATAATGGTAAAAATAATGATTCTGCAAAACCGGCAGATGAGACCGGGGCTGTTAAGACAGGAGACAATACTATGATCATGCCATATGTGATTTCTCTGCTTGCAGCAGTAGCAGTAATTGCAGTAGTTCTTCTCAAGAGAAGAAGGTCTGCGCACTAATAAAACGAGGGTGTGGCAAAATACGAATTCCGGAGGAGCTTCGGTGTGTTTTTTCTGAAAATAGGTTATTTTTCCAAGAAAAATTACCCGGAAGAATACCACCGGAGGTATTTTGCAGCATCCCATTCTATTCCGCACTTGACAGATCGGCAGAGATCTGGATAGACTGAGTCTGCTTTACAAACAAACCGCCATAGAAGTTGATAATTGAGGAATGTTATGGGAAATCAAAGTAGCAGATATAGAGACAACAATGAAAGACTGCGTAGGATGAGAAATGAGAAAAAACGCAGGGAAAAACGAACCCGGGTTTTTATGGCAGGAATCTTATGCGCAGCTGTCATTTCTATTGTGTTTTTAGGATATCTTATTTTTGTAAATTTGTTTTCAGACGGCCAGAAAAAGATATCAGACGAATCTGAGAACAAAAGTGAAGCCATACAGGAGACGGAATAC
>CAJLNC010000023.1 GCA_905207905.1 uncultured Lachnospiraceae bacterium | reverse complement strand
GAAGATCCGGGTTCCAAAAGGAAAGGGTAAGATTTGTATTACCTGCCCAAAATGTAAAACGGAATTTACCAAGAAGAGCTGACAGGGAAAAGATATGTTTGGATATGTATGCGTAAATCAGCAGGAGTTAAAGGTGAAAGATGCGGAGAGCTACCGGGGATATTACTGCGGGCTTTGCCAGGAACTGCACAAACGGTATGGACGAGTTGGCCAGATGCTGTTAAACTATGATATGACTTTTTTGGTGCTGCTGCTCACCGGACTGTATGAGCCTAAGGAGGAGCAGCATTTGGGGCGCTGCGTGGCCCATCCGGCTCAAAAGCACAGCCAGATTCGCAATGAGATCACCGGATATGCGGCGGATATGACGGTGCTGCTGGCTTATCAGAAGGCGCTGGATGACTGGCGGGATGAGAAAAGCCGGCCAAAACGAGTGCTTGCCATGACTTTATATCCCCATTATAAAGAGCTGCGCCAGAAGTACCCAAGACAGGCGCGGATGCTGGAGAGCTGTATTCGCAGGCTTTCGGCAGCAGAGCTGGAGGGCTCTTCGGATCTTGACTACGTGGCCGGGCTTACGGGAAAATTTTTGGGAGAACTGTTTGTCTGGAAAGAGGACGTGTGGCAGGAGGAGCTTAGGGCTCTGGGCTTTTATCTTGGGAAATTTATTTATCTGATGGATGCCTGGGAGGATATGGAGAAGGATCAGAAAAAGGGAAATTACAATATTTTCCTGGATCTGAAGAACGATCATCCAGATACCTTCGGGGAGGAAGCAGAGGCGGTGCTGGTGGATATGATGACCCAGTGTTCCAGGATATTTGAAAGGCTTCCGGTGATTTACCGGGCGGATATTCTGCGCAATATCCTGTATTCCGGGGTCTGGTGCAAGTACCGGGCTATTGAAGAACAGAGAAAAAAGAAGAAGTGATCGGGGAAATAACATGAGAAATCCTTATGAGGTTTTAGGAGTTTCGGAGACTGCATCCGAAGAGGAGATAAAGAAAGCGTATCGAAGCTTAAGCCGGAAATATCATCCGGATGCCAATGTAAATAATCCAAATAAAGCCCAGGCTGAAGAAAAATTTAAGGAGATTCAGCAGGCTTATCAGCAGATCATGCACCAGAGGGAGCAGGGAGCATCCGGAGCAGGCGGATACGGAAGTTCCGGAGGATACGGCGATTTCGGAGGTTTTGGCGGCTTTGGAGGATATGGGCAGAGCAGAGCCAATACCAATTATTCGGAGGAGGATGTACGTCTGCAGGCCGCGGCCAACTACATTAACAGCCGTCATTTTGCAGAGGCGCTTCATGTGCTCTCTGAGATTCCGAACCATTCGGCCAGATGGTATTATTACAGTGCACTGGCTAATTCGGGAGCAGGCAATAATGTGACCGCAAAGGAACATGCGGCCATGGCGGTAAGCATGGAGCCAGGAAATATGCAGTATCAGCAGCTTCGGTCTCAACTGGAAAATGGCGGGCAGTGGTATCGGGGGATGGGAGAGATGGATGGAAGTCCCCTGGGAGGCGGAGGCGATTTTTGTATGAAGCTGTGTTTGGCCAACGCCATGTGCAGCTGCTGCTGTCCCGGAGCCAGATTCTGTTATTGCTGAGACCGTTTAGGATACTCTGAGAGAGGGAGGACGAGAAGATGGATTTAGGTACAGTACTGGAGGGCGTGAAGCCTCTGGATCAGAAAATCTGCCAGGAGGCTTGGAACTGGTGGGATACAAGATGCAAGCCTCTGCGGGGGTTTGGCAGGCTGGAGGAGCTTGTTGTCCAGCTGGCAGGGATTCAGAGAACGGTACACCCCTCCTGCAAAAAGCGTGCCATTGTGATCATGGGGGCGGATAACGGCGTGGTGGCAGAAGGGGTGAGCCAGTGCGGCAGTGAGGTGACCGCTCAGGTGCTGGAGAATATGGGCCAGGGTATTACCAGTGTCTGCAGGATGGCCGAATTCCTTGGGGCACAGGTGTTCCCGGTCAATATCGGGATGAATGTGGATGGAAAAAGTCCTCTGATTCGGAACTGCCCGGTGCGGTACGGCACCGGGAATATTGTTTTTGAGCCTGCCATGACCAGAGAAGAGTGTGTGAGGGCCATAGAGGAAGGGATTCGCATTGTTGGAGAATTGAAGGAGCAGGGATATGATCTGCTTCTCACCGGAGAAATGGGGATTGGCAACACCACGACCAGTTCTGCCTGTGCGGCTGCGCTTTTCGGGAAAGCTCCGGAGGAGGTCACCGGCCGGGGGGCAGGGCTATCCAGTGAAGGCCTGGAACGAAAGGTTCAGGTGATCCGGCGGGCTCTTCAGGTGAATCAGCCGGATCCCTCTGATCCGTTGGATGTGATTGCCAAGGTGGGCGGCCTGGATATTGCAGGGATGACGGGCTGCTTTTTGGGAGCAGCCTACTATCAGATGCCAGCGCTGATAGACGGGTTTATTTCCGGCATCTCTGCCCTGGTTGCCAAGGGGCTTTGTCCGGCCGCCGGCGACTATATGATAGCCACTCACGCCACGGCAGAGCCTGCCGGCCATCTGGTGATGGAGGCTTTGGGAATGGAGCCGGTGCTGTATGCGGGGATGCATCTGGGAGAAGGAACCGGGGCGGCGGCCTTTCTTCCGCTGCTGGATCAGGCGCTCTATGTATACGAGACGCTTCCCGGTTTTTCTCAGTCCAATGTGGAGGCCTATGAACATTTGAAATGAGTGATAATTCACAAAAAATATTGGAAAATTTCATAAAAATGTGATAATATAAATCAAAGACCCAGCGGCAAGCTGACGGCGCATCAAACTGGCGGCGCAGCAGGCTGCAGGGGGCTCGCGGCGTTCGCCGAATATCCGCACAAGTGCGGCTGCTTGGTTTATTGCCCGCGGGAATAAAAAGCGGCTGAAAACCAGAAAGGGAGGATCTTTATGACAGGTAACAGGATTATTACAATAGGACGTCAGTTTGGCAGCGGAGGTCATGAGATCGGAAGAAGAATAGCAAAAAAACTGGGTTTAAAGCTTTATGATAAAGAACTGCTGAAGCTGGTGGCGGAGGAGAGCGGGATCTGTGAGAAGGTTCTGGAAAATTATGATGAAAAACCTACCAACAGCCTGCTGTACTCGATTGTTATGGATGTGTACCCTTCTATGAATTATGTGGGAACCACTCTGAATCAGCAGATCTATCAGGCTCAGTTCGATACCATCCGGAAGCTGGGTCAGACCGGCAACTGTGTGATTGTGGGTCGGGGAGCGGATTATATCTTAAGAGAGTCTGAAAATCTTACGTCTGTATTTATCCATGCAAGCCTGGATTTTCGGGCAAAACGTGTGGCGGAGTTTGAACACATCACAGAGGCCAAGGCAAAGGACATGGTGCTGAAAGCAGATAAGCGGAGAGCCAGCTTCTACAATTTCCAGACAGAGAAAAAATGGGGACAGGTATCCAGCTATAATCTGAGCATCGACAGCAGCGATCTTGGCATTGACGGAGCAGTGGATCTGATTGAGGATTACATTGTAAAGAAGGAAGCAGCTAAAAGACGATAGTAAAGCGTGTAAGACCAGCAGGGATAAAAACGAAAGTCGGAAGCACTGACAGGAATGGGAACAGGGAGGAGAAGAACATGGAAAAATCAAAAGTTTATTTTACAGATATGCGTACCAGAAACGGGGAGACGCTGCCTAATAAGTTAAAGCGACTGATCAAGACGGCAGGAATTGGGGAGATTGATTTTGAAAATCAGTTCGTTGCCATTAAGATTCATTTTGGAGAGCCGGGAAATCTGGCTTTTCTTCGCCCTAATTACGCCAAGGCAGTGGCAGATGTGGTAAAAGAGCTGGGAGGCAAGCCTTTCCTTACAGACTGTAACACCCTGTATGTGGGAGGAAGAAAGAATGCGCTGGATCATATAGATTCTGCTTATGAGAATGGATTTTCACCGTTCTCCACAGGTTGCCATGTGCTGATTGCAGACGGATTAAAGGGTACGGATGAAGCGCTGGTTCCGGTGAAGAACGGAGAATATGTCAAAGAAGCGAAGATTGGCCGGGCGGTGATGGATGCAGATGTGGTGATCTCCCTGAATCATTTTAAAGGCCATGAGTGTACCGGATTTGGCGGGGCTTTGAAGAATTTAGGTATGGGCTGCGGATCCAGAGCCGGAAAGATGGAGATGCACAGCGCAGGTAAGCCCCATGTGGAGCAGTCCCTCTGTATCGGCTGCGGAAAATGTATCAGGATTTGTGCCCATGGAGCTCCGTCCATTACGGATCACAAGGCATCTATTGATCATAACAAATGCGTGGGCTGCGGCAGATGTATCGGCGTCTGTCCCAAGGATGCAGTGAAGGCAGCTTCGGATGAATCCAATGATATCCTGAACTGCAAGATTGCAGAGTATTCCATGGCAGTCTGCCAGGACCGCCCCAATTTCCATATAAATCTGGTGGTGGACGTTTCTCCCCAGTGTGATTGTCATGCAGAGAACGATGCAGCCATTATCCCCAATGTGGGGATGTTTGCCTCCTTTGATCCGGTGGCTTTAGATATGGCCTGTGTGGATGCGGTAAATGCAATGCCGGCCATCGCCAACAGTCAGCTGGGAGAGCAGCTGGCGCTCCATGAAGATCATGACCACTTCCATGCAGTAGGGCCGGATACCAACTGGAAATCCGCCATTGATCATGCTGTAAAGATTGGATTGGGAAGTGCGGAGTATGAGCTGGTGGAGATCTAAAACATCTGTCCGCTGAAGGATTGTACAGAAAATAAGAAGAACAGACTTTACTGTCGCAACGGGCAGGGGAAGTACAGGATTTGCAGATGCTGAAAAGAATCCTGTTTTCCTCTGCTTTGTTTTTAGCGAGTGGCATCAATGGATATTATAAATGATATATTGCATGAAACTGGTGTTTGTGATATAATAGATGGACAAAAGCTTATAAGGGCGTATGAGATGCAGATGTGGAGAATAGGGAGGCGGATGATTTGGATAACAAGATGGTGGTGACAGAAGCTATGCAAAGAAGAGAGCTTTTGGTGAGGAAGATTTATGATAAGATTCAGAGAGCCAGCTTTGTGGATACGGTGGAACAGGAAACCGGTACCCTGAAAAACAGCGGATTAGAGCGGGAGGAATTTATTACCCGGGCTCAAAATCAGTATCGTCAGATTCGGGATATGATGGAAGAGTATGACCAGCTGGAGCAGGCTATTTTAGAAGCCAATGCCAGAGCACAGGTGGAGACTTCCAGAGGAAAGTTTTCTGTGGCTTTCGCAGCAGCTTTGCGGGATCGCCTTCTGGGACTTGGGATTTATGAGGAGGATGGGGATTTCGAGGGAGCTTTAGGCAGAAAACTGGAGCAGGAACTGGAAGGCCAGGGAAAGATAAGAGGAGCAGGACTTGTGGATCCGTTGAATGCAGGTATGCTCGCAGAGGAGCTGCTGGATGGGAAGCATCAGCTGCTGGCAGAGTTGGAGGCTGGGATTTCCATTTCCAACGCTACTACCTGGCTGTAAGGTTTGCAGAGCAGGCGCTGTATGAGAAGAAGCGCAATGGGAGGAAGTGGCATATCCATCATCAGAAGGGTTAAGATCCGGCAAAGATGCATGACTTTACAAAGATTTTACATAATACTATATATGGAATTTACATTCCTGTGCTATTTTGAAAGTGTTGCGTTATTTGCGCAGATATGTTCTATTATAGGAAATGAAACAGTAAGTCAACAGTAAAGATGATATGCAAAGGAAAAGGGGAAAATTAAATTATGGATATCTTTGATCTATTGACCATGGTAGGAGGCTTGGCGCTGTTCTTGTATGGAATGGAAGCTATGGGAGGCGGTCTTTCCAGACTGTCCGGCGGACGTATGGAGCGGCTTCTTGAGAAACTGACTGCGAACCGTTTTATGGCAGTGCTTCTTGGCTTGGCAGTAACTGCAGTGATTCAGTCCTCCTCCGCCACAACCGTTATGGTGGTAGGATTTGTAAATTCAGGTATTATGAAGCTGTCCCAGGCAGTGGGCATCATTATGGGAGCCAATATCGGTACTACCGTCACTTCCTGGATTTTGAGCCTGGCTGGCATTGAAGGATCCAATTTCTTCCTTCAGATGTTGAAGCCATCCTCTTTCTCTCCCATTTTAGCCGTGATCGGTATGGGTTTTCTGATGTTTTCCAAGAAGGAAAAGAAGAAAGATTTAGGTACAATTTTTGTAGGATTTGCTATTCTGATGTTTGGAATGGAGACCATGAGCAATGCAGTGGCACCTTTGGCTGAGATGGAAGGATTCACCAGAATCTTTACGATGTTCTCCAATCCCATTTTGGGTATGATCGTTGGTGCGGTTCTCACCGCTGTGATCCAGAGTTCCTCTGCCTCTGTGGGTATTCTGCAGGCTCTTTGCTCTACGGGAGCAGTTACCTTTGGCACTGCGATTCCCATCATCATGGGCCAGAATATCGGTACCTGTATTACTGCCATTCTTTCCAGTATCGGAGCGAATAAGAATGCAAAACGGGCTGCGGCAGTACATTTGTTTTTCAATGTGATCGGTACTGCAGTGTTTATGATTGTGTTCTATACTGTGAACAGCTTTGTTCATTTTGAATTTCTGGATGTTGCGGCAGCGCCGGCGGGAGTGGCTGTGGTTCACAGCTTGTTCAATGTAGGCGCCACCATTCTGCTGTTCCCATTTGGCAATCTGCTGGTGAAACTGGCTACCCTGGCCATTCGGGAAGAGGATACTCCGGAGGAGCAGGTGGTGCATCAGGATTTTGCACGGCTGGATGACCGTTTCCTGGAAAAGCCGGGTCTTGCAGTGGGTGAGAGTCGGGTGGTAGCCTGCAATATGGCATCTCACGCCCAGAAATCCATTGAGCTGGCGCTGGATCTGATGAAGGGATATGACGAAGAGAAGGCGAGCAAGGTGGTTGAGCTGGAGGATCGGGTAGATAAGTATGAGGATCAGCTTGGAACCTATCTGCTGAAGTTAAGCAGCCGGAACTTATCAGAGAAGGACAGTGCGCAGCTTTCGCTTATTCTTCACAGTCTTAGTGATTTTGAGCGGATTTCGGATCATTCGGTGAGCCTTGTGAAGGCGTTTAAGGAGATGGATGATAAGAAACTGCAGTTTTCAGAGGGAGCCAGAGAAGAGCTTGAGATATTCAGTCAGGCAGTCAGAGAGATTGTACGCCTGGCCTGCCAGGGCTTCCGGGAAGAGGACAAGCAGATGGCTGTTCAGGTGGAGCCGCTGGAGCAGGTGATTGATAACATTAATAAAGAAGAAAAACAGCGGCATATTAACCGTCTGACTCAGGGAAAATGTACCATAGAGCTGGGCTTCATTCTGTCAGATATCTCCACTACACTGGAGCGCGTATCGGATCACTGCTCCAACTTGGCTGCTTATGTGCTTCAGCTGGATGAGCATGGATTTGACACCCATGAATTTTTGGGTGAGATGAAAGATGGAAGTAATCAGCAGTATAAGGAGATCTGCCGTCAGATGGGACAGCGGTATCACTTGCCGGAGCGGAAGCAGGCTGCTAATTAAGAGACAGAAGAGACATTGCTGCCGGGATAAAAGGCAGTGGAAGGACCAAGGCGGAGAGGAAGCATTTTCCCCAGACGCCGGACACCAGGGGCAGGATAGAAAGATCAGAAGAGGACGGATAAAATGGCATCGATTTATGTGGTTGAGGACGACACCGATATTCGTGAGATTGAGACAATAGCATTAAAGAACAGCGGCCATTCCGTGTCAGATTTTGACAGCGGCAAAGCCTTTTTCCGGAAGCTGGAGGAAAAGCTTCCGGATCTGGCAATTTTGGACATTATGCTTCCGGATATGGACGGCTATGAAATTTTAAAGCGGCTCCGGGGAAATCCTTCCACTAGGCGAATACCTGTGATCATGGTGACTGCCAAAACCACAGAGGTGGATATGATCAAGGGACTGGACATGGGGGCAGACGATTACATCAAAAAGCCCTTCTCAGTTATGGAGCTGATCACCAGAGTGAAAGCAGTGCTGCGCCGCACCATGGAGGAGGACAATGGGAAGTTCCTTACCATCGGAGAAGTATTTTTGGACAATGAGCGCCATGTGGTATACGCAGATGAGAAGCCTGTGGAACTAACCTTTAAGGAGTATGAGCTTTTGAAGCTGCTTATGGCAAACTGCGGCATCGTGATGACCCGGGAGATGATCATGCACCGAGTGTGGGGTACGGAGTTTGAAGGCGAGTCCAGAACTGTGGATATGCACATCAAAACCCTTCGGCAGAAGCTGGGAGACAGCGGCAACCGGATCAAGACGGTTCGGAATGTAGGCTATGTGATGGAGTAAAGGATGAAAAGAAAGATCAACAAACAGCTGGCAGGAATTGCGTTTGTGGCCATAGCCGCCACAATGCTTTTAATGACGGCTGTTTTTTATGAATTATTTAAGCATCAGGTGCACGATGACCTGGAGATGAATGCGAATATTTTGAGAGATACCGGGGTATTTCTCAATAGTCCGGAGAGAATGCCTGAGCTTGAGATGGATAATCTTCGGGTTACCTGGATCGGTTCGGACGGGATTGTTCTCTATGACAATGATGCGGACGTGGGGGATATGGAGAATCACCTGGAGCGTCCGGAGGTGATTGAGGCTATGGAGAACGGATCCGGCCAGGCAGTGCGCCGGTCCGATACGCTGAACCAGAGCACGTATTACTATGCACTGCGCCTGGAAGATGGTTCTGTGCTTCGGGTGGCAAGGGAAGCGGATAATATTCTCAGTGTCTTTGAAACTGCTCTTCCCAGCATTTTGGGTATTGTTCTGCTCATGGTGATTCTTTGTGTGCTGCTGGCAAAATGGTTTACGGCAAGACTCATTGAACCCATTGAAAAAATGGCAATGAATATTGAGGGCGGTTCCCTTAAGCCGGCTTATAAGGAGCTGGTTCCCTTTGCAAACATGATTCGTGCCCAGCATGAGGATATTTTGAAGGGGGCTAAGATGCGTCAGGATTTTACAGCCAATGTATCCCATGAGTTAAAAACACCCCTGACGGCCATTTCCGGCTATGCAGAGCTGATGGAAAACGGGATTGTTCAGGGGGAGGAAGTGAAACGGTTCTCAGCAGAGATACGGAAGAACGCCAGTCGGCTGCTGTCCCTGATCAATGATATTATTAAGCTTTCCGAGCTGGATCATGTGGATGCCCAGGAACAGTTCGAACCTCTGGATCTGTATGAGATCGCCTCTGCCTGCGTAGAGAATCTCCGCATTAATGCAGCCAGGCATATGGTATCCATCACCCTGGACGGTTCTTCGGCCCGGGTGAGAGGAAACCGGGAAATGCTGACAGAGCTGATTATTAATCTCTGCGACAATGCTATTCGCTATAATGTGCCGGATGGATGGGTGGCAGTGACCGTAAAACAGCAGGAAAATAAGACCATCCTTTCTGTAGAAGATAACGGGATCGGCATTCCAAAGGAACATCAGGATCGGGTGTTTGAACGGTTTTACCGGGTGGATAAGAGCCGTTCTAAGAAAACAGGAGGCACCGGGCTGGGACTTGCCCTGGTAAAGCATATTGTAGCCCTGCATGATGCCAGCCTGAAGTTGGAGAGTGAGCCGGGGAAAGGAACAAAAATCAGTGTGATCTTTTAATCCACCGTTCCAGGAGGAGAATCGTATTTTGTTTTATAGGCATAGTAGAAGGCAGCATAGTTTTTAAAGCCGCTGCGAAAACAGGCCTCTGTCACAGACAGGCCCTGAGCGATCATGCTTCGCGCCAGGAACAGTCGTTTTTCTGTAATATATTTTCCGATACTCTGTCCTGTTTCTGTTTTAAACAGATGCATCAGGTAGGAGGGATTTAGAAAAACTGCCTGGGAAATCTGAGCAATGGACAGAGTTTCCTCACAGATCCGGTCATTGATGTATTTCAATACGGTTTGAATCGTGGAATTCGCGGTGGACACTCTGGAGTAGTGAAATTGATCCCCCAAAAGAGCCCGGTTTAAAAGAATGAGAAATTCCATAAATTTTGTTTCCCGATACAATTCACCAGCATAGCTGTTTGACAAAAAGGAGTCTGTCAGTTCATGGCAGACTCTTTTTATTTCTCCCCCCTGATCTCTGGAGAGGCGGAGGAGGCTGGACTGCTGACTGCGGCTGAGACAGAAGCAGTGGAAGAGATCATGGCCCTTGCGGGTAAGTTCTTCAAAAAAGTGAGGAGAGATATAAAATACCATGCGCTCATAGACCGAGGTATCGTGGATGATAGGACGGTGGAGTTCTCCGGCGTGGATCAGAAGAATATCTTCCGGCAGCAGTTCATACTGTTTTCCCTCAATGACATAACTTACATTGCCCCTGAGGAAGATCATGATCTTGTGAAAGTCATGATAATGGAGGGGAAAGCGGATGCAGTTTTGGTCAGAGATGTAAAACAGCTTAAAGCGGCTTTCCAGGTAGCCGGTTTTTTGCTGGTCATTATTCATAGGGCACCTTCTTTCATCAGAATTTTGTCTTCTCTTATCCGTCTGTCTGATACTAGGATACACGAAATCAGATGAAATGAAAAGCGGATGTTATTTGAAAATTTATTTGGAACGTTGGGGAAAACAAGGAATAATTGAGCCGTAACAGAGAAAACGGGATGGACGGTTACTGAAAAAAAGAAGATTTTCAGGGACTCTGTACAAATAAAGGGAAGTTCGTTATAATCAGAAAAGCGAGATATGCTAACAGCGCTTTTGACTGCATTTGTCAGGAAAGAGAGGCTGTTTTAGGGAGAAGAGGGGCTGTGCGAAACCGGCCATAGGAAAGGCCGGATATTTTATCAAGCCCGGGAAGGAATTTGAGTATGGAATATCGTGTAATCGCGCTGGACATGGATGGAACCGCGCTGAATGATGAAAAAAAGTTTGACGAAAGAACAAAGCAGGCGATCCATGAGGCGCTGGCAGCAGGAAAAGAAGTGGTATTTTGTTCCGGAAGATCCTACGCGGAGATGGAGGAGCCGCTGAAAGAGTTTCCAGATATGAATTATCTTTGCGGAGAAAGCGGGGGGCTGGTGTTTGATCTGAAAAAGAGAGAACCCATCGCCATGATCTCTATGACCCAGGAGATGATCGATACGATTGAAGAAGTAGTGGGGGATCGGGATATTATGGCCCATTTTTTCAAAGAAGGACAGGCAGTGGTGAATGAAGATCAGCTTTCTTGCATGGCGCACTATCAGATGGGGGTCTATCAGGAATCTTTTTTGAAATTGTGTACGCCGGTGGATCAGGTATTTGATTACCAGAGAAAGGTAGGAGGCAGTGTGGAAAAGCTGAATCTGTATCACACCAGCACTGAGGAGCGGGAAAAGTCTCTGGAGATGCTGCAAAAAAGGAAGCTGCAGGCCAATATGACCTATTCAGAGATCGCCTCCCTGGAGTGTACCGCTTTGGGAGTGGATAAGGCGGCTGGTCTTCAGGCGCTCTGTGAAAAACTGCAGATCTCCATGGAGCAGGTGATTATGGTGGGAGATGCGGACAACGATTGTCCGGCGCTCAAAGCGGCCGGTCTGGCAGTAGCCATGGGCAATGCGAATTCCAATGTAAAGGCCATCAGCGATGTGGTGGTGGCGGATAATAACCACAATGGCTGCGGGGAGGCCATCTATCGGTTCCTGCTGGGAAGAGAGTGGAAGGCTTGAGAATACCGCAGAAGGCTTATTGGAAATTGCTTTCTGCGAAATAAAAAAGACTCCGCAGGATCACACTGCGGCGGGCAGAAAAGAGGAAATAATGAAGATCATAGCCAGAATTGAGAGTGATTTTACAGAAAAATTCGGGATTCCCAGGCAGAGCGGTATTGTGCCGGAGCTGAAAGCAAGGATTGTATTTGAGCCGGAATATCGCAATCCTCATGCGGTGATGGGACTGGAGGAATATTCCCATATCTGGATTTTGTGGCAGTTTTCCAGGGCAGTGAGAGAGGAATGGTCTCCCACCGTACTTCCTCCCAGGCTGGGAGGAAATACCCATGTGGGAGTATTTGCCACCAGATCTCCCTTTCGTCCCAATCCCATCGGACTTTCCTGCGTGAAGCTTGAGCGGGTGGAGCTGGATCCAAAACTGGGACCGGTGCTTTATGTGGCTGGAGCCGATCTCCTGAATGGAACGCCCATCTATGATATCAAGCCTTACCTTGCCTACACAGACAGTCATCCGGAGGCAGTGTGCGGCTTTGCAGACCGGGTGAAGGATTATGAGCTTCAGGTGCAGTTCCCGGAGGAACTGCTGCAAAAAATCCCGGAGGAAAAGCGGGAAGCAGCTTTGGGAATCCTGCGCCAGGATCCCAGACCTTCCTATCAGAAAGATCCGAAACGGCGTTATGGAGTAGCCTTTGCAGGATATGATATCCGTTTCCATGTAAAGGATGGCGTTCTCACGGTATGTGAAGTGGTAAAGTATTAATGATCAGGATGGGATTGGCCTGCTCCTTTAAAGGACTTTTTTGCCGCAGATGAATTTGTGGATGACGGTATGGCAGTCATCTGCGTAGATGACTCTTTCCAGACGGTTTTCCAGTTTGGCGGGAAGAGGCTGACGAACCTTGCGGTCATCAATCACCACGGCATCAAATTCATAATCTTTCTCAAAACTGCCGATATTGCCGAAGAAAGAGCCGCCGCCTTTGGTGGCCAGGTAGAAGGCCTCTGAAAATTGAAGAGGCTCCATGGTGGCATCCACCAGCCGCCAGTACATTTTTGAGGCGATGATGGCTTCTTTGATACTGCGGAACATGGAAACGGAAGTACCTGCTCCGATATCAGTGCCAAGGCCCATGGGCACGCCGGCATTTAAAAAGCGACGGGCCGGAGCGATGCCGGAGGAAAGATTGAAATTGGATTCCGCGCAGTGGGCCATATAGACCTGACGCTCTTTCATCAGGGCAATCTCCTCATCACTGGAGTGAACACAGTGAGCCATAATGGTTTTGCCTCCGGTGCCAAAGGTGTGGAACTGATCATAGGCATCTCCGTAAAATCTGGATTCCGGGCACAATTCCTGAACAAAGGCAATTTCTGCAGGATTTTCCGACAGATGGGACTGGAGAGGGAGGCGGGTCTGTTCCTGGATCTTACCGAGGGCAGTCATCAGTTCATCCGTGCAGGCCGGGATAAAACGGGGGGTGAGGATGGGTTTGATATGGGGAAAGCTGCATTGCGCCAGCCAGCTTTTCAAATCTTCCACAGGGTGCGTCTCCCGCAGAGCGTCCGGGGCGTTCCGGTCCATGCTGACCTTTCCCACGCAGCCGGCAAATCCGGCTGCTTCCAGCTGTCCCATCAGTTCCAGAGTTCCCTCACTGTGAAGGGTTCCGAAGGCGCAGAGCCTGGAGGTGGGGGAGTGAAGCAAATCATTTACAAACACGGAGTAGGAGGATTTTGCGTAGGCAAAATCTGTATAGCGGGCCTCTTCAGGAAAAATATAGGCATTCAGCCAGTCCATCAATTCCAGATCCATGGCGTAGCCGCAGACGGTGTACTGAGGGGCGTGGACGTGGAGATCCGTCATTCCTGGAATGATGAGGCAGTCCCCATAATCCAAAATCTCATAGTCTTGAAAGGCTTTCGGCAATTCCTGGAATACACCCTGACAATGACCAGACTGGCAGACCACATAGCCGTCCGGCATGGAGGTCAGTTTTTCTTTTGTTTTTGCGTACAAAATATTTCCCTTTAAAATATAATCGTTCATAAGAAGCATCCTTTCTGTATCCTGAGTTAAGGGGGAGGCTGCAAAATACCTGTGACGGTATCCGTTCGGGTGACTTTTTTCGAAAAAAGCCATCTGTTAGAAGAAAAACACACCGAGAAACCACCGGAATTCGTATTTTGCAGCATCCTCTTTTTTATGGGTTCTTAGGAGCGTTGAGGGGCTTGATTTGCGCTCAGGATCGTTCCCCAGCAGTATAGCGGGCAGTGATGTTTCGGTCATCTGCCAGATGGATCACACGTTCCAGTCGTTCTTCCAAAGTCAGACGATCAGCCGGGGTGCCCAGGGATTGGTCATTGATCACCAGGGCATCCAGCTCATAGCCTTTCTCAAAGCTTCCTACTTTGCCGAAAAATTGTCCGCCGCCTTTCGTACCCAGATAGAAAGCTTCCGGAATAGAAAGGAAATCTTCCTGCTTTCCGGATTCCAGCCATTTCAGCTTGGACAGATACACCGCTTCCGCCATGGCGCGGAAAATGCAGACGCTGTAGCCTCCGGCAATGTCAGAGCCAAGTCCTACCTTGATTCCCAGATCCAGCATTCTGCGGATCGGGGGGATCCCGGCGGAAACATTTCCGTTAGACTGGGGACAGTGGGCGATGGTGATGCCCCGTTTTTTTGTCAGCTCCAATTCATGGTCCGTGGGATAGATGTAGTGAGCCATCACTGTTTTTTCATTCAGCAGGCCAAAGTGATCATACACATCCCCATCATTATCATATTGGGGATACCGCTGCCGAACAATGGCCATCTCTCCAAGATCCTCAGAAATGTGGGAGTGGATGTGCAGATCGTATTTTTTCGCTAATTTGCCCAGCCCCTCCAGCACCTGACTGGAGCAGGTGGGAATAAAGCGGGGGGTGATGGCAGGCTTTACCAGCTTAAAACGGTCTTTTGTATTCAGGATCCACTGTTCGGTATCTGCCAGAGACTGCTGGGGCGTCTCGCACAGATAGTCCGGTGAGAGGGTGTCCATATTGATCTTGCCCACATAGGCTGCGATCCGCTTTTTTTCCAGAATTTCCATGAGAAGCTCTGTGGCTTCAGGATGGATGGTTCCCAAGATCACTGCTCTGGTAGTGCCATTTTTAGCCAGCGTCTCAGCGAAGGCTTCGTAATAGATCTGGGCGTAGGTAAGATCCTGGAAACGTGCCTCTGTGGGAAAGGCGTACCGATCCAGCCAGTCCATCAGCTGCAGATCCAGTCCCAGCCCCCGGTAGACAAACTGAGGTGCATGAAGATGCATGTCGCAAAGTCCGGGAATGATAAGCTGATCCCCATAATCCATGATCGGAAGCCCCTGATACAGTTCCGGCAGGGTTTTGAAAATCCCTTTAATCTTATTGTCCGCAGCCACCAGATATCCATTTTCCAGACAGACGAACTGACTGGGGGTGGGGGTGTGGATGATATTTCCCTTTAAAATCGTAGTATGCATAGTTGGCTCCTTTCGATGGTTTCGCACTGCTCGTTGTTTTTGAACAGTATACCATAATTTTTCCGGGCATGCCAGGAGAATTGAGTTCGCCCTTGCTTTTAGCAACCGGCGGGGATAGAATGAGAAGAGCGAAAAACCGGAAAGGGAGCGGGCGAAAAGAAGCGCAGTTAAAAACAGAGACAGATAAAATAGAGCAATGCGGTTGTCGCCCAGGAATGGAAGAAAAGGCAAAAGAGCGGTTTGGAGAGAAAAGAGAGGATTTTATGATTGAACGAATTGATTATTTTATAAAAAGCGGGAACATTGTGATTTACCGTTGTTATGGGGAGGGCTCTGTGCTGGAACTGCCAGGGGAGATTGAAGGTCTGCCTGTGACAGAGCTGGCAGACCATTGCTTTGCGCCGGAGGCCTCACTCAGGTATCCGCATCAGGAACTTTACAGGGCCTGCCGCCGTCAGCGCATGATAAGAAGCCAGGAGGAAGATGCGGAAAGCTGGCAGCGCGTGATAAACGAGCCGGAACAGGAAGAAAAGCTGCAGGTCTATCCTGCTTTGGCTGGAGAAAAGATCTCGGAGATCCTATTGCCCCAGGGGGTGGAGGTAATCGGAGATTACGGATTTTATGGCTGCCGCAGCCTGAAGCGCCTGGTGATCCCGGGAAGTTTAAAACGTCTGGGGGGCGGGGCTTTTGTGGCCTGCAACCATATTCAGGAGATCTGTTTTTTTACAAAGGAGGAAACTATTCCGGAATGTGTAAAGGATGTGGTGGCGGAGTTAAGCTATGAGATTGAGATGTCTGTGGAGAATGAGAAGGGGGAACTCCTGGTGCGGCTGACATATCCGGAATATTATGAGGAGTCCATTGAAAATACGCCTGCCCGGATCATTGAGATCGCTTACCATGGCATGGGATACAAATACCGCCAGTGTTTTCAGAACCGAAAAATTGATTTCCGCCAGTATGACAGCCTGTTTGCTCTGGCGACGGTGCAGGAATTTGTTCCAACCCTGTTAAAGCTCAGTTTGAACAGACTTTGCGCACCTATGGAGCTTACGGAAGAAAATCGGAAGAGGTATCTGCAATGGCTGCAAAAGGAGCACAAAAGCGTTGCCCGGAAACTGATGGAAGAGGATGAGATGAATTTGCTGCGGCTTTTAGGAAGCCAGGAGTATTTTACAAAAGAGATCCTGGAAGTTTTCCTGGAGGCAGCCTCCAGGGCTGGACGGCCGGAGGCCGTCAGCTACCTGATGGAGTACCGCCATAAATATTTTCCACCGGAGAAAAAGAAAAAATATGAGTTTTAGTGATCCAAAAGCCCGGGAAGGCTATTTGGGGCGCATCTCCTTTTTCCGTTTAATCTTCCAGTTCATAGCTGCCGTCTTGCCTTTGGCGGATGTGCGTGCTGTAAAAGGCTTTCGCTGCCTGGATCAGATACCAGGTATCTTTTACGCCTGCAGTTTCGTAGGGGGAGTGCATGGCAAGCTGAGGAAGGCCGATGTCCACGGTGTTCATAGAAACATGGGTATTGGCAATATTGCCAAGAGTGGAGCCTCCCGGAAGGTCGGAGTGATTGACATAAGTCTGGAACGGTACCTGAGCTTTCTGACAGATGCCTTTGAAAAGGGCAGCGGATACAGAATCAGTGGTGTATTTCTGGTTGGCATTGAATTTGATCACCGGCCCGTGATTCAGGTAGGGACGGTTGGTGGGATCCGCCTTGTCCAGGTGATGAGGGTGAACGGCATGGGCGTTGTCTGCAGAGAGCATAAAACTGGAGGCAACGGCCATTTTGTATTCTTCCTGGCTACGTCCAAGGCAGCTGCAGATCCGTTCCAAAACATCCTGAAGGAAGGTGGAATCTGCGCCCTGCTTGGTGGTGCTTCCTACCTCCTCATTGTCGAACACACAGCAGACAGAAACGCTCTTTCGATTGTCTCCCTGCAGGAAGCCGTTCATGCAGGCATAGGCGCACTGGAGATCATCCAGCCGGGGACTGGAGAAAAATTCCCGGTGGGCTCCCCAGATGGAGGCGGGAGTACGGTTATATAAAAACAGATCCATGCCAAGCACATCCTCTTCCGGGGTATCCAAGGTATCTGCAATCAGTTTGGGAAAAGCGCCCTTTGCAGTCTCATCTCCAAAGAGAGGAATCATATCTTTCTGGGCCCGGTAAGTATAGCCTTCATTGATCTCGCGGTTCATATGAATGGCAACGTTTGGGATCATCACCAGATCCCGGTCAATATTTACCAGACGGGTTTCAAAGGCATTTCCCCTTCGAACCACTGCTTTACCGGCAATGGACAAAGGCCGGTCAAACCAGGGGGCGCAGATCATGCTTCCGTAGCGTTCAGCATTTAATTCCACGTAGTGGCCGTCTACCAGCAGTTCTTCCTTTTCTTTGATCTTAAAGGTGGGGGAGTCGCTGTGGGCGGCTGTGATCTGAAAATTATCAAAGTCCTCGTTAGGTATCTGAAAGGCAATGATAGAAGAATCGGAACGGACAACAAAATATTTGCCGCCCCGGGTCAGATTCCAGGGTTTTGTTTCCAGCAGTTTTTCAAAGCCCTGCTCTTTAAGCATAGAAGAAAAATTTGCAGTCACATGGTAACAGCTGGGGCTTTTGGCAATAAAATCAATAAGATTCTGAGTAGTTTTTTCAAACATGGGTCTACCTCCTGAATGTATGAGATCGCTGGGCAAAATAGGAGCCAACTGTTATGAACCGCTTTTTTTGCAGATGTACGTGCGGATAAAGTGCAGATATTTTGCGGTCGGGCTCTGAGCAGCGGCCAGCATTTCCTTATTATAGCACGAAAATCTTATGGAAAACCAGTGGATTTTTACAAGGCAAAAACGTATAATAGGGGGCAGAGAGCCGAAAAAGGAAAAGTAGGCAAAAAAAGAGGGAAAAGGGCGGCCGGAAGGGGAATTTGGAGAGCGCAGCCGGGAAGGAAGGCCTGGAGGGCGTGTTCCGTAGGGAAGAATCAGGTAAGGCAGCAGGGCGAGAATGCGCAAAAGGAGAGCGGGTATGGATGGTTCGGAGCAGATCACAGAGCAGTTTCAGGCAGTGAGCCTGCAAATTTTAAATAATTCCAGAAATGAATTGTATCTGAATATGCGTTTTTTAGATCTGGCTTTAAGCGGCCTGCGTTTTCAGGTGACCACAGAGTTTTTGGGGATCGGAACGGATGGACAGTCCCTGTTTGTTCACCCAAAGCTCCTGGCAGATCTGTATGAGCGGGATCGGAGACTGGTGAATCGGGTGTATCTGCATACTGTGTATCATTGCCTGTTCCGCCATATTTTGAAAGAAGAAAAAGGACGCGGCCCTCTTTGGAGAATCGCCTGCGACCTGGCGGTGGAGGGGCTGATTGATACCATGAACAACCGCAGCATCCGCATGGGGGTGAGCCGATTTCGCAGAAACTGGTATGACAGCCTGAAAAAAGAGCTGAAGGTGTTTACGGCAGAGGGAATCTACCGGGTGCTGGAGAGGCGGAGGCTGTCTCCCTATGAGATCTGCCGGCTGAGGGAAGAATTTTGTCTGGATGATCACAGCCTCTGGCCGAAGGCGGAGCCGCCGGGGCATCCTCCCTCTCCTCAGATGGAAATGCTTCAGAACAGGTGGCAGGATATCAGCGATAAGACCCGCACGGAACTGGAGACTTTCTCCAAGGAAGCATCCCAGGGCGTTGGGGATCTCCTGGAGCAGATACAGGTGGAAAACCGTCAGAGATATGATTATAAAGGATTTCTGAGGAAATTTGCAGTGATGCGGGAGGAGATGCAGGTAGATCCAGACACGTTTGACTATGTATTTTACAGCTATGGTCTGTCTCTGTATGGAAATATGCCTCTGATTGAGCCTCAGGAATACCGGGAGGTTCACAGGATCCAGGAATTTGTCATTGTGATTGACGTGTCCATGTCCTGCAGCGGGGAGCTGGTGCAGACCTTTTTGCAGCAGACCTATTCGGTACTGACAGAAACGGAAACTTATTTAAAAAAGGTCAATATCAGGATCCTGCAGTGTGATGAGAGGATTCAGGGGGATGAGAAGATTACTTCCAGAGAGGAACTGGAAGAATATATGAGACATTTTACACTCAGAGGAAATGGGGGCACAGATTTTCGGCCGGCCTTTACTTATGTTGAGGAATTGATTCGCCGGGGAGAATTTCAGAACTTAAAAGGGATGATTTATTTCACAGACGGTTACGGTACCTACCCGGGGAAAAAGCCTGTCTATGATACTGCCTTTGTGTTTATGGAGGAGGATTACAGCGATGCCCAGGTTCCGCCCTGGGCTATCAAGCTGGTGATCCGGAAGGAGGATCTGGAGGAGGAGAAGGGATTGGATCTTACCAAAGAGTTTATCTGGGGCGAGGAGATACCAAAGCAGCTGTAAGCAAAGGAGCAGGGCTTCTATGAGTGGGAAGAGAAAAGCAGAAGTCTGTGTATGGGCAGCCGGAAGAGTTAAAAAATAGAAAAATGAGACAAAGAGAAGAGCAGAAAGGAAAACAGTATGAATATTAAGCGTGCAAAACAGGAAATAAAAAATTCCATTGCAGCCTATTTGCAGAAGGATGAGTTTGGAGAGTATCAGATTCCTGCTGTCCGTCAGCGGCCGATTTTGCTGATGGGACCTCCGGGAATCGGGAAAACGCAGATCATGGAACAGATCGCAGGAGAGTGTGATCTGGCTCTGGTGTCCTATACCATCACTCACCATACCAGACAGAGCGCTATTGGCCTGCCCTTCATCCGGGAAAAGGAGTACGCAGGGCGGAAACGCTCTGTGACAGAATACACTATGAGCGAAATTATTGCCTCCGTGTATGACAAAATGGAGGCTTCCGGAAAGCGGGAGGGCATTCTTTTTATTGATGAGATTAACTGTGTGTCAGAGACGCTGGCTCCCACGATGCTGCAGTTTCTTCAGTGTAAGAGCTTTGGCAATCAGCAGGTGCCCTCCGGCTGGATCATTGTGGCAGCAGGCAATCCACCGGAGTACAACAAATCTGTCCGGGATTTTGATGTGGTGACTCTGGACCGGGTAAAGGTGATCAATGTGGAGGCGGATTTTGGAGTTTGGAAAGAGTATGCTTATGAAGTGGGAATTCATGGAAGCGTGATCTCTTATCTGGATATCCATAAAGAAAATTTTTACCGCATGGAGACTACTGTGGATGGAAAACAGTTTGTTACGGCCAGAGGATGGCAGGATCTCTCGGAGATGATTTTTGCCTATGAGAAGCTGGGATTTTCCATGGATCAGCAGGTGATGATTCAGTATCTGCAGCATCCTAAGGTGGCTAAGGACTTTGCCAATTATCTGGAGCTGTATTATAAATATCAGACTGATTACCAGGTAGATGAGATCTTACGGGGAACGATCCGTCCGGGAACCCTGAATAAGCTGAAGTTTGCTCCCTTTGACGAGCGGTTGAAGGTGGTGGGACTGCTGCTGGCAAGACTGGCAGAGAATTTTCGAGACAATTATGAACAGGACGCTTATGTGGACAGGCTTTTTCAGTTGCTGAAGTGCTTTAAAAACCGGCTGGAGATGGGGGCTTCCAGTGGGGGGCAGTCCGGGAAAGAGACGCAGGAAAGCTCTTTTGCCACAGCCCCGGAGGAGATGTTCAGAGAAGAAGCTGGAAGGCCTGGCGGCAGCGCAATGGGTCTGAGCCCGGAACAGAGTCTTCATCAGCTTCTGGAGAAGGAGCGGCGGGACGTAAAACGCAGGGCGGAAGCGGGACAGAATGAGAAAGAATTGAAGCGTCAGTACCGGAAACTGTTTCAGACGGTGGAGGGATATGAAAGACTGCTGGCAGAGCACAGAGAGGCTCAGGAAGATCAGGCCTTTGAGCTTTTAAGACAGGAATTTGCAAAAGAGAGGGAGGCGCTGGAGACAGATACGCAAAAGGCTCTCAGCCAGTTGGAGGCGGCCTTTGATTTTATGGAGGCAGCCTTCGGCGAGAGCCAGGAAATGGTGGTATTTATCACAGAGCTTTCTGTCAGCCACTATGGGGTGTGGTTTTTGAAGGAAAACGAATGCCCAAGATATTATCGGTATAATAAATCTTTACTTTTTGAAGATCAGCAGGCGGATATTCGGCAGAAGCTAAGCAAAATCCGCAGCGCCATGGCGGGAGACGAGTAAATGGAAAGATCCATGGCAGGAGATGAGTAAAGGTGGAAAGCATCGCGGCGAAGCCTCAGGATGGGAGCAGAAAAAGGTCTTTGGGAATTTTATCCGGCCATCTGTTCTAATTGTTCCCGCAGAAGCTGATCTGTGGCAAAGGACAGGGTATCCTGGGAGGAAGGCGCCTGGATTTCCTTTGGTTCCGAGGCAGCAGCGCCGTAATCGGCGGTGCTGTCTGTTATGGTGATGGGGAAGTCTTCAATATATTCCTGAGAACCCTGGGAAGCGCTGCCGGAAGGATCGCTTCCGCTGTCAGAGCTTCCATTGCCGGAAGCACCGCTATCCCCGGAGGTCTGTCCGGCGGCTGCATCGTTTCCGGGAAGGATGGTGATGGAGCCATCCGGAGAGTTTTCTTCTGGCAGGAGCGTTCCGTTATTCTCATCTGCAGTGTTGTCGGCCCCCTCTTGGGGGCTGTTTTCATTCGCTCCGTTTTCAGGAACTTCCGGCTGGCCGGAGTGCTCTCCCTGACCAAGATCCAGATCCTCCATAAGGTCAGGATACAGGGTGGTTTGATCTTCATCGAAGATGGTGATCGCGCCGGGAGCCAGGTCGGAACCGTTTTCGGCAGTGCCAGGATCCGTCACCGCAGAACCGCTGCCATGGACGCTGCAGTACTGGAAAGGCTGGGTGCCTGCGGCAAATTTTTCCTCATAGCTGTCGCAGACCCCAGGAATGGCTGCCATTCCGGAATTTTTGCAGATGTTCACAGACACCACATTGTCAGGTGCGGCAAAACTGGTTACCGGAAGGCTGGCATGGATCCTGGACATGATGGAATTCCAGAGCACTTTGCTGTAGGTATGATAAATGCTGCCGTCCGGAAGATTTTCATTGTTGTCATAACCGCCCCAGACAGAACAGGTGTAGTACGGCGTGAAGCCGGCAAACCAGATATCCTTGTAGCTGGAGGTGGTTCCCGTTTTTCCGGCCACAGGCATATAGCCTAAGTTGATAGAGCCATAGGCGGTTCCGTTGGGACTGCTTACCACATCCTTCATGGCGTCGGTAAGCAGATAGGCGGTGCTGGATTTCATGGCGGTATAAGAAGGCGGGATCGAGTTGTCCAACACCACATTTCCGTAGTGATCCAACACCTGGGTGTAAAATTTGGGTTTGATGTACTGGCCCAGATTGGCGATGGAAGCGTAGGCTCCGCACAGTTCCAGGTTGGTGACGCCCTGGGTGATTCCGCCTAAAGCAAGAGGCTGGATAATGTCTGTGAGAACTTCGGTTCCATTGTCATAGCTTTCCACCAGACTGGTGATTCCCATTGCTTTTGCATATTCATATCCAAGTCTGGGTGTGATCTCAGTGATGCATTTGACGGCCACCACATTGACAGAGCGAGTGATCGCATCCCGGATGGTGGTGGGGCCGGTATAATTGTTCAGATCCCAGTTGCTCACCTTTGTGCCGTCCTCATAGAAATATTCTTCATTTTCATAAGTGGTGGCCAGTGTTTTTCCTGCTGCATCCAGAGCAGGGGCATAGGCGGTAAGAATCTTAAAGGTGGAGCCAGGCTGCCGCTTTGTGTAGGAGGCCCGGTTTAAGGTAAGGCTGGCATCTTTCTGTCCCCGGCCGCCTACAATGGCTTTGATATATCCGGTGGACTGGTCAATGATCACTACAGAGGCCTGGGGCTGTGGGGTGATGGTGACCCGCTCTCCCAGCAGTTTGTCCTTGGAGGAGAGGACAGTGGCCTTAAAGCCTTCCACGCTGGCCAGAGCCTCCTCTCTGGTGGCGTACATCAGATCAAAGGAAGGATCAGAGGTTTTTCGGACATAAGTTTTTAATTCGTCATTTCCATAGTGGGTAACGGTTCCCTCTGAATCTTCAATGCTCAGGGCATAATCAATCCCAACCTCTGTGCCCTCAGGGAAATTGGCGGGATTGGCAAATTCTTCATCGCAGATCTGCTGAATGGCATCGTCCTGGGCAGAAAAGATCCTGAGCCCTCCGGTATAGACTGCTTTGTAGGCCTGCTTGTAGGTGTAGCCTTTTTCCGTCATCAGATCTTCCATGACCTGATCAATCATGGCGTCCTGATAATAGGTGTATACAGAGGAAGTGCTGTCGGTAACTTCCTCATTGGAGTGGATCCTGGAGTATACATCATCGCCCAGAGCCTCATTGTATTCTTCCTGGGAAATATATCCCTGTTCCAGCATTTTATCCAGTACTGTCTGGCGGCGTTTGGCGTTTTTTTCCGGATAGAGGATGGGGTTGAAGGCAGTGGGATTCTGGGGAATCCCGGCGATCACGGTACTCTCTGAGAGCGTAAGCTCTGAGACGTCCTTTCCAAAATACCGGTAGGCGGCAGCCTGGACTCCATAGCAACCGGCTCCCAGATTGATAGTGTTTAAGTAATCCTCCAGAATCTGGTCTTTGGAAATCTGCTTTTCCAATTTTAAAGCCAGATACTGCTCCTGAATCTTACGGGTAAGCCGGTCACGAAAGGTCACCTCATTGACCCAGTCCGGGAATACGCTGTTTTTCAAAAGCTGCTGAGTGATGGTGCTGGCACCTTCTGAGAAATGACCGGAGCGGATACCGATAAAAAAGGCGCGGATAATGCCCTTTACGTCGATTCCAGGATGTTCATAAAACCGCTCATCTTCAATGGCTACCACCGCATGCTGCAGATTTTCAGGGATGCGGTCCAGGGTCACCAGATCCCGGTTGGATTCCGGCAGCGTCAGCTTTTGTACCCGTTTTCCCTCCTGATTATAAATGTAGGTGGCAGCTTCTGTGGGCGTCACGGACATATTGGTAATATCCGGCGCTTCCAGAATCAGCCTGTGGATGGCGGTATATCCAAAGATTCCACCGGAAAGAATCAGAACCAGCAAGGCTATAAGAATCAGCCGGAAAAAGGTAAATTTAATTTTTTTTGTTACTTTTTTCCCGGTGTTGGGGGTCATTTTCTTTGAAATGCTTGATTTTCCAAAATTCATCTGTTATCCTCCATAATAAGGAATGAGGTCACGGTTGACTCTCCGTGCATTCTATTGTATAACCAAATTGTTGAAAATGTATAGGGGTATTCCTTAAATTTTTATAATAATTAAAGATAGCAGCCGTATGGGAAACACACTACAGAAAATCCGGAAACTATCATGGCTGGAGACGGACTGTTTTTTGTACGCGGAATGTTATGCAGAGGAAATGAAGATGAAGATTGTTTACAGCGGGGGCCAGGGAGAGCTGGTGGAGAAAAAATCCCGTTTTATTGCTACTGTAGAGCCGGTGGAGTCGGAGGAGGAAGCTCTGGAATTTATTGCCAGGATGAAGAAAAAATACTGGGATGCCACCCACAATTGCTGGGCTTTTGTGGTGGGAGATCACCAGGAGCTGCAGCGGTGCAGTGATGATGGAGAGCCTCAGGGAACCGCCGGGCGCCCTATGCTGGATGTGCTGTTAGGCCAGGAGGTACACAATGGGGCAGTGGTGGTGACCCGATATTTTGGAGGGACTCTTCTTGGCACAGGCGGGCTGGTGCGGGCCTATTCGAAGTCTGTTCAGGAGGGACTGGCAGGAAGCTGTATTCTGGATAAGCGCCGGGGAGTTCTTCTGAAGATCCGCACAGATTATAATGGAATTGGAAAAATTCAGTATTTGCTTGGGCAGAGAGGACTCCACATCACGGACTCTGAGTACACGGAGGTGGTGGAGGTGGAGACGCTGGTGCCGCAGGAATCGGTGAAGGAGCTTCGGGAGGCTGTGACAGAGGGTACCAGCGGCCGGGCAGAATTTTTGGAGGAGACTCCGGTGAAATATGGATTTTTAGAGGGAGAGCCGATACTGTTTTAAGACTTTTATGCTTCAGAGGCAAGGTTTTCCAGGGAGGAATAGAAATGACAAAAGATATTTTGGTGAGTATTCGTGGACTGCAGTCCATGGGCGAAGCTTCGGAGGATGAGGTGGAGGTGATTATCCC
Organism: uncultured Lachnospiraceae bacterium; assembly: GCA_905207905.1. Next base: position 5,805 of record CAJLNC010000023.1, on the reverse strand, counting down.
AGGAAAGTATTACAAACGTGGGGATATGCACTATATTCAGTATGATGAGGTTTCAGAAGGGATGGAAGGAACCACTAAAAATCTCATTAAGCTGAAAGAAAACTGTATGGAGGTCACCAAAAAGGGTTTGACCAATACCCGCATGGTTTTTGAGGAGCAGAAGAAAAATATGACCTACTACGATACGCCGTTTGGCAACCTGCTGGTAGGAATTGCGGCTACCAGCGTGTCCATGCAGGAGACGGAGGAGCAGATTGCAGTGAAGGTGGATTATGCGTTAGAGATCAATTATGAGCATTTGGCTGACTGCACGATTGATGTTACGGTGTGGCCGAAGAGCGGAAGCCAGACGCATCTGTTTTAGGGGGAAGCTATGGATAAGAGAGAACTGCCGGTGGGGGTTTTTGATTCCGGTGTGGGAGGAATCAGTGTGCTCCGGGAGATGGTGCGGCTGATGCCAGAGGAAAATTTTTATTTTTTCGGGGACTCTGTTCATGCTCCCTATGGAACCAAAAGCCTGGAGGAGATCCGGGCGCTTACATTGAAAAATGTAGCCGATATGGCTGGAAAGGGGATTAAGGCCATTGTAGTAGCCTGCAATACAGCTACCAGTGCTGCCATCACTTTGCTTCGGCAGGTATATACAGAAATTCCGGTGGTGGGGATTGAGCCGGCTTTAAAGCCAGCGGTGATGGAAAAGCAGGAGGCAAGGGTGCTTGTGCTGGCCACCCCCATGACGGTGGGAGCTAACAAGTTTCAGAGCTTGATGCATCGGTATGAATCTCAGGCTACGGTGATTCCGGTGGGATGTCCTGGGCTGATGGAATATGTGGAAAATGGAAAGTTAGAGGGAGAAGAGGTGGAAACCTACTTAAAGGAGCTTTTGTCCCCCTATCTGACGGAAAAATTGGATGCGGTGGTGCTTGGCTGCACCCATTATCCGTTCCTGAAAAAAGCTATCCAAAATGTAATTGGCCCAGGTCCTCATATTATAGACGGCAGCGCTGGGACTGCCAGGGAACTGCGCCGAAGGCTGATACAGATGGATCTAAAAAGGGACGGACAAAAAAAAGGACATGTTATTTTTGAGGAGAGCATTCCCGAAAAGATTGCATTGTGCAGATATCTGCTGGAAAGACAGTAAGGCGCGGCGAATCTACATGGCTGAGGTCTTTGCTGACCGTCTTGTCCCATGTACAGGGGGAGTGTCCTTTTCGGAAAAATTCAAAAAGGCTTTCGCTTTGTGCCTTGCAAAGAAAATCATCTGTTTTCCAAGCAGGTACGAAGCGGAAGCCTTTTTTGCTTTAGAATGCTATTTGTTTTTCTTTCTGGAAAATCTGGCTTTCTGCCTTGCCCAGAATTTCAGCTTGGGAGCTGGTGTTTCCAGAGGACCGCGGATACCCTTTACATCCATAATGTAGATGCCGCTGACCACTGCTTTGACCTCCTTTTTTAAAGGAATGATGTCAAAGACTTTGGCATCTGCCACAAGAGTCATGATCTTGGGACCAACCTTGGCTTTTACGATGGGCAGCTTGGAGCGGCGCATCAGCTTGGGGGTCTGGTCAATCACCATCTGGGGAAGACCGGATTGTTTAATGGGCATCATCTTCTTATCTATGATCAGCATGGAGACGGTCTGCTTTGCAGCTTCCATCTGCTCCTGCTGTGCCGCCTGCTTCTTCTGCAACCGTCTGCCGACGAAATAGAGAACAATCAGGGCGATGACTAATATTACCAGGATAATCAGTAAAACCTTCAGAAATATATCCATGATGTATCTGTACCTCCTCTTTCCCTTCTTAGTGTACCGCATTTCATTCTATCATTCTTTTCCAGAAAGTGCAATAATTTTAATTTTCTTTTTAGTGCAGAAAAAGAAAAGATATGATATAATGTTTTCTGACCTTACGCCGATGGGGGAGAGAGCCAATCTTTTCGCCCTTGCGGGAGGCCTTTTATGGCTGGGAAGCGGTCATGAAAGTTAAGATGCCGGAGAACGAGGGAACGGCATAAAAATATGTGGGAAATAAACGGAGAGGATGTAATAAGATGAAAAGAAAAGCAATGATGGCAGTACTTCTTGGAACTGCACTTTTAGCTGCAGGCTGCGGGAAAAAAGCACCGGAGACAGAGGCTGTTACGGAGGCTTCCACAGCAGCCGTAGAGACAGAGAGTGACACAAAGACAGAGTCAGCGGAGGAGACAGAAGGAACCACAGAAGCGCCGGAGGGAGCCACAGAGGCTGCAGAAGAAACCACGGAAGCGCCGGAGGAAGCTACAGAGGCTGCAGAAGGAACTACAGAAGCACCGGAGGGAACTACAGAAGCTGCAGAAGAAGCTACGGAAGCTGCTTCCGACGAATTGGTGGAGCTTGGAGAGCGCCCTGCCTACACGGCTACTGATTATGTGACCGTGGGAGAGTACAAGGGACTAAACATTGTAGTGGAGCCCAAGGATGTGTCTGATGCAGATGTGGAGTCCTCTGTGAATGCAGAGATTCAGGCGAAAGAGCTGTATGAGACAGAGGGAACCGTGGAGGACGGGGACCTGGTAAATATTGACTACGAAGGAAAGAAGGACGGAGTCGCTTTCGCAGGGGGAACTGCCCAGGGAGCAGATTTAAAGATTGGCTCGGATTCCTTTATTGATGGCTTTGAGGACGGCCTTATTGGAGTAAAAGTAGGAGAGACTGTAGATTTGAATCTTACTTTCCCGGAAGATTATCCCAGTGAGGATCTGGCAGGTCAGGCAGTGGTATTTACAGTAACGGTAAATTATATTGTGCCGGAGCTGACCGATGATCTGGCAGCTGTTCTTAGTGAGGAAGCGTATGTCACTGCAGATTCATACAGAGAGTCCGTCCGGGAGACTTTGGCTAGTGAAGATCAGAGATTTCAGGTATATAATGAGATCATGACTCAGGTGTATAATACCTGTACCGTGAATGATTATCCTCAGGAGCTGGTGGATTTTGCCATGGCTTCCATTAAGAATTCCTATATTCAGGCTGCCCAGGAGAGCGGAATGAGTTTGTCTGATCTGGTGGCTGCCTATGGTATGACAGAGGAGCAGTTTGACGAAGTGCTTTTGCAGAATATTAAGGGCAGTCTGCAGCAGGAGCTGATCTTAAAGGCCATTGCAGAGACTGAAGGCATCACCGTATCCGATGAGGAGTATGAAGCCGGATGTGAAGAATATGCTGCCAGTTATGGATATCCTACAGTGGAACAGTTTAAAGAGGATTTTGACCGTCCCACAGTGGAAATCAGCCTCATGATGGAAAAGACTATGGAGATGATCAGCGATAATGCGGTGATCGAAGAGGCAGAAGAGACAGAGGCACCGGCAGAGGAAACAGAGGCTCAGACAGAGGCGGCAGACTCTGTGGATGACATGATTGCGCAGGCAGATCTTCTGGCGGCACAGTGGCAGACACAGAAGCTGTGTCCGAAAATGAGACAGAGGCAGGGACGGAAAGCGCTGAAACGGAAGCGGCAGACCAGGATACCACAGAGGGAACTACGGAGGCCGTGACAGAATAAGAAAAGCAGCACTTTGGAAATGAAGATCAGTTTATGAAGCTGCTGTATCTGGCCGCATTGTCCCAGGTACGCGGATGCTAAAATAGTTGTAGAAAGAAAAGAGGGCAGCTCAAATCCGAAAATCAACGGATTTGAGCTGCCTTTTTAAAGTCTGCGATGTTTTCTGCGGGATATGTGCTTCTGAAACTGCCTAAGACTTCCACGAAACCAAAAGATTATGCTTCTCCGTTTGCCACTACGGGGGTGGGTCTGCGGGAATCGAATACCTGAGATGCAGTGAACATCTGATCCAGCACAGTGGTATTGCCCTGGCTGGACTGATAAAGCATATAGCCATCCAGATTGATGCGTCCCTGACGTACATAGTCTCCGGTGATCTGAACCCAGTAGGGAACGGAACCGTCCACATTACAGTAGAAGTTGTAGCCTGCGCTCTTAAAGTACTGGTAAACCTCATTGTCAGAGCTGTAGCCTTCCCAGGAGCCGATATCATTGCCGTGGGCAAAGATAATAGTATCCACCGGGCCTACGATATTCTGTACAGTGTTGACCCATTTTTCATTGTCCGTCTTTAAGGCATCTACTGATTTGCCGGTAACGCTAAGGTGTCCCCAGGTATGACTGGCAAATTCCCAGCCGCTTTCCTTGATGGCTTCAGCAATCTTTGTGGCCTCTGCAACCTCAGCATCCCAGTCGAAATCAGGATGGGCTTCCAGCCACTTGGCCTGATCGTCCATAAGATTCTGTCTTGTCTTATAGTCGGTGTCTGTGCGGTAGCCGAAAACGCCGTTGTAGCCAGTGAGAGCGATCATTCCCCGGGCTCCCTTGTAAGCCCCGTCGGGATGCTCTTCCAGGAAGGTATTCAGCCGGGGAACTACGTCAAAGTCTCCGATCTGCTCAGTGCCATCCGGTTTTACATAATGGCATTTCACCTTTCCGTTCTCATCCAGAACCAGTTTGTCCGGGTAGCTGGCAGATTCATAGGAGTGATAGTAGCTCAAGTCATCCACAGACAGCACTACCGGTTTTTTATCGGGGGGAAGCAGCAGATTGGTGTTGGGCTCAAAGTGTACGTTTCCGTTCTCATCCGTGGTCTGCACCACAAGGTCTCTGAGACGCACAAAGACGTAGCCATTGTCGTACATCTGCTGGGTGATCTTATCAAATTCATCCACTGTGGTCATCCAGGCATTCATGCCGTCTGCGGCGTCCTGGTTTCCTACATATTCTGCGCTGAAGGCTCTGGAGGGATCATTCACCAGAGAGTGGTAGAAAATATGAGGTACGGTATTCACATCCACTGCCACACAGGCATTTTTGGCTGCTTCAATATCACTGATTGCGGCAGTGATATCAGCCTTTGATTCATAGCCCGGTACCGATTTCAGCAGTTCAATAGCCCCATCGTAATCGTAGCCTGCTTCCAGAAGTCTGGCCTGGCTGAGGATATCTGCATCCTCCTGACTGTTTTCAGTCTGTGCAGGCGCCTCGGTAGCCGGCTCTGCATCAGTCTCAGAAGCCGGGGCAGAGGGAGCCTCTGAGGGAGCTTCTGTCTGGGGCTGCTGTGGGATTTGTCCGGAACCGTCAGTCTGTCCGCTTATTCCGGAATTTCCTGAGCCGGAACGGTTGTCTTTTCGTGATACAAAAGTAAAAATCAGTGCAGTCACTGCCAAGATCAGGACAAGCAGTCCCGCAAACACGGCAATCCGCATATTTCGTTCCCGGCGTCTTCTTTTTTGGCGTCTTAGCCTGCGCTCCTGAGCCTGACGCTGGTAATCCATGTCATCATCATACTGTTCGTTCATTTGTAACTCCCCTTTTTCTCTTTTTCTTCAGCCAAAACAAGGCTGAAAATTGTGATAATATTGTATTTCAGATGCTGGGAAAACTTGTGGACTGCGTGTGGGTCAGCATTTTATGGGTGATCTGCTGCATTCCGGTTTTTACGATCGGGGCATCGACCACCGCGTTGTATTACACGGTACATAAATCCATCCGCGGTGACCGCGGATATACCACAAGAACCTTTTTCGGAGCGTTCAGGGACAACTTTAAGGCTGCAACATTGCCATATCTTATATGGCTGGCTGTTATGGTTGTTCTGGGCTGTGATGCCTATATCACCTATCAGGTATTAAAAACCGGCAGTATGAAGGGCACATTTTTCTATTTCTTTCTGATTATGATTGCTGTTGCGATTATGTGGAGCGCATTTTTATTTCCATATATTGCAAGATTTGAAAATACCGTAAAACAGACG
>CAJLNC010000022.1 GCA_905207905.1 uncultured Lachnospiraceae bacterium | reverse complement strand
AGTAGTAAGTGCGGGTACTGGGTTATCGTTTTTACAATGGGTTCCTCAGGCAGATTTGCCCAAATTGCTGTTGGTGCGTTGGGGATGTCCAACCGTTTCTACGATGTTGATAACGGGTGGTCTAAATGGAAATAATCATTTTATCTGCCCACCTAAATTCGCAATATAGGCACTGCCGGAGGTCAATTTCATGGACACATCTGTTGTCAGAATGACCCGCCAGCAATTCACCAGATCTGTAATGGATGATACTGTTGTAGACACCCATGTTTTGGATGCCGGAACGAATATTTTCGCAGACGATACGGTTAATGTGTGCGATTTATAATGCTTGGGGATTATTATAGAAAATCCCATTCCGTCAATTGCAAATCCCGGGAACCAACATTCTGAAAATACGCCTGTGACCAATGTATTCGTGTTTTGTCGCATGACACGTTTTGTTGCTTTTTCTTTTACAATCCGTTACTTTTACCTGGAAATCCCTTAAAATAATCAAAAAAACAAGGAGGATTTTCTATGGATTTACGAATTACCATCATCAATGCTGTGTCTGATTCCGTTCGTGCTTTACTGGATGATGAGCAACTCCAAGCAGTTCAAAACGCTCTTACCCTGCAACTTAATTCTTATGAAATACAAGTACGCACTACAGAAATAACTGCCATAGATACTACACCGGATTCCATTCTATTAAAATTTATCGCCACCAAACGCGTAGAGGGCAAATCCGAAGAAACGCTCAGACGATACCGAGATGTCTGCTATATGATGATTCATACGCTTTGCCGCCCACTTCACGAGATTACGACCTATGACCTCCGTTATTATCTAGCTGAATACAAACGTCAACGTCATGTAAGCAATCGAACCCTCGATGGTATACGGCGCTGCTTTTCCAGCTTTTTTAATTGGTTGGTTGCAGAGGGCTGGATTGGTCGTAATCCATGCACAGCTCTTGCACAAATCAAATATACTAAGGTTATTAAAAAACCATATTCCGCCCCTGAAATGGAGCGTCTTAAGCAAGCTTGTACATCGCTTCGTGATCTTGCTTTAATAGAATTTTTATATGCATCAGGCTGCCGTGTAAGTGAGGTAGTACGTCTAAACAGGGCTGACATCAACTTTTTGACCAAAGATGCCGTAGTGTTAGGAAAAGGAAACAAAGAACGTACCATCTACCTTACCCCCGTGGCTCTTATGCACTTGACAGACTATCTGAACAGCCGGACTGATGTCGATCCATGCCTTTTTGCAAGTATAAAGTCTCCGCACCGGCGGCTCTCAAAAGCTGGAATCGAAACGGTATTAAAAGCAATTGGTAAACGCGCCGGTGTTGAGAATGTCCACCCGCACCGATACCGCAGGACGCTTGCAACAAATTTACTTGACCGCGGCGCAAATATACAGGATGTTGCAGCAATACTCGGTCACGCTGACCTCAAGACTACACAGGTTTACTGTTATATATCACAGCAAAATGTACAGGCGGCATACCGCCGATACGCCGCCTAAGCTATTATGTACCCACTGTTTTACTCCGGGGCACACTCCGGAGCTTTTGGCATGTTTAAATCGCAAGTGTTTCGAGATCGAGGTCAATCAGAACCTGCTTCACCTCGTCACGAATGCGCGGTGGAACATCTTCAATGTTCTTTTTGCCTTTAATGATAAGTGTCGCATATACTACTGCCATATCTTCCACCCCCTTCCTGAGTAAGAATCTTATGATTAACTGACGCAACATCAGTTATCACCGCCTAGTATAGTTCTTACTTCTCTCCTAATTCTTTCTGGTACCTCTTCGATTGTTTTCAGCTCTTTTTTGATCAACGCTGCATAAATTTTTTCCATATTCTGCACCTCCTCAAAGCATTTCATAGACTTCGCACAGTGCCAGCTGCATATCTGTCAGCTGTGCCTCCGCAGCATCTAATCTCTGTTCAGTACAATCCGGCTTCCGCAGTATTGCTGTAACCAACTTACCCGTGATCGGTGTCTGCATTTCATCCTGCGTGTAGCCGATCACAGCATCCAGTTCCTGCCCAATCGACTGTAGCTGCGTATATCCGTTGTATATAGCCAGCTCTTCGCTTCCGGTAGACAGTAGCGTCATTTTTTCTGTCTGTGCAGTGTCCATCAACAGTGTATTTAATGTGTCCAGACTATCATTGCCCGGAACAAATTTCATAGTTACAGTCTGTGCATCAGCCATGATGCCGCAGACAATTAGATTCAGTTCTTTACCGGATCCCAATTTAATTCTTTCCATTTCTTTTCCTTTCTGGCCAGTACCGTACCGGCCTAAAAATAATTAACGAGTTACATACAAAACACGAATATTGGAGGCGGTGCTGCGCTGGGCCCGAAGATGAAATCTGGAGCCGCATCCTACCGAATAGTCGGGAAAATGTGTTTCGTAACACTGGAAGCTACACCATCCAGCGCACTGGCACAGGGGGATATAATCATATCCGGCGTCCCGGCCCCGCTGGAAGAATTTTATCTTACAGTCGGGAACTATACTGCGTACATGAAAATGGCTGGAACAGTAATTGCCTATTACCCGGGATATACCGGAACAGGACGAATAGACGCCTGTTTTTGTTATCCGGTTAATCCGATGTGAATTTACATATCCAGCCACCGTCCGCATCATAAAAATGTAGTTCATGCTTGCCGTCACCACGGGGTGTGATCTGGTATTGTGCCACAAACATTTTTGCATCATTTTTCTGCGACAATAAATAATTTTTCCACGCGCCGTTTTGATCGTACATCGATACAGCATTAAAATATTGATCAGTCCCAATTTGGCAGACTGGACTTCCAGATTTCTTCCGGATTGTATTCGTGTTTAGCTCAGTAATTTGATCTTGAAGAGCTTTCGCTACAGCCGCAGACACCACTTTATCTGTAGCCGCTGTCACTGTATTCTGCACTATATTTTTTATGTCAATCTTCTGGTCAATCTGATCCTGTAAGGTCTTAGCCACGGCCGCAGATATTACCTTGTCTGCTTCACCTTTATCGGCATCCTGCACAATGTCTGCTATATTGATCTTCTTAGCCAGCTCTTTTTCAAAGTCCGTCCGCAGTACATATACGCCGTCATTTACTATATCCACCACATCGGCCGAAGTAACGTTCAATCTTATTTTAATTTCATTTTGAATTGTCCTACCATCGTATGCCGGTATGTAGATCGGACAAGTCTTAGTATGCTGGAAACAAAACAATACTTCCTGTCCATCTGCTCCTGTCGCATATACATTCACCCGATTAAAAAAATAGTCTTTTTTAAAATTGTAATTATCTGTTACCACCTTAATGTCTATCGTTGTATTATTATACTTTTCCACCGATGCAATTTCCGCATTATGGGTTAGTTCTCCTTCAGATCGTTCCGGATCAGCTATTAATTCTATTCTGGTGATTTTCACCTGTTTCCCAGATGCTACCGCATCTGCAATCAGGGAAAGACCCGTTTCCGTATAGGTCATCATATTTATATATCTCCTAAGCCAATATAATTTACAACCGATATCGTTGCCCCTATTTTTGCTCCACTGTGCAGAACATTGCACAAACAATAGTTATCCAGCGATGTGCTGTCTTTTGCCTTGCGCACTTCACGGACAAGAATCTCAATAGTGACTGGATGTTCCTGATCATCAGACACACTTACCCGCAACAGAAACTGTGACCACTTATCCGGGTAACCAATATCCGAATACCACAGATGTTCCACATCGTCATATCCCAATGTCTTTGCTGCAAGAATGATTCCGGCTTTCGTACCACCAAGAGCCTCTACCTCATCCTGCATTGCGATCCGACTGCGAAACGTCTCATCGTCCTCCTCCGTATATCGATACATTCCCCGATCCTGTGCATAATATGGCAGCATATCCACACTACAGGTTGCCACTGACGTCTCTTCCAACGCACGCTCTAGCTCTGCCTGCACTTTGTCATATTCATCTCCAATCACCTTGAAAAATATATACCACTGATTTTTTATTTTTTTCAGCCGCTTAAATGGTGTAGGAAGAAGATAATATAAGTAATCTCTAAATTTTTCATACATGTCTGTCCTCCTTAACTGATATTTTTCACAGTGACCTGTATATCTCCTGCTACAATAACGTTTCCCTTTTCCGCAATAACATCTGCCGCTGGTACTGTTATGTCTGTTTTTTTATATCCCTGAATGTTAGAAATCAATTTGCCAATGATCTCATCCCGATAGAGCGTGTTTAACTCTTTCCGTTTACTCACCTTCATAAGATCGCTCACCGCAGTGCGTACCTGATCCTCATAGCCCACCAAGCTGACCCCATGTTCCACGTATACTGTCAATGTGAAGTTTTGTTTAATGGATTTAGCAGGCTTAACCAAGTAATTGCCATAACTGCCTTCCATCTCTTTGATTGCTTCTTCCACCTTTTGAATCAGCGTCTCATCTGCAGTACCTTCAGAACCGGTGATGATAATATCCACCGTGCCTTCACCCCGCGGTGCCTGACTGTCAATGTCTGCTGTTACCACACCGCTTATGGATTCCACAATACTCTTCAGCTTTCTGTCTGGATTCAAGCGTGCATTTTCTGCCCGGCTGTTTAAGCAACGTTGACGCAGGGACTCAATTTCTTCGATTTCCGCTCCACTTTCTATGATCCAGCCTTCCTCATTTCTTACATGGTCATAGCCGTCAATATATACAAGCGTTTCACAGATTACCCCCGGCTCCACATTGTAGGCAGCCCCTGGCTGCTCCGCTTCAACAATTACTTTGCATTCACTGACACCTTCCTGCAGCACGATATCTTCGACTGCGTAATATGTGTAATATGCCCCATCTGCATTGCGGGACGTTATAAATGGATGCCCCTTTTTGATTTTTACTGGATAACTGTAATCGCGCCTGTACACCGTTACATAACCCTTTGTGTGTATGCCCTCTTTGCGATACTTGGCGTAGTCCGCAGCACGGATCTCCACCCAATCTTCCGGGCAATGTGTCATAAACGCTGAATTAACGATCTGAACCCCTAGCTGCTTTAGCTGGATCAGCCCGTGAACCACAATCCGCAATATGGTATAGAACACGCCGCCCTTGGAAAAATTCGTGATCACAAATCCTTCTGCTACAAGTTTTTCTTCTAATTCTTCCATGTACTCTGCTTCATCCGGCACATGAATGATTTTTTCCATAATGTTATCCGGTATCATGTCACGTCTATCTCCTTCCCATCCGAATGAATATCAATATTGACATTCTGACCATCGGACTCCCGAAACTGGACATGTGCAACCCACATGCTGTCTGTTGAGGCTTCCATCGTCAGGCTTATTGATCCATCGTCAATATATTCCCGTTTGGTCATTTTTCCGATAATCTGCGCACTGATTTCATCTTTGAAATCCTCATCTTGCTCCGCGTTCAGATAATCTGTCAGGCTATATCCATACGCCTGCATCCCTTCCTGGTCTTCCCAGATCAATTCACCTTCATCTGTCAGCATTTCCAGCCAGATATCCTGCATCCAGCAGCGCATACCGCCACACAGCATACATTCTCCATTGCTGTCAGGCATGAGCTGCCCGTATTTATCCAACCGGATATCTACATCATCAATTCCTGCAAGTCTCATCCATACCACCGTCCTACTATATAAGGATGGATTCCTGCTACAAATTGGATTACAACCTCATCCCCTTCCTGGTATACCTGATCGGATACCAGATGCGGCAGCTCTTCGCCGTCATGTTTATCCAGTAATTTTACTGTATAGCAATGAGTCACATCCTGTTGCTGTACAGACGTTATTCTTGCAGGAACAGGATGCATGCAATCCATTGACGGATAATCCGTTTTTATCACATCCCGCACTATATTTTTGACAAACGTTTTGAGATCACCCATCATTTACCTCCCTGAATTTGATCCGCATATCAATGCCACTTTCATCGCCCTCTATGGTGCAAGATGTAATCTGTACCATCCCCGTGTATTCTTCACAAGATAGCTGCACAATCTGCCTTGGACGGATTCCCGGAATCGGGATGATCTCTGCTGTCCAGATAGCCCCATTTTTTTCGATGTCTAAAATATTGTCATCGGATAGCAGATAGTAATGATCCTGATCCGGCTGGACACCGTAATAAAGTAGTCCATCCTCCATATAGAAAGAAAGATCCACCTGGTAGACGGCATTTAACTGCCGCAGGGCATCCTGATAGGATGCTGCATTAATCTGAAAGTTCTTTCTTCGCCCATAGTCTGTTGCTGTCATCTTGTACCTGCTGATCCTGAACACTGCAAATAGATAGCGTGCTGCTTCCTGCAGCATAGCATTCAAAAAGAACGCTGATATACTGTCCGCCTTATTTTCTTGTGTCTTCACAATCAATGTATCCTCTGTCTGATAGATACCCATCCCTGACACCAGCAGTTCATACCCCTCTTCATTTCCGATTTCCAGTGCATAACTATCCGTTGAATTATCTTTCAGAAACTGTTTTAGTTCTTCCGACAATGAAATCCTTGCCCACGCTGGTGCATCGGTATCATCTGACTGGTACTTTGCATCAAATCCGCCAGTAACCTGATACTCTCCACAGGTCAGCCGGAACTCTAATCCTTCCAGATTTATCTCCATTTACCCTCACTTCTTTACCAGTTTTTTCGCTTTCTTTTTGGCCACTGCTTGATTTTTCTGCTTCTTTGCCGGACTTTTGTCTGTACTCTTTTTTGATTTGGAAGTTTTACTTTTCTTTGCCGCCGCCAGCTGTTTCTTCGTTCGTACCACTTTCAGCCCGGAGATCGCAGGAGCAACAAATGATATGGTACACACCGCCCAGCTCTGCGCTGCATCCTTTGTTGTGCTGATTCCATTAAAATAAGCCTCCGTAATCCCATGGGCATTGATCTCCGCCGCCGTAAGCTTATATTTCTTTTGCTTTGTTTGTCCTGATCGCTTAAACAACCGCTGGATAAAACGGATCATATTTTCCAGATTGTAGGTAGCATTTTCCTCTAAAAACAGATCAATTTCAACCTGCGCAGCCTCATATCCGGTGGGCTGGTTCGATACTTTTTTCTTACCTTTTTTCTTGTCCTCCAGCTTCCCTTCCTCAGAGATCCGGATACTTTTTACAATGCCGGGAAGGTAATCCTTCCCGACTTTTATATGCTTGTCCTGAACAAATATCATACTGATCTCCTACGCTGCCTGCGGATCCCCTTCTGGCATTTCTAATTCATCCAGAAGATGCTTCAGCTTTTTCAGACTATCTATGGAATCAATATCCACATTTAGATGCACTTCATACTTGTTGTATGTAGTTCCGCTGGAGCGTTTCGATACTGATTCCTTACTTAGTGATTTACGCGGTTCCCGCTTCACCACCTTGCTTTCCACCACCGCAGACACAACAGCTTTCATGCGTCCCCACAGTGTGTCCAAAGGCAGGATTGCCTCATCTCCAGCTTCTCCTCCAACCATGGCATTTTTGCCATTGAGCCCGAACAGTGTCGGCCTGGTCATAATACCGCCGCGTGCGTAATAGCTCACGCTAAAGTTTGGAACCTTTGCTGTGGCATCTCCAGATCCTACCGTAGAGTACGACACTGCCACATGGGGCAGCTTCGGTGCCGGAACCGTCACGGATATTCCAGCAAATGCGCTCTGAACCGCAGAAGCTGCCTGATTCGCTGCAGATGTTACCGTAGACTTCACGCTTGACATACTTTTGCTTACAGATGACTGGATATGATCCATTCCTGAAGCCCATGCGGTTTCCATGGCGCTCACGCCACCCTGTGTCGTTTCCTGCGCAGATGTCACAGAACTGCCTACGATCCCGGCAGCCTGCTCAATCCCAACCGTGTCAAAGGTAAAAAGATCCGCAGCAGTTGTCCCCTGAGGAGAGGCTGCAGCCATGGCCTGATTGATTGCATCCTGTGCCGATGCAGTAGCGCTGGATGCCGATGCCTCCATACCGGTACCTAAACTTTCCATAATGCTGTTTCCAGCTGCTGTTGCACTCGATGTATCTACCGTTTGTAACGATGCTAAGATACTATCCATAGACGTCCCAGCTGTACTATCCAGCGCAGCCTGCACCTCTGTGCCGCCTAACTGCACTCCATCTGCAAATGCCTCCATCCCTTCCAATCCACTGATCTGATACTTACTCGCATCAAACGTGATCTCCGGAGCCTCGACTGTAGATACAGTGGTGGGCAATGATACTTCCGGCAGGTTGTAGTCAGTTGCTGTCTTAGGTGTAACGGTTTCCGTTTTTGGCGCAGTTGCTGTGACTGTTTCGGCAATCTCCTCATCCTTGCCGCCACCGGATAACCAGTCTGTAAATTTTCCCCAAGCGCCCTTTACCGTATCGACCAGTTTATGGAATCCTTCCATGAAACCGTCTTTAATTCCATTTATCAGATCACTGCCAATCTGCAGCCAATCAATGCTTAAAATCGTATCCCCGACTGTCTTAAACAAGTCTGGTATCATTCCAAGCAGCATAGGAATCGCCTGCAAAATACCGCTTATAATATTTCCGATAATGGCCAGGCCACCGGATATCAGGTTCGGAAGTACTTGGCCAATACCAGCCAGCAGATTCCCGATCAGGGATACCCCCATTGCCAGAATCGCAGGAAGGTTCTGAACAATCCCCGACATTAGGCTTAAAACAAGCTGGATACCGGATTGGATCACCGCCGGAAGTGCCTGAATAATTCCATTCAGCACCATTGTAATCATCTGTACGCCTGCACTCAGGATCCCCGGCAATCCGGAAACAATCATCGTCAAAAATCCATTGATGGTTGCTGCTGCAGCTGCCGTTATCCCAGGAAGCTGCTGTACAATACCGGCCAGAAGCGACACAATAATTTGTGCACCAGATAACAAAATCCCCGGCAATCCGGATAGGATACCACTGATTATATTGGTCAGAAGCTCGAGGCCAAATTGCAGGAAGCCCGGCAGATACGTTCCGATTGATGTCAATGCATTCCCGATAAACCCACTGATGGCACCGAACACATTGCTAAAGATCCCTTGCAGCTTAGATACATCACCGCCACAGGCCTGGAATAAAGCGATCAATCCCCCGACAGCCGCCGCAATTAGTGCAAACGGCCCCAAAGCTGCCAAAAATCCTCCAGCGCTGAACACTTTTTTCACCCCGGTCACGATTCCGCCAAGGCCGATAAAAGTTCGGCCAACCGTTCCCACCACAGCAGTCAACGCACCAGCAGCAATCAGGAAAATACCCAAATACATCACGATGTGCATTATAGATGCAACCGTATCCTGATTTGCCGCTACCCAGTCACTTCCTTTCTGGATCACACCGGCAACTACATCCATTGCGCTATTTACCGTTGGCAGCAATCCTTTTCCCAGTTCTTCCGTTGTGTTATGAATCTTTTGCTTCAGCACTTGGAACTTTTGCTCCGGTGTGTTGTTGATGGCATTCGCCATCTCCTCTGTGACCGCTACTCCTCCGGACATAGATTCCTGCAGATCATCAATTCCTGTCTTTAGCTGATCTGTATTCTGATATAGCAGATCGATCAGCGCAATCGCCTCATCCGTCCCAAATGCTTCCTTTAGCTGCTGCTTCTCCACCGCATCCAGCGTATCACCATACTTTCCGCGCAGCGTTTCCAATATATCCGGCATGGACATCAGCTGATTATTCGTATCCAAAAATGTAAGGCCCAGCTTCTCTCCGGCGTTGGCAGCGGTGTTTAAAAACGACTTATATTTTGTGGCTGCTTCTGATCCACTCATCGTTGTCTGAAGCTGACCAAGGATTGCAAGCTGTTCTTCCAGTGGCACTTGTGCATTTGTTGCCGTTGCTCCCAGCATACTGATTGCATCTGCCATCCCGTTTCCGCTGGTCTTATACAGCTTTACCGCAGTAGCAATCCCTGCGGAAAACATCTCACCAAATTCCAAATCGGACAGATCGTCATAATATCCCTTGTAAATACCATAGCCCGTTGCAAACAGAGATCCCATCGTCTCTGTGGTAGACTTCGTTGCTTTTCCGGTCAACGCTGCCAGCTCTGTAAACTGTGCTACACCCTCATCTGTCAAGGATGCGATACCGGACTTAATGTCATAGGATGCCGTTATGAAATCCGCCTTTGTAGTTCCTGCCCAGGTATCAGAGAAATTTTTTGCAGCATTCTCAATAGCCTGCAAGTCCTGTACACCTAAGGATGCGATCTCTCCAAGCGCATTCTGTGTATCAAAGGTTGCCGTAACTGCTGCACCGCAGGCAGACACAATTCCAGTACCGACACCTGTCATGGCAGCCCCTGCCTTTTGCATCGTAGCAAATGACTGTGTCATACTGCCCACAGATCCGTTTACTTTACCTACCTTATCCGTCAGGTGATCGATCATATCCAGGACAAGGGACACTTTTAATACACTATCCATTCCCATCCCTTATCCCTCCTCTGTGAACAGAATATTTATGGCATTGACAACCCCGATTTTTATATCATCCTGATACATTTTCCGGGCTTGTCTGGCCATTGCCAGCAGCCTGTAAAATTCCCCCAGCGTTACATGATCCAGATCCGGGATCATTTTGTTTGGCAGATACTTACAGATCAGGATCCGCCCTGCATCATACAGGCTGCTTTCAATCTCCTCTTCTGCCTCATCGATTCGCTCTTCAGCAGATTTTACAGGCGGCGCACTGTGGTCGTTTTCGATAAACCCAGCATATACAGCAGCTTCTCGCCCAAACTGATCCCCATTGCCGGAAACTCATTCAGCAGCATCTCCAGATCTTTGCGCTGCTCCTGACAAATGTTATCTAACACAAATGTTCGCATTGCCTTTGAACTGGATACCGATGCTGTTTTCACATAGCGGTCATAGGATGCCGCTTTCGGTTCTGAAAACAGAAATTCCATCGTTCGGTCCATGTCATCATCCTGAGACAGGTTAGTCGTGACAATGTACATCTTGCCGCGCATACCCTGATCTGCGTACTTTCTGCACAGATCTTCAAATGTTTCCACATGTTCCGTTACCGGAGCAACCGGACTCTGCTGTACATATCCTGTGCCCTGTTGTTCTGGTTTTGACATTTTTTCTGATAAAATTTCCTGATCTTCAAAATAGCCCATTGCCATATCCTCCTTATGCGTTTACACCATCAATGCAGATACCGCCCATTGCGATACCTTCAAGACTGATCGTTGTAGACTTATCGCCCTGCTTGCCGCCAAAACCGCCACGCTTGGTGAATGTTACGTTAGTCAGTACATCCGTGCAGGTCGTTGCACCGACGTCCGCATACGATACCGTAATTTTCGGAATCACGATCTTGTAAAATCCTCCCTGACTCCGGTACGCATCAACCAGCGTGTTGTAATCCTCTCTTAACATCTCCAGCTTTACGGAGTTGCTCTTATTCCCTGTGCCAAATCCGCGCGGGTTACCGCCACGCCCATACACCAGCTCCTTGTCCTGACTATCCTCGTAGTCGATGGATGTCGGCTCGATATTTTGGCAGCCAGACAGCGCGATCGTGATGGATGACCAGTCATATACCTTTCCATTTACAAACTGTTTCCTTGCCATGTTACCCTCCTATGATACTGCCCCTGCCATGAAGGTCAGGGATACTACATTGGCATACGCACGGGGCTTATAGCTTACTCTTACCGGAATTTTCTGCGCTGTCAGCAGGCTTTCCGGATCCAGCAATACCGCCTGCCCACTGCTGATGATCTGGTCTTTGATTGCATCCTCAATCGGGATATTCAGATCCGCCTGTACCGGTGCTGCCTCCGTCTCAATTTCTGATGCATCAAAATCTGCTTTCAGCCATTCTGTCGCACGCTTATACACTTCGCGTACTAGCCGATACATCACCCGGGCGTGCTCGATGGTGGCAAAATCACTAGTCTCCGGTGCACAGGTATTGGAACCGGCAACATACCAGGCATCCCTGCCCGGATACCGGCGCAGAGCGATATACCGCGCTGCATCCAGCTCCTCGTACATATCCTCAATACCAGCTGGCAGAATTTCCAGCACCTTGCTCTCGCTGATTGGAAAATCCCTGACGTATGCAATACTGGTGGACTCTTTCGCCTGGGCGATCATCCCCATGATATAGGCTGCCATGTTCGTCACACGCATACGTCCATCCATGCCCTTCAGTCTGGCCCAGGTCTGGACAACTGCCACATGGCGTCCCGCTGTTTTACAGTCTGCTTCAATGGCTTCCACATAATCTGCAGCAGCCTCATCCTTTCCTGCAGCACGCTGCTCGCATACAATCAGCAGCGGACGGCCTGCATCCGTCTCCTGCGCCTGAGCCAGTGCTTCCAGCGATGCCCACAGATCCTTATTGGTTGTGCCTACGATATGCACTGCTTCAATATTTGCATTACTCTTATAAACACGTTCCACTGCAGCAAGAATTGCTTCGTTTGTCGTAGTCGGTGCTGCAACTACAAATGTGTAGGTATCGCCTGCCACAAATTTATTCTCGGATGCTGCCGCAAATGTCAGTGTCAGGCCCGTATCCGGGATCTCATACGTTCCCGCCAGCGGCACAGTCATCTCTTCTGAAATGTTGTTTCCGCCATCTGTGCTGACAGTGAAGGTCGCTTCATTGGTTGCACCGCCATCCACGATCTGAACCACCACATCGAATGCATTGATTCCTGTACCAGACACCGTTACCGTACCTTTGCCCGTCCCATTATGGGTTACCTCTGACGGCTTGCCGCCTGTTGTTGCGGCTACAGGATAGCAGTACATCTGCTGCGCACCTCCATCAATGGAATCCATGCACGCATCTGCAATCGGACACTGCCCTAAGATAGCCCGGATCTGGTCTGTATCCATCGTATTGTGGATCTCAACCGGCTCGGTCACTTTGGACGATATGCCTACCTTGGCATGGATGCCGCTGATCCGTTGTTCCCCAATCCCGGCTCCGCCGTCCTTTACTTCTACTTCTACCCTTGATATCATTTTGTCCTCCCGTCTGCTGCCGCTGTTAAAAACTCACGCAGTGCTGCATCAAACTCATTTTCTTCCAGCATCTTATGTTTAGCCCATTTTTTACGCTGCTTTACGCCTGCCAGATAGGATCCAGGCACCTGCTTTGCGATCGCCCAATCCTCTGCCGTCTTCCGGATAACCTCCTCCGGTGCAGCTTCCTTTACAGCCTTCGCTGCCATCCTCATCACTCCTTTTCCATGCCGATCTCCGGCGTGCCATCTATATGACTTACCGGTACGTCTTTATAAATTCCATAGCTAAATGTCACCGGGATTTCAACTGCGATCTTTGCCTTTAAAATACTGTCCTTTTCGTCAACCCAGTCCACCTCCCCGGCCTCCACACCTACCCAGTTGCCAGCGCCGTCATCGTACCCTTTGCTGATCGCCTTAAAAAATGCCTCGATATGCTTTTCCAAATGCTCCTCATCATATTCGGCAATCACTACCGTGTACACGGTTTCCATATCGTACAGCTTCACCCGGTTCATCGTAACCGCCCCGTTATCGTATGTTCTTTTTGACTTCGCACGAACCGGCTTATCGCTGCCCCGCAGGATCCCTGCATAGTAGCTGCCCTCATCGTTTGACATATTTTTTAGCGACTCATAGATCGTCCCAGTAATTCCTGATGCACGCAGAAGATCTTCCAGATACTTTTTCTTTGTCATTTTGATGCTTCCTCTATTTCAATGATTCCTCCATCAGTTCTAGGACTTCTTCACGGTCTGAATCGGACAACCCAAGGAAGGGACGCGCCGGAATTTTGATCGTAACCTGTTTCTTGTGATACCACTTTCCGCCGATCTGGAACGACAGCATCCGTTTATTCTTTGCCCGGATTGTCCTGCCCGGCTCCCCAAACTGATGTGTTGCTGCATAAATGGTATTTGTCCCGATCTCCGCCCCTTTTGCTGATGACCGGGCATGGATGGATGTACGCAGGCGGCTGCTGTCTGTCAGCGTCTTTCCGCCGCCGGATGCCCGGATAGACCGTTTCCATGCAGATCCATCCGGTGCAGTTTCCGCATCAAACCGCTCATCCGTGCTGGTACGCAGCGCTTCCGCGATTGCTGCCATCAGCTCCTCACGGTCAACACTACCCAAACGCTGCAGCCGATCCTTATAGGCTTCAAACTCGCCTTCCATGCTCACACGGATGCCGCTCATATCCTTTACCAGCCTTTCATGTCATCTCTTGTGAAAAGGCGATCACTGGATTGAATAGAAAATCCTGCATTTCCCTGTGCATCCGGCAGCGCGTCTCCGGATCCGCCGGATGTCTGTCCGTCCAGCTCTACAATCCCCTTCGCTACATTGGTCAAATATAAAATTGCTGCCTTATAGCGGTTTAAGATGTTCTTTTCCCGCTCTGTTTCATCAATCCCACGGCGGGATGCCATGTTGTACACTGCGATATCCTTGGACAGCTTCCCGATCATCTTCGGTACTTTTTCCAATGGCACCTTGTACCGCTTGGCAAGGTATCCGTCAATCTCAGCGTCCGCATCCTCAACGGCAGTTTGGGCATAAGGAATCGCTGCATACCTCAGCTCCTCGCCTTCCAGGCGACAATTCTCCCCGATCAAGGATCGCAACATATCCGGCTTGATCATATCCAGTACATCTTCTGATTTGCTGTATGCCATCCCTGCTCACCTGCCTCTTATCAGCCCATCGCTTTTCCTGTGGATCCGTATGCCATCTGCCAAAAACCAAAACCAGCATTCCAGCGTCCATCCACACCGTAAAGGTATTTCTTTTTCAGGAATACATTCAGATCATTGTCCTTATTCAGTGCTGTAAACTTCGGTTTTTTTCTCATCTGAAGAATCATGGGCTTTAACGGCTCATTAGTCACCATCAAATACCAGGCATCCGGATCATTAGCTAGCTCGCTTACCACTTCTACCTTGGCAAGCCCCTTGGTAATATTAGAAGAGCCATTCACCATCTCTGCCTCCAGGATCCGGCGCGCCTCCATTTCAAGGGCAGGCGGTACTACAAGAAGGTTAGGTACCAGTTTCAGCGGCTTCTCCTGATCGCCCGTATAGGACATGATTGCCGTGCGCGCTGCGATAAAGCTTTCCTGTGACAGTTTTGCATCCGTTTTATTTGAAAAAGTCTTTTCGCCCGACTTGTGCTGGTCAGAGAAGAATGGCTGACCGTCATAGCAATTCTCTTCAAATCCTTTCTGAAGCAGTTCAAAGACGGTTTCATCCGGTGCGGTAGCGGCCTCTGCTCCCATCATCTCAAAGCTCGGAGCATATACCCCATATCGGTCATCCTCCAGAACTTCCCGGTCAATCCCAATCGTAGACTCATAGGATTTATTTTTAATGGTGTAGGTATACGCACTCAGGTTCGCTATCGTGCGCTCATCCAGCCATTCCTTCATTTTGGGCAGCTGCCCGATCCATCCATAATTTTCTTCCGATGTACTGGATGGTACTTCCGTTGCAATCAACGGGTGCTTCGGCTGCTTGGAAGAAAATCCTCGATTGTACAAGGTTGAAAAGCTAACATCCAACGCCCGGATTGCCTGTGCATTAATAATCATTGTCCTTATCCTCCTTAAACCATATCCACGACAACTGCTTTGCCTTCCACTGCAATAATCTTTCCGGCCACGCTAGATCCTGCTGATACCAGTGTTACACTTAACGGCCCGGCAAAATAACACGTTTTTAATAGATCCGTCTCCTTGATGTCACCATCATTTCCAAGAACAAATACACCGCGCTGCACACGTACATGACAGGCTCCGTTGTCACCAGCAGTATTGTCAACATATTCCTGTGCTTTTCCTGCCGCCACCAGACCGGCTGTCTTAGACGCTTTCACCGCATAGCCTTCTGCATTCAACACCACGATGTCCCCATCCAGCAACTTCGCTCCTTGGGCAACCGGCAAACGCAGAATGCTGCGCCCGGTCAGCTCTTCCCCGATCAATCGTCTCATCACAATTCCTCCTTGTAATACTCTTTTACTTCCTCTTCTGATAGTCCTAAGTTCTTCAGTATTGCATAATCTACTCCTGACAGTTCTCCTTTTCCGCCTTTTTCCTTCGGATCAGTGCCTGTCAGATTGTCCATTACCACCGCCGCAGGCGCTTTGTCCACAAATGCGGCAAACCCTTCCGGATCTTTCAGTGCATAGCTGCGCGCCCAGTCCTTCTGTGCTGCGGTGATCTTCCCGGCTTTCAGTGCTGCGGTGACCGCCTCATCTGCAGCCCGTCCTTCCAGCTGCTCCTTGAGTGCCTGCACTTCCGCTGCGAGGGAGCTATCCCCATTCTGAAGCTTTACGATGGCGGCTGCCACTTCTTCTGTCTTTGCATCTGCTTTTAGACCCAGCAGCGTCAGGATTGTACTGTTGGCAACTACCTCCTTATTTGTTACCGTTTCCGTCCCTTCCGGCTTCCTGCCTGCCGCCCGGAGCGCTGCCTCCACTTCATCTTCTGTTGCTGTCTCCGGCAGTCCCAGCAATCTGATCAGTTTTTCTAATTCCATCGTTTTTTCCTCCTCATAATCATCCACATCCAGGCTACATCCCACCAGCGGGAACATACCATCAATTGCGGGAGTGTTTGTCAACGCTGCTGAGTGCAGCGCAATCACTTTTTTGTCATTTTTTCTGGTAATGATCACCGGGGACAGGTAACGGTATTCCTTATTTTTCAGGTACTCCGCTCCCTTTGGCGTCCAATTTACTTTCGCCATGATCGCATCATCCCCGTTTATCAACTCTGTGATCCACCCCGCCGCCGGTGCCTGCACGTCATGCAGCGTCTGGTGTTCATAATCAATGACCAGATCCAAACGGCGGCCAAGGAACTGATTGTTGATCATCCGGAACGATTCGTCATCCACAATAAAATCACCCTTTCGGGATTCTACGTGCCCTTTTGGGATCACAGCGATCAGATCCGGGACCCCCTCCACTACTTTAGGGGTCAGTGCAATCATCACCACATCCTTTTGCTTCTTTTTTTCCATTTCTTTCCTTCCATCATCCTCCATGCCGCTTCTATAGCGTTACAATAGCGTTATTCCGCGTCATTTCGCGTTACAAATCCTAGCCCTTTCAACTCCTAGCCTGACACTCTTAACCGCTTTTTTGCCCATTTATTTGCTTTTCTTCCGTTTTAAGTATGCGTTCCGTACAACAGGAGAAAATTTACTAAGATCCGGACGCCACGCATCCAGTGCCGGGTTGTTTGCAAATCCCTTGTCCGGCCGCAATGGTTTGATCTCGCCTGTCGAAAAATCCACAGTGATGGGCGGCTTCGTCCGCACCTGCAAGTTGCGTTCCCGCACCTGACGTTCTGAATAGGATCGCACATGGCAGCGGCACTTGTATCCATTGGGCGGATACCACACCTTCCAGAACGGATCGTCTGCCCGATACACGGCTCCCTGCAGCGCAGCATGGGTATCACGCACTCTGTCATCCCCGGCTGTGACATACATCCAGTAGGGCCGCAGCTTTGCAGCCTGCATCATGCTTTTATAGTGACCACCATTATAGGCAGTCTGCACATTTGTCCGGAAGATCAGCTCTGCCTTTCCCGGATCCATCCCATCATAACCATGCGCACCAAGCCATTCGTCCATCTGCGCCTTCCAGTCTGCCAGCGTCCTGCCCTCTTCCACCGCTGTAGTCAGCTTGTCCAGAAACTCCTGCAGCACTTCTGCCGCGGTATAGCCGGCAACTGTAAACGCCTTCGCCTTTGCACGATCGCTCAGGGCTGCATATTCTTCTTTTGTCAGGACGCGTTTCTTTTTCAAAAAGGCAACTGCGTTTTTGAAGATCAGTTTAGAAAATCCCTGCAGGTATTCTGCACCGCTCATCCCTCGCTCCTTCCGATCAGTTCCGCAAAATAGATCCCCTGATGCAGATAATCGGTAAACGCTTCCAGATCCATTTCCTCGTAGATTCTGCGCACCGTATCCGCATCCTCCAGCTTCGCTTTTAGCGCTTGCATATCGTCACATTCGTCCACTAACTTCCGGATCGGCGCGGTCATCTGCCGAAACACCTCCCCGGCATTCTGGACAGACAGCTCTACAATCTGGTCAATCTGATCCTGTACCTCCGTCTCCTGTTCCGGATCCGGCGTTTTCATACCCACTAGACCAGACTCGCCCGGCTGCGGCATATCGGATGACTGCCCCGGGATCACCGCTTCCCCCGATTCCGGCTTCGGAATTCCGAATTTTTTATAGATATGATCCATTGCGATCGGCACGCCAAGCTCATTTCTGACCTTCACATAAATCTCAGCGGTCTGCATCAGATCCTCCGGATCCTCACAGGCAATCTCAAAGAGCGGCAAATCTGCTTCCGGGCCAAAGTTATACTCCACCAGCGGGCCGATGATATCCCGCCGGATCGTCATGGACAGCGCCTTGGCATCTGCCACCGTCAGATCATGCCGCACCTCATCGTGCGTTTTTGACTGGGCGTAGGATCCGCCACCGCTGTCGGAGGTCAATGTCTGTCCTAAAATCGCCTTACTGATCTGCTCATCACAGTAGCGTGCCAGCTTCTCGTAGGTATCCGTTGCTCCATTTTTGTTCTCCGCTTCAATAAATTCAATGGACGTTGACGATGGTACAATCCCGGCGGCATCCGATCCCAATGACACGATCGCCTCCATCAACGCCCGTTTATCCGCTTCACTCGCCGATGCATCATACTTTCCCAACCGCAGCGGCATCCCGTAAACTTCACAAAATGCTACCCAGTCCTTAAGCGAATAGTTTTTGAACAAATACATCCAACTCACCACCCGAAGGATCCCAGCACGGCTGTCATGCCCGGATTTAGCCTTGTATCGATGCACTACAAATTTGTTGTGAGGCAGGCTGATCCCTTCTGGATGGGCCTCCGTACAGATCCGCATCTCATCTGTGATGGCATCCCACATCAGCTTTTTTGGATGCACCTGCAGGATATCCGATATGACCATCTGATTCTGTCCATCCACGTCCCACAGGATTTCCATGACAGAGATGCCTTTGCCGATGGCATCCAGCAGATCCAGCAGGATCCCGTTAAGGTTCTCCATGCCCTTCATCTGATCCTGCACCCACTGTGCAATCTGCTTATCCTTGGGATCCGGAGATACCGGCTGCACCTCCCAGTCCAGCCCCGTGACTGCCTGTTTTCGGGTCTGAAGCTGAGAGAATAAATGGGGATCCTTCTCCTCCATCTCTTCAAACAGTTCCATCTGACGTCTCACATCCCCGTCATCCGATTCCCGGAATATCTGCGCCAGCCGTACCGGCGTCAATCCATTGGACGGATACTCGCTGTATTTATCAGACGCCTCTTTCGCTGCGATCCGTGCATACACCGGACGGACACTGCCATCCGCTTTCTCCGGATCGTATGGCTCATTACGGATCTTTCCCTGTTTCTTTTTCTTCTTCGCCATCAGTAGGCTCCTCTCTTCCACCGCAGCAGCCTCTTACCAACACTCTTGTACCCAATCTGATGCCCCGCTGCTTTCACTTTGTTTGCCATCAGAACTGCCATGTGCAGCCCATCCGGCGCATCATCATTTTTCCCCATGGGAAACTCCTGCATCTGCTGGAGCAATGTCTTCTGCCGCTGCTGGAACCGGATGTATCCGTTCTTGACCTCCGGCTGTAGCGACCGGATACGCAGCACCTTATTGGAGGTACTGGTGATTCCCTCGATTGGAAGGTAAATACCCTGTTCTGCGGATTTTTGCGCCATCACCTGTTTGAAATAATACTGAAACTGCACATCCTCTACGCCGAAGGAATAGTAGCCTTTTCCATATTCCCGGTGCAGGCGCTTATCAGTATCAAAAATGTCCTCAATGATCTTGTCCGGATTGCGCTTTGCAATGTCCGCATACACCACGTACTTATAGCCGCTCTTGGTATCCAGCGCTAATGTGATGATCGAACTGGTATCTGCTTTTGCATTCTTCCCAAGGGATGGATCATTCCCACCAATAAACAGAAACTTAGGATCCTTAAAATCTACCTCGCCGTCCTCGTAGTAGACAAACCATTCCTCGTTAAAGTCTGCGTTGTCCGGATCAATCGGATCATTCTGAAGCTCACTGTTAAATGATGCCGTGCCTTCATCCACCTTCATTTTCATCAGCTTGTAGTACGGCAGCTTCGCCTCCCACAGTACCTGCGTGCCTTCCAGCATTTCTTCCTTATTCGCTTCAAAAAACGCTTCCGCATCCGCTTCATGCGAATCGTTAAACAAGTTCGTGTAGATCTTCTCCCATGCCTCCCACAACTCCGGATGCAGAGAGTCTGCTATCACTGCCCGATACTTTCGGCTTTTAAATCCGGGATTTTGCAGCTTTCCGGCAAGCAGGGAATCATAGTGCAGGATTGTCCCGACATACATCACATCGGTATAGGTATCGCCCGCCTTTAACACCGCCTTGTCAAACCAGCTCTTAAGCTTCCTGCGCTGCTCCGGCGTGGCCACATTCTCATCATTCTCAATGTCATCCAGCACGATCAGATCGGGACGCCATGACCGGTTCTTCCTGCCTCGGATCTTCTTGCCGGATCCGATCGCATCGATCTTCACGCCGTTGGTAGCTTTGATCGTCCCGGTTTTCCATGTAGAGTCCCCTTTCAGATGCCCAAAATCCTCGATGATATAGGCATTATCCTCCAATTCGGTTTTGATATCCTCCAGAAACGCCTCTGCCTGCTCCGTACTGTCTGAGAGGATCAGGATGTAATGCTTATAAGCATATAATGCAGCGTGTAAGGAGTCTTTAAAGGTAAATGTAGTAGATTTTGCGTGTCCTCTGGGCGCTGCGATCGCCCAGTTACTGCCATCCATCCGGCTGATCTGCGCTGCATCCGTATACGGATTTTTATGTTTCAGAACGCCTTCTACCCAGATCTCATCCAGCTCCCCATGAAAATCCGGAGATTCCCGGACAAAATAGTGGGGCAGATAGGCTCGGCCAAAGTATGCCAGATCGACTGCCGCCAGTTTCTTACGCAGCCCGTCTTTTCCGGTCAGCGCCGCACCGCTTCGGTATTGTTCCAGCAGTTCCCGGCGATATGGCGTGTCTTTCCTTAACACATACTGCTCAAACAGCGCTCCGCTGCTTTCCTGCTGTCTCTGCGCTTCCCGCTCTTCCCCGTCATCCAGCTCTAAGATCCACCGCTCCAGATCAATCATCCTGCATCATCCTGTCCCTTGCATCCTTCAGGATCGTCCGAAGCTGCTCAGCAGCCTCTGCGTCCTGCCGTATGATCTTCAGGATCCGTCCTTCCATTTCCCGGAATGCTAGATCCGTCTTTTTCTGCATTTCCTGCCGTACCTTGTCTTTATAGACCTTTGTACGGCTTAAGGACGCCAGCAACCGCCCTGCTTTATCCAGCGGCATAGCGTCAAACTCTTCCTCCGCCGTTGCCATCTTGTTGATCAGGCCGTCCATCAGCATCCGCATCCCGGCCTCTGTATAATCTGCCTCTGGATTCTGTTTCACCACCTGCACCAGCTTCTCTGTTTGCCGCTGCGCCTCCAGCAGCCTCTGCATCGCCGTATTAGATCGCATGGCATACCGTCCCACAGCGGATTTGGATACGTCATACCCCATCGATTTTAGCCAGTCACTGATCCCCTGGTAGGTGTTCGCTGTATCTGCCAGCATCACATCTACATTTGTCCGGATCTCCTCCGGCAGCTCATCTACCTTTGACGATATCCGGGTCTTCCTGCGCTGCTTCGCCATCAGATGTCCACCCCCGGATCGCTGATCGTCCCCTCCGCCAGATCAACGCCTTCTTTAGTCAAACGGATCACTGCGTCCTCAGCGTAAGCGTTATAAGCGGTCACCCGATCATCCGTAAATTCGATGTACCCGGCATCATGCAGGTAGTCGATATACTTAGAGATGTCCGGCGATATGATCAGCCCGGAAGCGATCATGGCATTGGACACCTGGCGTGTCAGTGCAGAGTTATTAAATCCCTTTACCAGGCAGCGGATAATGTAGCCCCGTACTGCCTTGTTGCGCTTCACCTCCGCCCGCTCTGCCTCGTTCATTCTTCTCACCTCATTCCTTCCCGCCGCCCTTTAACAGCAGCCGGTCTATTTTTTGATCAATATTCCGGATGGAATCCTCCATCTTGTTCATGGCCCGGAAGTAGTCTTCTCTCAGAACAAAGGTTGTGGCAAAGTCAGACTTAAAGTCATTGATCTCCCGTTCCATCTGTCGGATCTCCCGGTCTGTTTTTTCATCTAAAGCCTTGATACGCTCATCTATTTTTTTGTCGATTCCCTTGACCTGTACCTTCGTTTCCTCGTTACTTCTCAAGACGCCGCTGATCCAGTTTTTTACCAGCCACCCGAACACTCCCAGCCCGATGCCGATCAGTCCGGTCATCACGTCCGCAAATGTAATGGCGTATTCCATATCATTCCCTCTTGATCAGCTTCCCGGCAAGCTCTGTCACGCGTTCCCAGCCGTCCATAGACACCAGGGCCACGATAAACGCGGCGATGAAGGAAGCAAACACCATAAACCAGGTGATCGGCTGCCCAGCATACGCAAGCATGCCCAAAATCGCCACCGGACAGATCACCAATGACAATATAATCACCACCATCCCAGTAGGCAGCACCGTATCCAGCCACTTGATGTGCTTTAGTACCTCTGCGATACAGGATACGATAAATGCCAGCACCCCGATCAAGGCTACCAGCTTGGTGACATCCATCACCGTTTCCACTTCCAATGCATTTAAAACTTCCATGTTGTTCCCCTTTCCCGACAAAAAATTTAGGAGCATAGCTAAGCTATGCTCCTAGTGTACCGATTTGTCTGATAACCTTTTATTAATACATTTCAGAAAAAAATTTACTCCTCATACAGTTTAAAATCCGGATCGAACATCGAAACCTGCCCGAAAACCTGCTCATCCTTCAGGATGCTGCGGATCCGGTTGGGCGTCAGTCCGTATTTGTCCGCTAATTCCCGTATGTTGTAACCATTCCACTCCTTTTTGATCTTCCGGTTGCGCGCCGGGGTGACGATGCTGTCCGGCTTTGGGATATACAGTGCATCCCCCTGCGCATACTCAGACAATGCAAAAAATTTTTCCATCCCGATAATCGCCACAATGGGCTGGCAGCTCTCCGGGATATCCTCCCAGGTTGTATCATCCAGCAGATCCCGCATATTCTGATCCATTCTTATCACACCTTTTTAATATAATTAATGCTCACCCAGCCAGCTCCGCTCACCAGATGACCAAACCCGTCCTTTTCCCTGTCAATATGGTACGGCACCTTCCTGCCCTCCGGCTCGCTGATTGTTCCAACAATCGGCGAGTCAATGGATGCCTTTTTGCGGATGTTCAATACGTCACAGGTTGTCTTGGCTGCATACAGCCATTTCTTCACATGCGCCAGATCCACCCAGCCAGCTCCGCTTAACAGCTTTCCGTACCCGTTCTTTTCTTCTACGATGTGGTACTCTTTCTTTTTTCCCACTGGTTCCTGAATGTACCCGACCACCTTTCCAGCCTTCTGCGGCTCAGCCAGGATCGACAGGATATCCGCATCCGTAAAGATACCATACAGCACCTGTCCAGCCTCCTCCTGATCTCCAAACTCCGGGGTATCCGGCTTTTGCTCTGGTACTTCCGGCTGTTCCTCTGGATCGCTGTTCCCTGCATTAAACCGTGTCAGATCCCAGCGTTCAATGATGCTGCAGATCTTATTGACATATTCCGGATCCGTTGCGTACCCACCTGCTTTAATGATCTGGATCGCCTTCCGATAATCCTGCTCTCCCTGTATCCCTTCAAACCTGCGCTTGTTCCCGTTTGCTGCATTTAAAAGATAGGCAGCATGATCGGCAATGGACTCCTCGATACATTCATAGCAGCGGAACTTAGATCTGCGCATCACTTCCTGGCCATTCTCCACCTCTGGTGATAGTTTTTCATAGAAACTGCTGCCATTCCATGTTGTGCCTGCCCAGGTATTCCCGGACAATGTGCATTTCATGCCATGCATGTTGTTGCCGATCTGCGCCAGATCCGTCTGCCCATAGCCGCTCTCCAGTATGGACTGGGCAATGGATACGCAGGCAAGGATACCGTTTTTACGCTCATCTTCTGTATACATCGCACCAACTGCTTCAATATACTCTGATTCCTCACACCCCTCAAAGGATCGGGCCTGTGTGCCGTATGCTTCCTTGGTGTAAACACACTTGCCGGATGGATCAAACACACTGTAACCAGTCGGGCAGACCTTAATGGCAGCCTCTTTGCTATCCATGGCATATTTTTGGCTTGCTGTATCCTCCCAGGCTTTCCGTACCCTCCAATATTCTTTCTGTGGCACATCTCCGGCAGCAGAAGCCATTCCCAGTCCGTCCATGATGCCCTGCGCAATCGCTTTGGCAAACGCTTCCTGATTTTCTTTATAGAAATTCATGTCATCCCCATCATCAATAAACGCCGTCTCCAGAAGGAAATACTTTGCTCCTTGGCGCTGCGCATTGTTCAGGTTCAGAAGCCCCGTGCTGGTATCCAGCAGCCACTCTTTAAATCCGATCGCCACCACCCGGGCAATGATCGCCTGTGCCACCTTCCGTCCGGCGTTGTCCGGATGGATGTAACCGCCGACTCCGGTAAACCGTCTGTCCCCATACGGATCCTTCTTTGCTTTCGCATTAAAATGGATCTCTAAGGTCATGTCATACTTTGCATATTCCGGCACATTGCCGCGCTTGCTCTGCGCATAACAGTTCTTTTTCTGGTCATACATGGTCACGGACATCTTGCTGCCAATGGATTTCTTCACCATCGTTGCCAGTTCTCTTGTATAATCTGCTTCCTGTCCCCACACGCTGCAGGCTCCCGGATCGCCTTCTCCGTGACCTGCAATAATCAACAACTTTTTCTTTGCCATGTCTATCAATCCTCCTTATAATCCAGCGTAATTGCTGTTTTACTATCTACAATCACGCACTTCTTCAGCTCTCGGATCGTTGCATCCAGCATATCATCCGGCAAAAACGCACGGATCAGCTCTGCGTTCTTGATCTTATGGATGTAATACAGTTCCACATCCCAGTCGCATTCCGTATCAAATATAGCCGCCAGGTTCTTCCGATCCTTTTCATAGTCTCCGCTTAACTTCTTCAGCAGCAGCTTCTTCTGCTTCGTATCCGGCAGGATGTGCATCTGGCTGTCTAAAAACTCCTCCAGATCCATTTCAAATGTGTAGTCATCCGTAAAAAGAGCTTTCAGCATACGCTCAAAATTAGCGCTGCATTTATACTTTGTTTCCATCGTCACTGTAACGTTCTTCTTCCAGACCCCTTCGGATACGCACAGCTTCAACCGATCCGGATTCAAGATATCCAGGCTCTGCCGGTCTGTAACGGATGCCGCAGCTCCCATACTTCCATAAAATCTTGTGTACTGCTTGTTGCGGTCTTCCATAATGCTGATTCCCCGGGCCTGCAGCTCCGCCTGATATTTGGATATGTTCCTGGCGGTCTGCAAACGCAGCCGATCCAGCTGCACCAACTCATCCACCAGCTCTGCGCTAGTCTTCTGCTTCAGTTCATCCATTGTCTTTTCCTCCTTTTTCTAACAGCTCATACACCTTCCTTGCACAACCAGTGCATACATTCCGCCCAAATACTTTATGTACATCCTCCTGACTTTTGCAGTACATGCAGCGCGGTACATACGGCTTCAGGATGATGTCCCCTTCTCCGTTGGTACTAACGATCATGGGATCCTTTGGCTCCAGCCCCAGCTCCCGGCGCATTGCTGCCGGAATATTGATGCTCCCGTGTGATGACAATTTCTTATACTGATCCATTCCTTCATTCCCCCTTTATGCTTCTATAATGTCCCGGATGTAGTCATATTTCTCCTTGATCTTATAGGTAGTGTCTCCCCGTCCCCTGATCATTTCATGGAACTCTTTTAACCGTACAGCCAGCTTCAGACACTTCGCTGCACCTACTGCTTCAGAAGATACCCGCAGAGTCCTCTGCTCTACATCTCCGATCATGATACTGATTGCCTCCATCAAATAGATCACCCATGTGTAACAGTCCTTATCCCGATTATTCCATTCGCTTCTTGCCTCTTCCACAAATTTCTTCCGGTTCAGCTTCTTTTTATCCGGCGGAAGGATCCCCTCGGCCTGCATCTGCTTTTTCATCCTTGCCCGTTCTACTCTCTCCTTTTTCGTCATGTTCCATCTCCTCCCTGTCTCTCCAGATCGTTCATTGCTGCCAGATAGACATCCAGCAGTTTGTCTTTTATCGTCTCAATGTCCGCGCCGCGTGCCATTGCATTGCGCCCCACCATGACCTGCAGCACGCCACAGATCGCGGTCATATCTTCCAGCGACACATGCTCCGCCCGCATATCTACCTTCCCGTTCCTGACGGTTAATTCCAATTTACAATCTTCCATCTATCCCTCCCTTTGCCCACAAAAAAACTGCCGACCGTTATACAGTCAGCAGTTTTTGTTTGGTTTACTCTTCCCTATTTACTTCCTCAATGAATGCCTGCATCATCACCGTGATCTGTCCAGCAGCACTCACCCCCCGCTTTTTGCAGGCCTGGGCAAATTTTTCTGTCAGTTCCCTGCGCAGCTTATAAGACTTCGATATAAACCCGGCTTTCTCTTCATATTTCTTTGTGGCAATGGTCTGCGGCTTCGGATTACCTACTGGCATTCTTATTCTTCCTCCCTTTTTTGACAAAATAGATGAGCAATTTTATGACTCCGATTGTAACAAAGAAGATTCCAAGTTTCCACAGCATACTTTACACAGATGAGCATTTGTGTTATAGTTTTTTTAGAGAAGGGCTTGCGCCCCTCTCTGCTAATTTAATAGCTTATCGAGAATTAATAAGATAATTCCGATGATCAAGTCCGTTATCGCTCCGAGTAGCCAGCTCTTTAAGTCGATGTCGGACTTTTTCATATTTGGCTTTCGCCTGTTTCTGTTGCTCATCTGTATCTCACCTCCTTATGATTGTATTATACTATACGGTGCACCGTATGTCAATAGCTTTCCACCTTTTTTTCAAAAACTTTTCTGCTGACTGTATTCACTTGTCAATGTACCATATTTTCATGACTGCGTACCCTGCCGGTCAATCATCGCTTTCAATGCTTCGATCAGATTGCTGATCTGCAGGTAATCCAGCCACTCCAAACGATCAATCTTATACATCCGGCGGCACATCCCATTGATCCGCTTTTCATTCCAGCCAAGCTCCTGCATCAGCTTGTAGACTTTCCTGCGCTGATTGGCCGTAGCAGTTCCATAAACTTCCACTTTTTGCGACTTCCCGCTCTTAGAGGACTCCTTCATCTTGGCAAGCACATAGACTACTCTGGAAATCTCCTTCTTTGTCAGCTTGCGCAAGGATTCCTTCCCGGTCTGCGCCATCACTACAAGGTGCAGCTCCTCATTGGACAGCATGAGTTCCGGACTCTTTGCAATACCCCATATCGTTCGGATGGTTGCTTCCTGTTGTCCCATATCATCCCATCCTTCCCAATGCCGGAATGCGCTGACGTCTACTTTTATCCTGCAGAAACTTCGGGATCTCAATTTCTCCCTCACCATTTGACGGTATCTCTCTCTGGCTGCTGATGGTGATGTGGCAGTTTCTGCCGTCCATCCGTGCCATTGTCTTATAGATTGCTTTCATCAGGCGCGCCGTTTGTTCTTCTGCGTCCGGTCCCGTAATACTGATTTTGATCTGTTCCATCCTTCTTCTCCTCTCTGTGTTCCTTTTACAGCAGCATCATGCCAGATGCTTCATTGACAATATCTGTGGTCACTTCGGTTACCCCTCTGCTTTTCATCACACGCAGCACGTTATTCAGCGTCCGATCCAGCAGTCGGAAGCAGCCATTGCGCGAATGATAAGCCCGGTTAGCTAACTCCTGCCTTGCATCCTCTGATACCTTCCAGCCCTTTAAATAACCGTCCAGCTCTTTCTGATCCAATCCTCCAAGCTTATAGAAGAAATCAATGCGGTTAGCGAAGCGATCAAGCATGTTGCGAAGATCCATCTCCAGCTTCGGCTCCCCTGCAATCACCACCCCCACATCCGCCTGATCGTAAATCCCCCTCAGGATCTCCATTTTCGCTGCCGTGTACTTATTGATCAGCTTGTCCGCTTCATCAATAATGAGCAAATACCCTGTGTTCACGTTTAGAAATTCCCGGATCCGACACACCCGCTTCCAGATCGTTCCTGAGGATGCTTTTGGTATCCCAAGCTTTCCCTCAATCGCTTCCACCAGATCCCGGCAGCTCATCGTATCGTCACACTCCAGATAAACCACCTTCGGCATCTTGGCGTAGTGCTGCAATGCGTAGGATTTTCCATACCCGGATTTCCCGATGATGATGCCAAGCCCCATATCCTCCTGGCAAGACTGGCACACGGACATGACACCCATGTAATCCCGGCTCTCATAATAGGCGATCTTTTGCGGCAGCTCCATCCGCTCCTCTTGCAGCTCTATGTCATCATCAGCGGAAAAAGTTTCTCGAACACCATTCGCTTCCAGAAAATCTTGCAGCATTTCTTCCAGTGCAGCCGGATCACTTTTGTACTTTCCGGCCAGATACTGGCTGACCATGGATCTGCTCACCCCAAGCTGGATGGCCAGTTCCGCCTTATTCATCTTCATTTCTGCTAACTTTTTAATAACCGCCAGTGCGATTCTGCTGGGCGTTCCCTCTCTTACTTCTGTAGTTTCCATTTTAGTACCATCCTTTCCTCTGTTTTTTTGACATTTTTGTTGTTAATCCTCATCCTGCAATATCCGCAGCAGCTCTGCGATGCTCCAAAGCGGAGCGCAGACCAGCAGCATCACTGCAGCCACGGCTATCCAAATGAGCCGGATCCCAATATCCACCATTCTTTCCACTATTCGTCTCATTTCTCCCCCATTGCCCTGAGCCGTTCTACCGCTTTCTGGGCCTGTGATTTCATGTATTCGGATGCTTCCTTCGTCTGCCGGAGCTTCTTTGCGTTGCGCACTGTCTGCTTATCAACAGGCATCTGTACCACCTTCTGCGTCCGCACCGGCTCATTGCCGATCGTCAGCTTCACGCCTCCTACTATACCTTTTCCGTAGTTTTCGGTCGCTTCCTCCAGATCAAAGGGCCTTGTAGCTTCTGCCACCTGCTCACGCACATCCCGCAGCTGCCGGTTCTGCATCCTCCTGTGTTCCTGCAGCACCGGATCCGACACTCGACCGAATTTTAACAGCTCCTGTGCTTCCGCCCGGCAGATCAGCGCTCCGGTATCGTCCATCACATAAATCCCCGTCACATCCCAGGGATCTACCTTGATCTGTACCTTCCGACCGATGTATGGACAAAGATCATAGGCCATGTAGTCATACCCATTCCTGCGGATCCCCGTATTGTATACATACGCCTCCTCGGACTTCATCAGCGCCATGACTGCCACGCTACGGGGCGGAGCAGGCTTTATATACCGTTCTCCATTCTCAAACAGCTCCTTTGGCGTCTTGTACGTTTCCTGCATCCGCCTCAGACTGCTATGCTGCCGGTTGATATACTTTTCCTTGTACTTCTTCCACTCCTCATAAAATTCTTCCATGGTCAGCAGCTCCCCCCGCTCTGCCATTGCCCTGATGTCCTTGTTCACCTTGGCGTCCGTCCTGGAACCGGTAAGCGTACCAGTGTAGCTTGCAAACTGCTTGGAAAAATTTTCGATCACTGTGCCGAAGGAACGCTCGATCTGACCCTTCGTCCATGGTTCATACGGCATGGAAATATGTACGTCAGAGATCCCCATATCCCGGTAGAACCCCCTTGTCTTCCGATCACACTCCAGATCAAAATACTTTTCTTTTGCATTCGGATCATGCCGATCCTTCCGGTCTACTCCGATCAGGTTTTTCGATGTATAATCCTTTCCATTATCAATGTATAAATACTTTGGCACATATCCGTTCAGATCTTCGTAAAACATCTTGATCAGGCTCTCCTTCAGGATCTGTGCATTCGCATCTCTGCAGATGACATCCCCGAATATCATGCGGCTGCGGGTGTCGATCCAGCAGACCAGCTTCGGGCGGATCGGGATCTCTTTCCCGCTTGGCGTCTTATACATCACCCACACATCAAAGGTATGCTCATCGCCCTGCACCATCTCCAGCACTTGCAGGCTCTTGGTATCTCTGGCCCGCTTCACCATCTGGCGGTTTTTCCATGCCACAGCCCCATTTTTCTGATACTGGTGCGCGCTGGCCATTCCTTCACGCTCCATCAGGTAGGTGATATACCTAGCCACCGTCTGGTAAGACGGAATTTTATCCCAACTCTTTGCTTCTGCAACTTCCTGCAGAGTCTCATACAGGTCTTCCCTTGTCCGGCGGTTCTGCGCAAATTCCTTATTAAACCAGATATTCTTGATACACTGCTTCATCACCGGCTGGATGCTGGGAAACAACCCGACCTCCTTCGGCTTCCGGCACAGCGCCAACACCTTGATGTAATCATAGCTGCATCCATCTTCTTTCTGAAGCTGATCTGCCCACGCCGATGCAGTGATATAGTCATCCACCATCCGGCGGAACGTCCTGCCGCTCTTGCCGGTTCGCTCCTTTGCATACTCTTCTGTCCATACGGTTAGATCCTTATGATGCTTCGGTACATTGCTGATATACTCCCGTACCACATTCCCCAGCTCCATGCCTTTGTAGTAGTTCTTACTATACTGGTGCTGATACCATTCATAATCTGCATCCACGTACCAGGGACGTTTTGGTGCTGGTTTTTCTTCTACCACTTCCACACCCTGATCGGCTGTATCTGCAATTCGTTTCACCGCTTCTCTCCGTTCAAAAGCTGCCTGCGCCATTTTTGACAGGGACATAGTTGACACTAATACGATATCCCAACCACCTTTATCTGATTTTTTCATCTGAACATCATATTGACCTGCATTTCTCTGAATACGTTTTTTCATTGTCTGGTAGCTTATCCCCTCAAGCTCCGCCGCCTCTTCTAACGTTACATGTGCTGCCTGCATCCGATCACCTCCTATGCAGCGTCATCAAATCCTAATATTTCAGCAATCTGTTTTCTATACTTTGCCCCTGTCCGTGTCCCATTCATGATCTTTGTAAGGTACACTGCATTCACCCCCAGCATTGCTGCCAGATCACGCTGTGTCATGTTCAGGTCAATTAATCTTTTCTTTATCTTTTTCCCCAGCGGGGTCAGTGTATTCTGCCCTGCCATGTGATCACTTCCTTTATAAACACTTTCTTTCTTTATCGTTTTTGATATGTTACAATTCTTTTGCAGGGTACTCCCTCAGAAGGGAGGTGACTACCATGCGTGATTATCCGATGGATGTTGGACCAGCCGACGAAAAGCTTGACTGGATACTTATTTCCCAACATCCGGAAGACGGTGATACAATCTCAGAGTATGAGGCCCACTCAAAACTCTTTGATAAAACGTATCACGCAATTGTCAGAATCGGCGATAGTGGTTGGCATTATCATCATATGTTCTGACATCGAAGGGGAGCTGTTACCGCAGCTCTCCTTTTTTAAACAACTACCTCCAGTTTCCGCAGTTTCGGCTTGCCCCCTATTTTTTTCAAAGACATCCGGCTGACTACGTGCAGCTCACTACCAAGATCTTTTACGACCAACCAGTTCTCCGGTATCAGACCACTTGCTCTCATGATCTTCTTTTGCCTTAATGTGGGTCTTTTTCCGTTTTTCATTGTACCTTCCTTTCTTGTCCGCCTTCCTCCAGTATGGTATTATTACCGTATTACTAATTTCTTGGAGGACTGTTTTATGAAACTAAATTCTAATTGTGTGCGTGATGTACTGCTTGCCCTTGAAGATAAGCCTTTTGGCATCCGCTATTCTTTTCCTTCTTTACATGAACAACTTCCCACCTATTCTGAGGAAGAACTATACTATACCTGTCTCAAACTTTCAGAAGGCAACTACATCAAAATATCTGATGCCGGATTCACCAAACAAAATCTTATCCGTATCAGCACCATTGATGACCTCACTTTTGACGGACATCAATTTCTTGAAAATATTCGTGATCAATCTGTTTGGTGCAAAACTCTTGATGTAGCAAAATCTATTGGTTCCTTTTCCTTAAAGACTCTGTATGACATCGCAGCAGAAATTATAAAAGTAAAAATTACCGGTTTTTTCTGATTTCGATGATTTTACTTTTATCTTCTTTAACCGCTGTTTGTATCGCTCTTTCCATATCCTTGGCGTATTCCTCTACTAATTCCTCAAAATTATCTAAATAAAGAAAGTCATATAGCAGACTGGAAAATGCCTTGGATATGTGATTGAGAATATCTTCATATACTATTCTTTTAAATTCTTCTCCATTGATTTTTTCACGCTCGGCCTTAGTAGGCATCTTTTCACCTCCCCAATTTGATATATAAAATTTTTAAAATAGCAGCAAAAATATTTTCTAATCGCCTTTAGATCGGCATATTTGTACGGCGAACGCCGTTTCCGGTTGTGATTTCCGGATGGATATGATAAATTTATTCTGAGTTATTTTTTACCCTAAATTTATGATATAGCTCTTTAGTGAAAATGTCAATACATTTTTTCACAATAGAGCTATTTAATTTAGGAGATAGGAGGATCTATGGAAGAAATGATCGGTATTAGATTAAAAGAAAGACGAAAGAATTTAGGCATTACTATAGCTCAAATTCATGATAAAACAGGGATTTCTACAGGAATTTTAAGTGCTTGGGAGCGTGGTGAAAAACTTCCTTCTGCTCCATCACTAATGAAACTTGCTAATATATTGGATTGCTCTGTTGATTGGATTCTCTTTGGTGAAACTCCGTTTTCGCTCAAAAGTGAAACTCTACTTTCTGAAAATGATAGAATACTTCTTGATAGCTATCATGAATTAGCCCTTGACGATCAAGAAGAAATACTCGAACTGATTAATTTAAAACTAAAACGAAAATCAAGAGGGGCAAAATCATCCTTTTCAGAGCAAAATAAGTTTATCGAGACCGCTTAATTTTTTTTCTTTTTTTTGGGTTATTTTTTACCCATTTTAAGTCTAAAAATGTCCCCTTGCTCAATGCACGTTTTTTCTTGAAAAAGCCTATAAAATGGGCAAGGGGACATATTTTTTTGCATGGTCTAAAATGTCCCCTTGCTCTGCGTTACAAATTGTAGGATTTCTTTTATAATTTTCCGTACTTTTCTTTCTTGGAAAAACGCTGTAACGCCCATATTTCCTAGCTTTTTGCATTTTTTGTAACGCTTGTAACGCAAAAAAATAACGCTATAACATTTTGTTATAACGCTTTTTACAATTCCATGCTTTTTTAAGATCTGAAGAATCCCTAAAATTCTCTAAAAAATATTTCTGAAAATTATTTTTCCTATAAACTAGGGATTATCTCCGCTTATCTTGCCATTTCATTTCAAATTTTCAATTATTGTCTATACAATTTTCTTGTTTATCAAAATAGATGTCAAAATACGAGGATTTTCAAACTATTAATTCGGGAAATCCCTTGATTTTTCGGCATTTCCCGCCTTTTCCCATATTGTTACACACTTTCCCGGTGAAGACCATGTTTTTGACATCTATTTTGGTAGTCCACAGTTTTTTTCGTTCTTTACAGATCCTATCCTCTACCATTCGGAAAAACTCGCTGTAAATCATGAAGTCTCCGAGGACCATTAACACTGATAGTTAATTGAATGTTATACTTTTCTACCACCGAAATGATTTTTATTAATTTCTACCAAATTTGTTATCATTGTCCAAAAATAAAGTTGCTCATACATCTAATGCACACTGAAGCTCTATTTCCTCTAACGGATCCGCTCCAGCCGGCCATTTTCCATCTCATACACTTCATCGCAGAGCACATC
>CAJLNC010000021.1 GCA_905207905.1 uncultured Lachnospiraceae bacterium | reverse complement strand
GCACTTGTGTCTGAAGATCTTTGAATTCGGATATTATTGAAATCAAAGTGAGATGGAAGGTGATTCCTGATGCGAATCTTAGCCTTAGAGTCCAGCACTACTTCTGCCAAGGCCATGTATTATGACACAGAGACAAAAGAGTCCCTGGTGGAGACGGAAGCCTATGGACAGATGTATGAGGATGCAGTTTTACATAATGCGGAGACCGTGTTCCAAAAGACGATGTCAGCCGGAAGAAAGGTTCTTCAGGGCAGAAGTGTGGATGTGATCTCTCTGTGCGCAGCCTGGCACAGCGTATGCTTGTGCGATGAGAAGATGCGGCCGGTGACGCCGCTCTATCCCTGGAGTTATACAGGGGCATCTGCTTTGTGCAGAGAGCTGCGCAAGGATGCAGACTATGTGGACCGGTATTACCACACCACTGGCTGTATGGTAAATGCCACGTATCCCTTTTTCAAGCTTTTGCTGTTAAAGCAGCAGGGGTATTGCCTGGAAGATTATCTGATCCAGGGACAGGGGACTTACAATACCTATCATTTGACCGGTCATCGGGTGGCTACCTGCTGCATGGTCAGCGGAAGCGGACTTCTGGATGTGAAGAACCGGAGGTATGCATCAGAGCTGCTTTTGGAGGCGGGTATTCCGGAAAAACAGCTTCCGGAACTGATCTCTTACGATCAGACCTATCCTTTAAACGAGTACGGCGCTGGATTATTGGGACTGCCGTCAGGCATCCCGGTGGTGCCCTCCAATGCAGACGGAGGTCTGAATCAGGTGGGTGTGGGAGCGCTGGCAAAAGGGGTTATGACCTTTTCAGTGGGAACCAGCGGAGCGATCCGCCTGACCACCAAGGAAGCGCTGATACCAAGAGAGCCCAGCACCTGGTGTTACCTTTCCCCCAAGGCGTACTTAAGCGGGGCGGCAGTGGCAGGGTGCTGCAACTGTATCGACTGGCTGAGAGAGCGGGTGGGAAGAGGAATTTCCTATTCTGATCTGGAGACAGGCCTGAAGGAGACCGAGGATACTCCGGTATTTCTCCCCTTTGTGTTCGGGGAGCGGTGTCCGGGATGGGAGGATGAGCGGACGGGAGGTTTTTACGGACTGAAGGCTCATCATGATATCAAACATATGTACCGGGCAGTGCAGGAAGGCATTTTGTTTAATATTTACCATTGTTACCAGATGCTCACAGAGATCAATCCAAAACCTGAGAAGATCAAGCTGTCAGGCGGCATTTTAAATTCTTCCTCCTGGGTGCAGATGTGTGCAGACGTTTTCTGCCAGGATATGGAAGTAGACGAGGTTCAGCAGGGGTCCCTTATGGGGGCTGTAGTGCTGGCCATGGATGTGATGGGGCTTCTGGAGGCAGAACAGTTTTTTGTGGTGCCAAACAGGGTGGTACGGCCGGATCCGGAGAAAAGCGCAGTATATCAGAAAAAGTTTCAGCGTTATCTGAAGTATTATAATCAGGAGAGCAATAAAAAATTTATATAAAAAGGAGAGAAAAAGTATGAAAACAAAGAAAGTTGTAGCAATGTCACTGGCAGTAGCTATGGTAGGTACCGTATTTGCAGGAACTACCGCAATGGCAGCAGAAGAGCCGATCACCATTCAGATGGGCTTTGTTGATCCGGAAGGATCTCCTTATGTAAAAGGCGGCCAGGCAGTAGCAGATGCAGTAGCGAAGGCTACTGACGGAAAGATCCAGGTAGAGGTGGTTCCGGGCGGAGCCCTGGGCGGAGAGCGCGATATGCTGGAGCTGACCATGATGAACAATCTGGATGTGGCAACGGTAGCCAACTCCGTATTGACCAACTTCATTCCTGAGATGGCTATTTTGGATCAGGCATTCCTTTGGAAGAATGCAGACGAGGCTCATGCAGCAGTAGACGGCCCGGTTGGCGATCTGATTGAGGCAGCTGCTGAGG
The DNA here is from genome assembly GCA_905207905.1 of uncultured Lachnospiraceae bacterium. Next base: position 32,382 of record CAJLNC010000021.1, on the reverse strand, counting down.
CTCAGGGCTTCCACGTAATCGGTTACATGGAGTCCGGTTTCCGTAACGTATTCTCCAAGGATCCTATTCAGACCATCGAGGACTTCAAGGGTGTAACGATCCGTACTATGGAGAACCAGTACCATCAGGCAGCGTTCACCGCATTTGGCGCTATGCCGGTAGCTATGGCAGCAGGCGACCAGTTCACCGCTCTGCAGCAGGGAACCATTGATGCCTGCGAGAATGCAATCTGCAACTGCTGGAACAACGGTTTCTATGAGATCACCAAGAACATCACCAGAACCAACCATGCGTTTGTATACATCATGCTCTGCATGTCTGACGATGCTTGGAACAGAATTCCGGAAGATTTAAGAGAGCCGTTCCTGGCTGCTGTAAAAGAAGGCTGCGATGCTGAGAGACAGTTCCTGGTAGAGGAGAACGAGGCTGCTGAGGAGAAACTGACCGCAGAGGGCGTTACCTTCCATGACATTGATACAGACGCACTTCAGGCTGCTTACAAGGCAGAGGCTGAAAAACAGGGATTCACTTTCGACGAGACCTGGCAGGCCGCTGTGGATGAGGCGATTGCTTCTGTAAACTAAAGGAATATCCGATAAAATTTACAACATAGTTTAAAATCTGGGGAGCTGCCGCAGGAGATATGCTGTGACAGCCCCTGATTACTTTTGCAGGAGGACAACATGAAGAAAACACTGAATACTCTTCAGAAGATCGAAGATATCATCATGGTTGTGACCTTTGCGATCATGGTTGCGGCAGCCTTTATTCAGGTAGTGAACCGTAACTTTACCAAACTCCCGGTAACTGGTTTTGAAGAAGCCGCAAAATACTGCATGGTATATATGGTGCTTCTGGGAACGGAAAAGGGACTTCGCGATGGCACACAGATTTCTGTTACCGCGCTGGTGGATAAGTTGAAGGGCAAGGCCAAACTGGTGCTTCAGATTATTTCCAAAGCTCTGGTAATTATCTTTGCTGCAATTATGACAAAAGAATCCATCGCTCTGTTCCAGATGCAGATCAAATCCGGACAGAAATCTCCCGGTCTGGGACTGCCTATGACAGTTCCTTATTTTGCTCTGGTACTCAGCTTTGCCATCATCACTTTGGTTCAGCTTGGAATGCTGGTTGCTCTGTTTAAGGATCTTTCCATGAGCAATGAGGAACTGGAGGCAAGAGAGGCAGCCAAGATAGCGGAAGAGGCGGAAGCCTATAACAAGGCAGTGGAAGAGGAAGAGGCAAAGCTTCACAAAGGAAATGTGGGAGGTGGTAAATAATGACAGGATTTTTATTGTTTGGATCATTCGCAGTACTGTTGATTATTGGCGCACCGATCGCAATTTCCCTGGGTATCTCCACCATGTGCGCGATTGTGTTCAGCCCTGCCATTAATCTGGGACTGAATGTAATTCCCCAGCGTATTTTCGGAGGACTGGATTCTACCTCCATTATGGCCATCGCGTTTTTCGTGCTGGCTGGTAATATTATGACAAAGGGCGGTATTTCCCGCCGTCTGGTAGATTTCGCCAACTCCATCGTAGGCGGCGTGAGAGGCGGTATGGCTCTGGCACTGGTGCTGGCCTGCGCATTCTTTGCAGCATTGTCCGGTTCTGCCCCTGCTACCGTAGTGGCCATCGGCGTAATGCTCTACGATGATATGATCCGTCTTGGCTATCCCAAGGAGCGGGTGGCCGGTTTGCTGGTGGTATCGGGCGGCCTGGGGCCAGTCATCCCACCCAGTATTATCATGGTGGTTTATGCGACCATGACCAACGCCTCTGTAGGCGATATGTTTAAATCCGGTATGGCCATCGGTATTGCCATCATGGTAGTGCTGATGATCGTAGTTCTGTTTTATGCAAAGAAAGAGCAGTGGCCTAAGAGCAGCCAGAAGATGAGCCTGAAGGAATTCGGCGCAAGCTTTGTAAAGGCAATTCCGGCTCTGCTGCTTCCCATCATCATTCTGGGCGGTATCTATTCCGGTCTGCTGACACCCACCGAGTCTGCTGCAGTTGCAGTTGTGTGGTCTCTGATTGCAGGTATGTTTATCTATAAGGAAGTAAAATTAAAAGACCTGTATCAGATCTTCTTAGATTCCGCTAAGAGTTCCGCTATGATCCTGTTTATCATTGCAACCTCTACTGCTTTTGCATGGCTGTTTGCATTCTCCGGAATTTCCAAGCAGCTGGTAGACTTTGTAATCGGCCTGAACTTAAGTCCGGTGCTGTTCTGCCTGATCGTAGCAATCATTCTGCTGATCTTTGGTACCTTCCTGGAAGGTATTGCGACAGCAGTGCTTCTGGTTCCGGTACTGTGGCCCATCGCCCAGTCTCTGGGAATCAACGTGATCCATTTTGGTATGATCGTTTCTATTTCCAACGTAATCGGAACCATGACTCCGCCGGTTGCTGTAAACATTTTCTCCGCAGCCAGCGTGTCAAAGCTGAAAATGGGCGCCATTGCCAAGGGACAGATGCCCTTCTTTGTAGGATATGTGGCAATCTTCTTCCTGGTAGTGCTGTTCCCCGTATTCTCCACTATGTGGCTGTAGGAGGATGAATTTTTTCTGACAGTCCTGTCAATTAAATACTATGAGAGAAGTCTTCTCAGGCTGCCGCCGGCGCTGGGGAGACAGGAATCACCGGAAACAGCAGGAGGCGGCTTCGCTTCCTGCTGTTTCTTGTTTCATCTTGGAGAGAACGTTTTTTACACAAGGAGGTTTATGATGCAGAATTTAGACAACAAGGCAAGAATGGAAAAATGGCGTGTTCAGTCCAGTGAAGAGCCGGGCTTTCATGCAGTGATCACTCCGGAGACAGCAGAGTGTAAAGAGGAGCATATTTACCGCTTGAATCTTCCAAAGGGAGATTCTTATGAACTGAAATCCGGTGAGCTGGAGATTCATCCGGTGCTGATCGAAGGCAGGGCAAAATTAAGCGGCCATGCGGTTTTGAATCAGGAGATGACCCGGTTTGACGCTTTCTATATTCCCGGCAATGAGGCGGTGACCATTACCGCAGAGGAGGACTGCTTCTTCTATATTGCAGGAGCCAAAGATGAAGGGTATGGCCATGCTTTCTTCCGGAAGTTTGAGCCGGATGCTCCTATTGGAGATATTCATCAGATCCATGGCAAGGGTGTGGGAGAGCGGGAAGTGTATATGACCCTTTCCGATAAGGACGAGGCTTCCAGAATCATTGCAGGAGTGACCTGGAGCAGAGAGGGTACCTGGACCAGCTGGCCGCCACATCAGCACGAGAAGGATCTGGAGGAGGTATACTGTTACTTCGATATCCCGGCTCCCAAATTCGGCTTCCATGTAAGCTATTTAAAGAGCGGGGAGACAGACGATATTGTAGCCCATACCGTACATACCGGAACCTGCGTGGAAGCTCCCTGCGGTTATCATCCCACCTGCGCTTCACCGGGAAGCAAGAACGCTTACTTCTGGGTACTGGCAGCGTTTTCCCACTCCAGCAGAAGATATGACCTGGCAAAAGAGGATCCTGTATTTACGGATAAATAATTAAGGGAACATGGGCAAATTATTTTATTTGTATCAATAAAGATACATAGGAGACGTAGATATTTTAAAGGGTTTCAGTTATAATGAAGGAGTAACCGGAGGGATTGGCAGATATCATACATCAGGATACTGCCGGAAACTCTAGGAAGAAGAAAAACAGGAGGATACAGATATGTTAGATGTTATGCAGCAGGTAGCGTTAAGAAAAGTAGTTCCGGTAGTAAAGCTGGATCGTGTAGAGGATGCAAAGCCTTTGGCAGAAGCTCTGTGCGAAGGCGGACTGCCGGTGGCAGAGGTTACTTTCCGGACTGACGCAGCAGAAGAGTCTATCCGTATTATGAGAAAGAATTTCCCGGATATGCTGGTAGGCGCAGGCACTGTGGTAAATCTGGAGCAGGCAAAGCGGGCTCTGGATGCAGGGGCTACCTTTATTGTATCTCCGGGCTTTTCCACCAAGGTAACAGAGTTTGCCATTGACAATCAGATTCCGGTATTCCCGGGCACCTGCACACCTACAGAGGTGATGCTGGCTATGGAGTACGGCCTGAAGGTTGTAAAGTTCTTCCCTGCAAAGCAGTACGGCGGACTGGACACCATCAAGGCTTTGGCAGCTCCCTTCCCCACCATGAAATTCATGCCTACAGGCGGTATCAATGCCGGAAATATTAAAGAGTTCCTGGCATTTGACAAGATCATTGCCTGCGGCGGAAGCTGGATGGTGAAGGATAGTTTTGTTAAGGAAGGCAATTTCGCTGAGATCGTGAAGCTGACAAAAGAAGCAGTGGATCTGGTGAAATAAGAGATGAAGCGGTGTGAGATTGCTGTCTATGGCCTGGGAGTCATGGGCAGCAGCCTGGCAAAAAATATGATCTCCCACGGATTTTCCGTGGCAGCCTACAGTAAAAATGAAGAAGAGCGGATCCGATTTCGGGCGGATACCGATAACTATCAGATCTGCGATTGTGTAGAAGAGATGCTGGGGGCTTTAGAAAGCCCCCGCTGTATTTTTTTGATGATTACCGCAGGAGATGCGGTGGATCAGGTATTAAAAGAGCTGGTGCCTCTGCTCTCCCCTGGGGATGTGGTGCTGGACGGAGGTAATTCCTATTACAAAGATACCCAGAGGCGCTGTGCATGGTGTGACAGCCAGGGGATCTGCTTTGTGGGAGTAGGCGTGTCCGGCGGAGAGAAGGGAGCCCTCACGGGCCCCAGCATGATGGCCGGAGGAAGTCTGGAAGGCTGGGAAAAGACAAAGCATATTCTGCAGACCATAGCCGCCTGTACAGGAGATATTCACTGCTGTGAGTACATAGGCCCAGGAGGAGCAGGCCATTATGTGAAGATGGTTCACAATGGGATTGAGTACGCTATTTTGCAGCTGCTTGCAGAGACCTACGGATTTTTACGGAATACCTTGAGGCTTTCGCTGGAGGAGATCCGGGAGTGCTTTCAGAACTGGCAGAAGGGGCGGCTGGATTCCTACCTCATAGAGATCAGCATCCGTGTGCTGGAGCGTCAGGATGATGACGGAAATCCGCTTCTGGATAAGATCCTGGATGTGGCGGAGCAGAAGGGCACTGGAAAGTGGACCATGCTGGAAGGGGTGGAGCGGGGCGTATATCTGCCCACCATCTATGAGGCGGTTTCCGCCAGGAATTTTTCCGGGAAAAAGGAACTTCGCCAAAAAGGATATGAGCGTCTGCCTGCCTCAGAGCGTCCGGTTTCTATGAAAGATCCGGAAAAGATTGTGGGAGAGGCGCTGCTGCTGGGAATGATCCTTTGCTACAGCCAGGGACTGGAACTGATTGTGAGAGCGGCAGAGGAAGAAGGGTGGCAAGTGAACCTGACGGCCCTGTGTGATATCTGGAGAGACGGCTGCATTATCCGGAGCCGGCTTCTGGGGGAAATCCGTCAGGCGGCTGTGGCGGAAGAAGCGCCGCTTTTGCTGGATGAGCATTTTTCCTACATCGGGGAGCTGGAACCCTCTCTGCGGCAGATGTGTCAGACCGCCATGGAATCTGGGACTTCTCTGCCAGGTTTTTCCAGCGCGTTGCACTATTACGATTATTACCGCATGAGGCAGATGCCTGTGAATTTTATTCAGGCCCTCAGAGATTGTTTCGGAGCCCACACCTATCGCAGGATGGATAGGGAAGGTTATTTCCATACAGAGTGGGAGTGAGCGCAAAAAGGGAGGAAAGATCAAGAAGGCAGCAGACGAGGCGGAATAAAAAAGGACACCAAAAGTAAAAAAGCGGCGTTCAGGAGAAGCATACAGACAGTGAGCAAGAGAACAAAGAGAACTATGAAAAAGCAAGATAAGAATAGTATCAGGAGGTTTTAACATGAGCTACAAGGTGATCGTGACAGCCCGCTCCTTTGGTAAGACAGATTCCAAGGCAGTGGATCTGTTGAAGGCGAACGGATGCGAGGTAAAAAAACTGGAGGCAGCAGACGGCCCTATTGAGGAACAGCTGAAAAAGGAGATCGTGGACGCAGACGCTGTCATCGCAGGTTTGGAGGACTATACGCCGGAGCTGATTGCTTCCGCGAAGAAGCTGAAAGTAATCTCCCGCTATGGTGTGGGGTATGACAAGGTGGATGTGGCGGCTGCCAGAGAGCATGGGGTGGCAGTGACCATCACTCCGGGAGCCAACGGAGATTCTGTGGCAGATCTGGCGGTGGCTTTGATGCTGGATTTGGCCAGAAATGTGACAGTAATGGACAATTCCATCAAGGCCAAGGCGCAGAAGCGTCCCTCCGGACTGGAGATGTGGCAGAAAACTCTGGGGATTGTGGGAGCAGGCCGCATCGGTCAGGGCGTAGGCAAAAGATGCCGTGGCTTTGATATGAAAATTTTAGCCTACGATATGTTTGAGAGTGAAGCCTTCAAGGAAGAAACCGGCGCTCAGTATGTAGATCTGGAGACGCTGCTTAAGGAGTCTGATTTTATCACCATCCATTCTCCGCTGACACCGGAGACGGAGAATATGATCAGCACAGAGCAGTTTCAGATGATGAAAAACACTGCCATCATTGTAAACACTGCCAGAGGCGGCATTATCGATGAGGCAGCTTTGTATGAGGCTCTGAAATCCGGTGAGATCCGGGGCGCTGGTCTGGATGCCACAGTAGATGAGCCTCCCTATGGCAGCCCCCTGATGGAACTGGAAAACTGCATCCTCACTCCTCATGCAGGTGCAGCTACCGCTGAGGCCAGCAGCAAGATGAGCTACATGGCAGCGGAGAATGCCCTGGCAGTGCTGCAGACAGGGGAATGCAAATTCGCAGTAAAATAAGTATCATAAAAATCAAGTATAGGAGGATGTATCATGAAAAATTTTACGGATCTGACAGGTAAAAAGGCCATTGTCACCGGCGGAACCAGAGGGCTTGGCTACGGAATGGCAGAAGGATTGATGGAGGCAGGCGCAGAAGTAGTGATCGTAGGCTCCTCTGACAAGGTTCATGAGGTGGCAAAGGAGTTGTGTGAAAAGGGGTTTGTCTGCCATGGACTGAAGGTGGATCTTGGAAATGCAGAAGACCGGGCCAGAGGGTTTGACGAGGCAGTGAAGCTCTTAGGGGGGCATCTGGATATCCTGATCAATGGAGCAGGAGTACAGCGCCGTCATCCCAGCGAAGAATTCCCCATGGAGGATTACAATTATGTGATCGAAGTGAACTTAAACGCAGTGTTTGACTGGTGCCAGAGAGCGGCCAGAACCTTTATAGCTCAGGACAGCAAGGGTAAGATCATCAATATCGCATCTATGCTCTCCTTCTTCGGCGGCTTTACCGTACCGGCATACGCAGCTTCCAAGGGAGGCGTAGCACAGCTTACCAAGGCTTTCTGCAATGAGTGGGCTTCCAAGAAGATCAATGTGAACGCGCTGGCTCCCGGCTATATGGCTACAGAGATGAATACTGCGCTTCTGGATCCGGCAAATCCCAGATATGCTGAGATCACAGGACGGATTCCGGCTCATGTGTGGGGAACTCCGGAAGATATGAAGGGACCGGCTGTATTTTTAGCATCTGATGCCTCCGATTACTTAAACGGAGCCATCATTCCGGTGGATGGAGGATATCTTGTAAAATAAGAGTTCCCGGCAGAACCAGACATAAGCTGCGGGACAGCAGTTTTTTCGGGAATATAATCGGAACGATCTAGAGCGGGAGGAGTAAATTTATGGGCTGTATGTACTGTGAGGAAAATGAGACTCTGCTTGGCATGATGATGCCTCTGGCAGAGCTTCCGATGTCAAAAGTGTATCTGTTCCGTGATCAGACCTATTACGGAAGATGTATTGTAGCTTATAAGAAACATGCGGACGAGCTGTTTGAGCTGCCCAAAGAGGACTTGAATGCTTTTATGGCCGACGTGTCAAAGGTGGCCGAGGCAGTGAGCAGGGCGGTCAAGGCAGAAAAGATCAATCTGGGAGCTTTTGGAGACAAAGTGAAGCATGTGCATTTTCATGTGGTGCCGAAGCAGGTGGATGGGCCGGGCTACGGCGGAACCTTTGAAATGAGCTGCAATCCTCCCAGGCATTTAAGCGATGCAGAGTATGAGCAGATCATGGATGAGATCAGAAAGTACCTGTAAAATAAAAAATATCAGCAATTTGTTTGAGCTTTTCGGAAACTGCCGTCAGGCGTCCTGGATCTCTCCTTCCAGGGCCAAACGGCAGTTTTCCTATTTTTGGGACGAAAAGCATGCAAAAGAGATAAAAAAGATTCGATCAAAAAGGAGACGCGCAAAAAAGGATAAAAGGGATTTGGCCCAAAAGGAGGCGGCGCAGGAAGGAATGGGGAAATTCTTTAAAATATCGAATCCATCCATTGACTTAACCGGAAGAAAAAATTACAATGGGGAAGACAAAAGTCTGCTGCTGGTTCCCGGGCAATCGGGAGGCGGCCGGAACCGTAAGATACAAAAAAGTAATAAGAAATAAAAGACTGTAATGAGGAATGCAGAACAGAAATGACAGGAGGAGTTTAACAATGTTAATACAGGTATCGGTTTATGCAGAAAACAGAAAGGGCACGCTCCGGAATCTCACGGAGATTTTGGCGAACCAGGGAATCAATATCTGGGGCTCCATGACCAATGATGGGGCAGAGTTTGGGATTAACCGCATGATACTTTCAGAGCCGCAGAAAGCGCTGGCGGCGTTTCGGGAAGCCGGATATCTGTGCAGCAGTGTAGACGTGATCGGTGTGGAGCTGGAGGATGAGGTGGGAAATCTGAATCATCTGATGGAAGCGCTGACAGACAGCAACATTAACATTGATTACCTGTACCTTTCCTTTAACCGAAAGTCAGGAAAGCCGGTGATGGTATTTCACACGGAAGATATTTATGAGGCGGAGGAAAGCCTGGCGGGCAGAGGCTTCTGCGTGCTGTAAAAAAGAGAGGATGGGTGAAGAATGGCTCACAGTGGAAAAAAGGATAAGCAGAAAAGGGAGTGGAACAGCGGAAAAACAGGGGAGACACAGATCCGTTCGGAGACATTCCAAAGTCAGAGAGAAACGGGACAGCCTTTGAAGCCCTCTGGCCGCAATTACGGCCTGGATCTTTTGCGCATGGTGAGTATGTTTATGATTGTAAATCTTCATGTGCTGGGGCAGGGAGGAGCCATGGTGCGTATTCTGGGGGCTGAGTCTTCCTACTATGCCGCCTGGTTTTTGGAGACCTGCGCCTACTGTGCTGTGGACTGTTACGGAGTGCTTTCCGGCTATGTGGGAGTGAAGGGCAAACCCAGGCTGGGACGGTTTCTGGAGCTGTGGCTGCAGGTGTTTTTCTATTCTGCAGGTATCACCCTGGTGTACTATCTGGCAGCCCCCCAGTTTCTGACCGGAGCCAGCTTTTGGCAGGCGCTGTTCCCGGTATGTGCCAAAACGTACTGGTATTTCAGCGCTTATGCAGGCGTGTTTTTCCTGATGCCCTATCTGAACAAGCTGGTTCTGTCTTTGGAGGAGCGGGAGCGAAAGAGACTGGCAGCAGTGCTGTTTTTCGTATTTTCCGTGGCAACTGCCATCCCCAAGGCAGCAGGGACAGATTTTCTTTCCCTGGTGGGAGGTTACAGCTTTGCCTGGCTGCTGATTTTGTATTTGTTCGGAGCCTGTCTTGGAACCTGCACCTTCCGGCGCTGGAAATTGTGGAAATACGGAGCAGCCTATTTAGGGCTGTCTGCTTTTTCCTGGATTTTTAAGATACTGGTGGAAAATTATACCAGAGAGGTGTACGGGCAGGCCATGTTTGGCCGGGTGTTTACCGGATATGCAGCCCCCACCATGTTTCTTAGTGCAGTCTGTCTGCTGCTTTTGTTTGAAGGCCTGAAATTGAAAGGGGAATGGCTGCGTCGGCTGGTTAAACTGGCCTCGCCGCTGGCTTTCTCTGTGTATATGATCCATACCCATCCTCTGGTGTGGGAAAGTCTGATGAAAGGGGCCTTCTCTGCATACAGATATCTTCACTGGGCGGCTTTGATCCCCGCAGTTTTGCTGAGTGCGGCCTTGATTTATACAGTGTGCAGTGTGATAGATTTGCTTCGGAAAAAATTGTTTGATGTGCTGAAGGTAAGAACGGGGTGTCAGAGAGCGGCGGATGCCTTTGAACGTTTGTGTGCCAGGAAAGGAATATAAATACAGAGATTAGCATCAGTGTACAGGGGGCAATACGTCTCTTGTACACTGATGCTAGGGTGTCAGAAGCCCTATGAACGAACGCTCTCTGTCTGATTGTATAAAAGAGTTGCACAAGTGACGTCTGCACCATGGAAATGAGGTTAAAAAATCGTGGAAGGGACTCTTTCTGAACACGATTTAGGTTTGATAAGGCTCATTGCAAGGTTTGGTGCATTGGAACCAGTGCGGCTCTTTTGTGCGATTTGACCGTTGAAATTTTCCATTAGGGTTTTTGACAGCCGAATCACACGGAGGCTAAAGGATCGTTGCACCTGGGAATAAAAACTGACAATTTAAAGAAAGTAAAATAATAAAATAAAAATATAAAAAATATATCGAAAAAGCATTGACAAATACAGAAAACGGGATTATAATACAGACATAAACAACAGAAGAGAAAAAACAACAAAGATGCAAAAGCAAATTTGAAAGAAAAGGAGGTACAGACCACCGAAATACGAATGATTTAACCCAAAGTAGATACAAAGGAGAAGAGTCCAATGGAGACGATAATTTAAAGAAGGATGTCATAAAAAATGTTGACATCCTTCTTTTTTTGGCTATTTTTTTTGTAAAAATTAAAAAAACGTAAAATTTTTGGCAAATAAGGAACAGTTTTTAACAATTTAACCTTGCACAGTGACAAAAAAGATGGTATAGTAAAAAAGTATTCTACACTTCAAAGTAATAAAGTGTAAAAAGGAGGAAAGAAGTATGAAGAAGTTAGGTTTACTGTTACTGTCCATGGTTATGTGCCTCGCATTTGCCACAGGCGCATTTGCAGAGGAGGACAACTGGAAGATCGCCATCCTGACCGGCACCACCTCCCAGGGTGAGGAGGAGTTCCGTGCAGCTGAGCGTGCAGCCGCAGCGGATCCGGATCACATCGTTACAGACACTTATCCGGATAACTTTGCATCTGAGACTGAGACCACCATCTCTAAGCTGGTATCTTTTGCATCAGATCCGGAGGTAAAGGCTATCATCATCTGTCAGGCAGTTCCCGGAACAAAGGCAGCTTTTGATAAGATCCGCGGAGAGCTGGGACGTGACGACATTCTTCTGATTGCCGGAGTTCCCCAGGAGGATCCCCTGGTAATCTCTGAGGCAGCAGATCTGGTATTCTACACCAATGAGGCGAAGCAGGGAGATACCATTGCAGAGACCTGTGCAAACTGGGGCATTGAGGTATTTGTACATTACTCCTTCCCGCGTCACCTGGCTATGGAGACCATCGCAGCCCGTAAGGCAAACCTGGAAGCAAACTGTGAAGCACTGGGTATTCAGTATGTAGAAGCTACTGCTCCCGACCCCACTGGCGATGCAGGTGTTTCCGGCGCACAGCAGTTCATTCTGGAAGATGTTCCCGCTAAGCTGGAAGAGTATGCTGGCAAAAAGGTTGCTTTCTTTACCACCAACTGCTCCATGCAGGAGCCGCTGCAGGCAGCTGTTCTTGACGAGCCCAATGCTTACTATCCGCAGCCCTGCTGCCCCAGCCCCTACCATGCATTCCCGGCATCTCTTGGCCTGGAGATCTCTGTAGGAGGAGATGATACGGTTGCTTTGAAGGCAATCGCTGAGAAGCTGGCTGAGCATGACGCAGTAGGACGTTATTCCACATGGGCATCACCGGTTAACATGACCATCATTGATGTGGCTGTAAATTACGCAAAGAGCTTCATCAACGGCGAGATTACTGAGCGCAACGATGCTGAGAAGGTAGTTGCCATGTTCCAGGAAGCCTGCGAAGGCGCAACTGTTGAGCCTTATGTCAATGCAGATGGAACAACTCTGGACAATTACTATACAGTTCTGCTTGCTCCTGTTGATTTCAATGATTATCTGGAATAATTTTACTGGAATCTTATAAGCCAGGAATAGAGAGAAGAAAACGCGGCCCGCTTCGTGAATTGAGGCGGGTCGTTTTGAAAAGAAAGCTGGAAGTGAAAGAGGAGGAATAACATTGGCTGCAAAATACATTCTGGAGATGAAAGATATCACCAAAACGTACGGTGAAAATACTGTTCTATCCAATGTATCGTTAAAAATTCGTCCGGGAGAAATACATGCGTTGCTGGGTGAAAATGGTGCGGGAAAGAGTACACTGATGAATATTCTTTTTGGTATGCCCGTGATTCATGCAACAGGAGGATTTTCCGGTGAAGTTTTGATTGACGGGGAAAAGACGGTAATTACCTCCCCACACGATGCAATGCAGAAGGGGATCGGTATGGTTCATCAGGAGTTTATGCTCCTGCCTGGTTTTTCTATCACCGAAAATATTAAGCTGAATCGCGAGATTACCAAACCGAATATGATGTCCCGTGTCTTTGGTTCCAAAATGGAGTCTCTGGACATGAAGCAGATGTCTATGGATGCCAGGGAAGCCCTGGACAGTGTGGGAATGAGCATTGACGAGTATACGATGGTAAACGGACTGCCGGTAGGTTATATGCAGTTCGTAGAGATTGCCCGTGAGATTGATAAGAAAGGCGTGAGGCTGCTGGTTTTTGATGAGCCGACCGCTGTGCTTACAGAGAGTGAAGCAGAGCAGCTTCTGTCTGTGATGAAGGAGATTGCCGCCAAAGGCATCGCCATTATTTTTATTACCCACCGTCTGGACGAGGTAATTAATGCCGCTCAGGGCGTGACTATTCTCAGGGACGGTCAGCTGGTGACCGCCTGCGAGACTAAGGATACCAGTGCTGTGCGTCTGGCGGAACTGATGATCGGCCGGGAAGCCGGAGGCTTTTCTTTTGTGAAGGCAGAAGCCAGAACCTTTTCCAAAGATACGCCCATTGCCCTGAAGGCAGAGCATCTGAAGGTAACGATGCCCGGTGAGATGGTAAAGGATGTGTCCTTTGAAGTGCATGAGGGTGAGATCTTCGGTATCGGCGGCCTGGCCGGACAGGGGAAGATCGGGGTGCCCAACGGTATCATGGGTGTCTGTGAGGCGGAAGGCGAAGTTACGCTTTTTGGCCAGCCGGTGAAGCTGAATGATGCCAGAGCAGCGCTGGCTGCCGGTATGGCCATGGTTTCTGAAGACCGCCGGGGCGTAGGACTTTTGCTGGATGAGTCCATTGAGGATAATATTGTGTTTAACGCCATGCAGATCAACGGCGATTTTACAAAGAAAATTCTGTGCTTTACCCAGAAGGATACCAAGGCGATTCGGGAATATGCGGAAAAGATGATTCAGGAGCTGGACATCCGCTGCGTATCTTCTCTGCAGCATACCGGTACCCTTTCCGGAGGAAACCAGCAGAAGGTGTGTATTGCCAGAGCCCTGGCCATGAACCCAAAGGTGCTGTTTGTGTCAGAGCCTACCAGAGGCATTGATATCGGCGCTAAGAAGCTGGTGCTGGAGACCCTGGTAAAGTTAAACCGAGAGCTTGGCATGACGGTTGTGATGATTTCTTCCGAGCTGATGGAGCTGCGTTCCATCTGTGATAATATTGCCATCGTATCTGAGGGCCGGGTGGTGGATGTGCTGCCGGTGGACAGCTCAGACGCAGATTTTGGCCTGGCAATGTCAGGTATCAAGCCGGAAAGAAGGGGTGAGTAGAATGGGAAAATTAAAGGTAAAAAAACCGCAGCTGCTTGCCTGCATCCTCATTGTGATAGGAGCAGTGGCGTGCGCCGGTGTGGGAATGTTTGGTCTCGCTTCCCGTTCTTCTGAGAGCGGAAGCCAGATTTTAAGTGATATGCGTCTTCAGGCAATCTTGAATACTGCCGGTACAGGCGCAGTGGATGCCTATGTAAATGCGGAAAAAATGGCGGCTACCGCCAAAGTCCGGGAGGAAGGCGGAGGCATGGAGCAGATCCGGGAGGCTTCTGCCAAGGCGGAGGAAGAGGCCAGAGCTCTGGCTGAGAAGGAGGGAATCGGATCTGTGGATCTTACCTCCATTGATACCGCTCCTCTGGCAGCCGCGCTGAATGTGCTGGCAGAGGCTCAGAAAGCCTATTTTGCAGAGGAAGCTTCTGCACAGGCCCGTTACATAGAAGAAAATAAAGAGCTTTTGGATCAGGCGGCAGATGCCGCTGCAGAGTCAGAAGCAGCGGCCGGCCCGGAAGAGGGGGCAGGCGAGGATGCAGCGATGGATGACGGCTCTGAAATGGGAGACGATATGGCCATGGAGACGGAGGTGGATCTGTCCGGCTTTACGGCTACGGAGGAGATGCTGACTCTGGCAGCAGAAGTGGACACTGCTTATGAGGGACTCTGCACAGAGATTAAAAAGGTATTTCCAGCTCTTACAGACGATATCCTTGCGACCCTGAAAGAGACCATTACCACAACAGTGGCTCAGCAGGGAGATACTTTTGAGACCCAGTACGACAGAGCGCTGTCCATGAGCGGCATGAAGCCCGGTATGAAGGGTGCGATTATGCGTCAGGGCAAGACACTTACCACCAGCGCGGTGGGACTGGTGATTCTGGCTCTGGTCGTTTTCTTCTATACCCCGTTGGTAAAGAAACTGGGCTTCCCCAGACTGATTATCGGAATGCTTTACATTTTGCTCTGCCTGCTGGCAGTGATCTATAATCTGTCTCTTCCGGGACAGCTTGGAAATACTCTGGTGCGTCTTGGAATGAACGGCGTTCTGGTATTGGCAATGCTGCCTGGTATCCAGTGCGGTATCAGTTTGAACTTAGGACTGCCGATTGGTATTATCGGAGGACTGATCGGAGGGCTTCTCTGTATTGAATTTGGTTTCAGCGGCTGGTTTGGCTTCCTGTTTGCCATTGTGGTAGGTCTGGCTATTTCCGCAGTGACCGGCTTCTTGTACGGCCTGTTGTTAAACCGGCTGAAGGGCAGCGAGATGAGCGTCACCACCTATGTGGGCTTTTCGGTTGTATCCCTGATGTGTATTGCCTGGCTGGTACTGCCCTTCCAGAGCAAGATTATGAAATGGCCTCTGGGGCGGGGACTGCGTACCACCATCGGACTTCAGACTTCTTACCGCCATCTGTTAAATGACTTTTTATCCTTTAAGATTTTCGGTATCACGATTCCTACCGGACTGCTGCTGTTCTTTGCGCTGTGCTGCTTTCTGGTATGGCTGTTCATGCGTTCCAAAACTGGTATCGCCATGTCCGCCGCTGGGGCCAATCCCCGGTTTGCAGCAGCTACCGGCATTAATGTAGATAAGATGCGTATCATTGGTACCATGCTCTCTACCATGCTGGCAGCAGTGGGAATTGTAGTTTACGGACAGAGCTATGGATTTATGCAGCTGTATCAGGCTCCCAGACAGATGGGCTTTCTGTGCGCAGCCGCAATTCTGATTGGCGGAGCCACTACGGCCAGGGCCAAGATCAGCCATGTAATTATCGGTACCTTCCTGTATTACGGTGTGCTGACCCTGGGCTCTCCGGTGGTAAATGCGATTGTACCGCAGAGTATGATTTCTGAGATCATGCGTATCCTGATCTCCAATGGTATCATTCTGTATGCTCTGACGAAATCAGGAGGTGTAAGCCGTGAATAAGATTAATATGCGGGAATTTCTGCGAAACAACAGTGTAACCATCATGTTTATCCTGCTCTGTGCCGTGTTCATGGGATTTTCCGGATACACGCCCTCTTATGTGCTCTATGAGCTCTTTGGACGTCTTTCCAGGAACTTGTTTATTGTTCTGTCCCTGATCATTCCGATTGTAGCAGGTATGGGAATCAACTTTGCCCTTCCCATCGGCGCAATGGCAGCTCAGATTGCCTGCCTTCTGGTGCTGGAGTGGGGCGTTCCGGGCATTGCAGGGCTGGCTTTGGCGGCTGTCCTTACCATTCCCCTGGGAACGGTTTTTGGCTGGCTGATTGGGCGGCTGCTGAATAAGATGAAGGGCCAGGAGATGATCGGTTCCATGATTATGGCGTATTTTGCCAATGGACTTTACCAGCTTTTGTTCCTCTTCATTTTTGACAATATTATTCCCATTAACAATCCGAATCTGACCATTAAAGGTTCTGTGGGAATTGCGAATACCATGGATCTGTCTCAGGAGGGAGGCTTTGCCTCTGCCCTGGACGCTCTCTGGAGACTGCCTTTCCATCAGGCGATCCTGGTATTCTCCGCTGTGATCATTGTGCTTTTGGCAGTGACCTATGCAAGAAGCCATAAGAAGAATCCCAAAAAGCTGGCAGCTCAGATCGCAGCTTTGGCCGTTGTTTCCGGGCTTGCCCAGTTAGGGCCGGTGAAGGAGCTGTTTTCCATGGTCAATATCCCCATGGTGACTTTTGGAGTTGTGGCACTGCTTTGCCTCTTTAATATTATTATCATGCGTACCAAGCTGGGCCAGCAGTTTCGTGCAGTGGGACAGAGTATGACGGTGGCCAATGCCTCCGGGATCAATGTCAACCATGTGCGTGTGATTGCCATCATATTCTCCACAGTACTGGCTGGCTTGGGACAGCTGATCTTTGTGCAGAATATGGGCGCATTCCAGACCTATGGAGCTGCAGACCAGGTGGGTCTGTATGCAGGCGCTGCGATCCTGGTAGGAGGAGCTTCCGTAGTGCGGGCTACCAATACCCAGGCTCTGGTGGGCTGTATCCTGTTCCATCTGATGTTTATCCTGGCTCCCGCAGCAGGTAAGAATCTGTTTGGAGATGCCGCTATCGGTGAGTACTTCCGGGTATTCCTGTGCTACGGTGTAATCGCAGTTGCTCTGGTAATGCATGCCTGGAGCGCATCCGTCAGAAGGAAGAAAGCCTCTGCGCATTGAAAACAGAAATAAGCGAGAAATAAATATAAGACTTTGAAAGGAATAACGGAGCTGTTGCAGCATACGGATCATGTGGAGACGGTTGCTCTTCTTGTGCGGAAATAGAGGCTTTTATAGGCTTTAAGGTACAAGGTTCAGTCTATTTGCCACCGATTTGCCACCCATAAAAATAATGTGAATAGAAAATGAAGAAAAGCGGTTGAACACTCTGAACTAATCGGAATGTCCAACCGCTTTTTTATTATGCTTGCAACGCTTGTTCAAATACGTCAACAGCGGTTTTCTGCATCACATCTGTATTGAAAGTATAAGTCTGCAAAGTGGTTTTGATGTCCCTATGTCCCAGACGTTCCATCACTGTTTTAGGGTTCACACCACCCTCTGCTAATATTGTCCCGTGCGTGTGCCGGAGACAATGGGAGTGGAAGAGGGAATTGCCTAGCTCATAGTGAATGACTCTTGCACAATACTTAAATGATTCCGGCGTCAACAGATCACCATTGTCCTTCACGCATAACGGAGTAAATTCCTTATATGGGACTATGATGTCAGAACGTATCTGGGTAATTGAATTATCCGGCAACAGATACGTTTTCAAATAATTACTGCCGTATTTCATGCGGTTTATGTTCCGCTGATGCATTGTTGACTTCAACATTTTCTCCAATGTTTTCCCCATTTTGATTGTGCGGTAGGAATCATACTTTGGTGGTTTGATGAACCATGTTTTTTCTACCTTAACGAGCTGTCCCCTGATGTGTAGTTCGTGTTCTTCAAAGTCCACATCTTCTTTTAGATCAATAGCAAATGTTTCACCAATTCGTGTACCTGCATGATACGGGACTACTAATGAAGGGTGAAAATAGTTGCTTTCTGGGAAGCGTTGCAGGATCCGGTCAAATTCTTCTTTAGGGCAAACGTATTCAGCATGAGCCTTTGCGTCAACATCTATCGGCATTTTTCCAACCTTGACCGGGATGCAGGGATTGGCCTGAATATATTTTAGGGGTAATATTGCATAATTCAATGCACCTTGTAGGCAGGATAGAGTATTCTTAATCATATTTTTGGAAAATCCCTTTAATTTCATAGCATCCACCCATTCTTGAACTTTGTCAGGAGCATACTGGAAGCTGCTTAATTTGTAGATACCAAATGTAGGTTTTAAGTGCAGCCTGATTTTTGCTTCATAGTCTCTGTAAGTGTTGTAAGAATAACCGTGATCAATATTTTTCTTGATGACATTTTCAAGCCAATAGTCCAAATAGTCAGCTACACTGATTTCAGATGGTGAAAATGTACGTCCAGTGTTGTTGTATTCCGCAATGGCAGCAGCTCTTGCGTCCAACGCTTCTTTCTGTGTTTTGAATCCACCTTTTTCAATCTTATTTCTTTCACCATTTATTTTTGCGGTATCAAAATAATAGGACCATGTTTTACCACGTTTTCTAACACCTTCTGCCATAATATCATTCCTTTCTTCATTGAAAATTCAGGAATGAAATGATATAATAACACTTGCATAGTTTGTTTCAGTTTTGCGCTGAGTGTCATTATGTCATTTCAGCCAAAATTGTCACAATGTGGGATCCCTGGCTGCTGCAACAGTCAGGGATTTTTACCTTCCTTTCAGTTTTCATAAAATGTTACAGTATGTTACAGTTAAAAATTAGCTAAAAAGTGTCTCAAAGCCTTGTATTTACTGAATGTTACGGTTGTTACAGTTACACTTAAATTCTATATTCTTATATTTTTACTTTTTATGTCATACCCTATAATATCTAAATAAAAAAATTAAAAATATAAAGAACTTATTTTTAAGTGTAACAACTGTAACAACCGCATAAATAAAGGATTTTAACTGTAACACCAACCGTAACAAAGTGTAACTTCATTCTGGATAGTTTTCTTTAAAACGTCGTTTTTTGTATGTAATATAGTTTAAATTGCTTTCATTCATACGTTCTAAGTATTTTTCCAAACTATCAAAGAATTTCTGAAATTGGTTTTTCTTTCCTCTTGCTGTTTTTAATGACTCCGCTTTATCAAAAACCACAGAGTAATATCGAATAATAAAATTATAAATTGCGGTCTGTTCTTGATCAACAACTTCTTTTGCAGCAGCCGTTGGGGATGAACCTGTAAATTTCACATAAGGTCCAAGCAATGTTAGATGTGCTGCTTTTTCTTTTAATAAGTCCAGACGCATAAAGAAAGTATCTGGATTGGTAGTCTCAGATATAATCTTTATACAATCCTGAATAATGCGCAAATCGTCAGCTGCCTGTTGATTAGATATTTGTTGTAGCTGCTTTTGATTTAGTGTCAGTTCGTCAGGATTATCTACCATGACTATTTTTTGCCATTCCAATAGTTCTTTTTTCTTTTTTCCGAACAATCCCATATTTTTGTAACCTCCCTATTGCAAAAATAGAACGTGTGTTCTATAATCTATTTATCGCTACTTTAGAACGTGCGTTCACAGGGGGATGAGAGCATGGACTACAAAAAAATTATTATTGAAATGCTTGATATGGCGGATAATCGGTGTTTGAAACTGATCTATGTACATATCAAGGCACTTCTGGGGCTGAAATAATTCAGTCCCCTTTCTTTTGTATGGAATCCAAAAACTTTTCCAGAACTTCCCATCCGGTATCATCTAAAGCGGCAAGTCCTGAGATTAAGCGCCGCTTGAATGAATCATCTTCATTACTTAGTAGATTTCCGATGAATGTTTCTATCTGTTCATCAACTGTCTGTTCAATGAACATTTCCCCGGTTCCATTCCTGAGCCAATCTTCATTTACATTAAATTCCCGGCATATCAGGGAAATTACTGCATCACTTGGATTACGTGTTCCGGCTTCATAACCAGCTACATTATTTCTAGTGATTCGTAATTTGTCAGCAAATGCTTGTTGGGTTAGATTACGTTCTCTTCTTATTTGTTTAATTCGTTCTTTCATTTAATATCACCTCTTTTCTACTTTCAATTATACAGTTTAATTGTTCGTTAGTCAACAAAATGTTGCAAAAGAACAAAAAAGATATTGACAAATGTTTCATAAGGGTATATTATTAGTTCGTAAGCAACAAAACAAAATAAAGCAAGCAGGAAACACCGGGTAAGCTGATGGGGCTGCACACAAGTAACGTGGTAGTTATGCTGATGGATATCAGACAGAGTGTGTGAAGAAGTATGTAACCCGGTAAAGTAGTTGAAGAAAGCATGAACATCAGGGCAAGAAAGCAAAGTGTTCACCACTATTGGCAGAAAGTTGAACAGGTTGAACCAATCAACACTTTACCCCTAACTAAGAAGTTGTTAAGCGGAAGGATCAACCGAGCGAGAGGACACAGCACTTTATTTTGAACGTTGCACCCTGGTGGTTTAGTTCATCACTGAACCACCAAGACAAAGAGAAACTGTTGCAGGGTATCAGATGAAAGGAAGGTTTAAGATTATGAAATTGATTGATTTTTTGAGAGTAATGGATAAAGACACTTTTTTGGTTATTAGTATTTCCTTATGTGGTATGCAATTTGAAACAAAGCATTCAGCAGAGTTTTTTATTGAGAATGGAGATGATTTGAATAATAAAAAGATTTTAAAGGTTTGCAATATAAATAATGACATTCATGTGAAATTAGAAAATGAACCATAACATGAAGTAATTGAACAGATTTAAGGTGGAAAGGAAGTAAGGAAGTGACAAAAATTTATGATGTAGCCGCAAAGCGGCACAAAGGAAGCAGTCAAAGTGATGTGGTTCTTTTCTATGATGAAGATAGGGAAAAAGCTATTAAGTTCATGGGAAATTATGGCAAGAAAAATGGCTTTACGATTGAAGAAAAGAACGGCACATTCACCATTGCAAATATTATTCTCAGGGAGCGTGAAGCAACTGGAAGAGTAATATCTGAAACCCCGTACATAAATTTGTTTGATGCTTGCGGTAACAGAAATGCGGTAACAGAAATGGGGTGACCAGATGAAAGAAATTAAAATCAGTATTATTGATATTTGGAGTACTGTATATACCACCTGTTTACATGGCAATTTGAAGCAGGTGGGAACGATCAACGGCAAACCTGTTTATACGACAGAATATCGTGGTGGTCTTTATATGTTGATAGATAGCAGATATGGGGAAGATTATTACATTTAAACCGAAACGGTCAGCAATGACCGTCATACCGGGGGTGACTGCCCGGTGTCTGATGATGGTAAGTCAAATAAGATAGCAGTTCTTTTATAAGTGTTGTCTGTTATGTGATGGTTGACAGGTTTTGTTCAGTTTTAATGTGAAACTGTTCAGCGGTTCATGGGTCATACGCTTTAAAAATCCCATTGTAGGGTAACAAGTTTGCAGATTTTAATGTGAAATCTGATAAGGGTTTTCAGAGTGCTTCCCCGATTACAAAAACCATTCTATAACAGGCAACATTTATAAAAGGACTGCTAATCAGGAAGGAGGGCGTAAAATATGTCAGAAAAACAGAAAGAGATCCTTAAAAGTCTTGCAGACAAGCTTCCGGAAATGACAGAACGTGAGCGTGGTTATTTGGAAGGCACGATTGCCACTGCGGCAGCAATGAGTAAGAAAGGGGAAAATGATGATACAGGAAATGGAGATATAGGGGATTGATCTTCTGGTAAAAAAGAATGTGAGGTGATAGAGATGAAAAAAGTCATTGCAGCTTGTATAGATTTGACATTGGAATTTGATTCAGTAGAGGAATGTAATAAATATGCTGCGGATATTAAGGCAAAGAAACAGAATTTCAATGTTCTGCGATATGAAGAATTGCCGGATGGGAAAATCAGGGTAAGAGTTCAACGTCAGTACAATAACAGCCCATTCCCTGAACCGATTAGAAAGGAGTGATGAAGGGTGGCATTCAGCGAAAAACTGAAGCAAGCTATGCAAGAGCTACATTTAAATCAAGTACAAGTATGCGGCATGACAGGAAAGAGTAAGGGATCTATCAGTCAGTACCTTTCCGGAAAACAGATACCGTCAGAAACGGTTCAGGCTGCTATTGCAGTAGCACTTGGACTTGAAGAAAATTATTTTTCAAAATCTGATGAAAAAGTAGTTGTGCTTCCAACAAAGGAAGTAAGAAATGGAGTAATCCCACAGTTGGCTGTTGAAAAGGCTGCAAAGTTGTTACAGATGAACCACAACACGGTTCGTAAGGGCTTACAGCAAGGGGTATTCCCTTGGGGGTATGGTATTCATACATCTGAAAACAGATGGGTTTACTTCATCAATGCAAAACGCTTTGCTGAGATTGAAGGGGTGGTGATCTGATGACTAGAGAACAAAAACTTGAAGTATAAGGTATGCGCCTTGATGGATGTACTTATCAGGAAATAGCAGACAGAACATACAGCAAATGTTATTTCCTCCAAATGACAGAAAAGTAAGGAAATATATAAGATTTTAAAATTTACTAATATGACATTTGAAGAATGTTTTGCATTGAAGAAAAGTGAGGTAAAAGAAAATGAGTGAAGTAAGAGGATATAAAGTTTTCAATCCTGATTGGACTTGCAGAGGTTTTCAGTATGAGGTTGGAAAAATCTTTGAAGAAAGTGTTAAACCAAGTTGTTGTGATAGAGGATTTCATTTTTGTGAGAAAGCATCCGACTGTTTCAGCTATTATCCATTCAATTCAGAAAATAAAGTTGCTGAAATCATTGCCCTTGGTGATGTGGATTCAGATGGAACAAAATCTTGTACAAATAAAATTCAGATTGTGCGTGAAATCCCTTGGGACGAAGTGTTGCGTATTGTAAATACTGGAAAAGATTGCACAGGACTCTGCAACACCGGGAACAGGAACACCGGGGACTGCAACACCGGGGACTGCAACACCGGGAACAGGAACACCGGGAACAGGAACACCGGGAACAGGAACACCGGGGACTGGAACACCGGGGACTGGAACACCGGGGACTGGAACAAATCTTCCTTTAATACTGGTTGTTTCAATACAGAAGAACCAAAGATCATGTTGTTCAATAAACCGTCAGATTTTACATATCGAGATTGGCTGAACAGTGATGCACGTTATCTTTTAAATCAGATATCAAAGGATGTTGTTGAATGGATTTATTCAGATGATATGACGGATGAAGAAAAGGTGGCACATCCGACACATGAAACAACGGGCGGTTACCTCAAAGTGCTTGATGAATCTGAATGTGGTCAGTTGTGGTGGGGCAGCTTGTCAGAACACAATAAGAACATCATTAAGGCAATACCAAACTTTGATGCTGCAATCTTTGAACAGTGTACAGGTATTAAGATAGATGACTAATCTTTCACTGATGCCCCATCAGGAAACAGCACTTGATTTGACTGCTGACAGAAACAAATGTGCTTATTACTTGGATATGGGTCTTGGTAAAACATTTGTGGGTGCTGAAAAATTATATCTGCTGAACAATGATGTGAACATTGTTGTTTGTCAGAAATCCAAGATTGATGACTGGATAGAACATTTTCAAGAATATTATCCTGACTATTCTGTTTTTGATCTGACCAAGAAAAATAAGACGGTCGCTTTCAGGGAACTGGTTGAAACAGATAAGTTTTATAACTATGACATTCAGATTGTAGGAGTAATCAACTATGAGTTGGTGTTCAGGCGGTCATATATCAGTCATATACGCAACTTCACACTATTACTTGATGAATCTAGCCTTATCTGTAATGAAAACGCTAAACGGTCAAAGTTCATACTGAAATTGAACCCTGAAAGCGTGGTGCTTTTATCCGGTACACCGACCGCCGGGAAATATGAACGGTTGTGGTCACAACTTCACCTTTTAGGGTGGGAGATTACAAAGAAAGCCTTTTGGAAGTCTTACGTTGAAACAGAATGGATTGAAACCGGGAACTTCAAACAGGAAGTTGTGGTTGGGTATAAGAATGTGAACCACTTGAAAAAGAAACTGGCACAGTATGGTGCGGTATTTATGAAAACAGAAGAAGTGATGAACTTGCCTGAACAGATTGAACAGAAGATTTTTCTGAAAATTACAAAGGAATACCGCTATTTCATTAAAAACAGTTATTTGCTGCTTGATACG
Source organism: uncultured Lachnospiraceae bacterium (assembly GCA_905207905.1). Next base: position 8,335 of record CAJLNC010000021.1, on the reverse strand, counting down.
CTGAACCTCTGTCAATTCAAAGATGCTTCAGATTTCCAAGGGGAAGATGTAACACCAATGGCTGAACTGATTGGAGATAACAGCCTGACCAAAACACTATATGCAAGACAGCTTTGCGGTCAGTACCACAAGGAAAAACTGGAAGCGTTCAAAGACTTGCTTGAATCAACAGAAGATCGACTCATTGTATTTTACAATTTCAATGAAGAACTGAACAGACTGACTCAAATTTGTAGAAACCTTGGTAGAAAAATCAGTTACGTGAATGGGTCAGGAAAATCATTACAGGCTTATGAGAATGTATCAAACAGCGTGACCTTCATTCAGTATCAAGCCGGGGCAATGGGTGGGAACTTCCAGAAATCGAACAAGATCATTTATTATACGTTACCGCTTGGAAAAGGATCCTGTGACCTCTGGGAGCAATCCAAAAAACGGATTCACCGCATAGGGCAGAAGAATACCTGTTTTTATTACTACTTACTGGTCAGGGGCAGTTTTGAAGAAAAGAATTTTGCAGCATTAAAGGAAGGGAAGGAATTGACTGATGAATTGTTCGTATAATTGTCGGATGTGCCGAGTTTGTCGGTATATCCGCAGACACGCAAAGAATTTTATCATTAAGACCTTATGTATGTTCAATGGTTTCAGTTTGATATTTTGGGCCTGCCTGCTTGATAGTAGTATATCTTGGCAACCGTATGTGGTCATGATGGTCAATTTCCTGTTCCTTTGTTTAGTAGGATATGTCAACGGTTGCTTTTATGAAGAATATGAGAAAGAGGGTGGTATTGGTGGCAGCAGAAAAACAGTTTGAAAATAAGGTGAAGAAGTTTCTGAGGGTTAAAGGGTGCTGGTCAGTTAAATATTGGGGCGGCGCAGCGTATACAAAAAGCGGTATCCCTGACCTACTGGTGAGTTGTTCCGGGCGGTTCCTGGGGATTGAATTGAAAGCCCCTAATGGTAGGCCGTCACCGTTGCAGATTGTAAATCTTAGAGAGATTGACCGTTCAGGTGGTTACGCAATCTTGCTTTACCCTGACAACTACACACTGTTTCAGAATTTTGTTCAGTGTATCCAGGCAGGAGATCAGGAAAATGCTGAATATAATTATAATTTATTGAAATCAAGGTGGAAGCACTTTGAAAATAGACTGAATAAAGGAGAATAAGACCATGAAAATGACAAAAGAAGAACAGATTAATTTTTTTCGTGACAGTATGATGTCAACCGGGCGTGAGGGTATGGCAGACCTGCTTGACTTTATGACTGACCTTGGATTTCTGACGGCTCCTGCATCCGGTGGAAATCATCTCTGCAAAGATGGTGGTCTGTTGGAACATACAGTAAACGTCATGCAGTACGCTGAAAAGATGGGAGTTTCCATGCTTGGCGGTGCCGCATATAACAAAATTCATAACAGCGTGATTATTGCAGCAGGGTTACATGATCTTGGCAAGTGTGGGAGAGAAGGAAGCCCTTACTATGTGGAAAACATAATTCAGGATGGTAGACCGACAAAGAAAGAACCGGAACAGAAATATAAGAGGTCAGAATCCAAGCCTTTCAAGATCAGCCCTGAGCTTTGCCATATTGACCATCCTTTGAGATCAGTTGAATTGGCGGCACGTTACATTGATCTGACAGAGGAAGAGGAACACGCTATTTTTTATCATGATGGCGCTTATGGTAGTCTTGCCTATGATTTGAAAGGGCATGAGGAACCGTTACAGACGATCATTCACTTTGCGGATTTTTGGGCGGCGCAGTTCTTAGAAACTGGAAAACTGGATAAATTCTATGAACCTGAACCACAGGAAGGAGGTTCAGAATAATGGGTGACATTCAGAAAGCAGTTGAACTTGCGTCTGCGGCATTTAAAGAAAGATACGGTCAGGACGCAAAACTGGAAGACGGTGATCGGATTGTATGTGTCATGAATAATTGTACGCTTATTGTCAGTTTAAATGACGGAAATCTGAAAGAAGAATTTATTGGTGGTAAACCTTTACGGGTGGATTATACATTGGAAATTTATGAAAGTGAGGGTAATGAAAATGAGTAGTGCAAAAAATCACAGAATCAGAAGTCACCGCAGCTACAGAAACAATGTTTCTACTGCTGAACATTTTCAGGCAAAGCAGTTTGTAAAGGTGTCACAGCAGAAGGTAATGAAACAACAGGGTAATTTATTTGCAAGACTGTTCAGTAAGTTCAAGAAAGGGGATAAATAAGCATGGCAGCACAGAAAGTATTGATTATGGGTGAATCCGGTACAGGAAAAAGTACAAGCATGAGGAATTGCGACCCGGCAACAATCGCAGTAGTGAACCCAGTGGGTAAACCGTTACCATTCAAAAATCATTTTGATATGTTGAAAAATGAAACGGATGCCCGGAAGATTACCCGGTACATGAAAGAACAGGCAGCAGCAGGAAAGAAGCTGATTGTGGTTGATGATTTTCAGTATATCCTTGCTGTACCGTACATGAACCGCATTAAAGAAACCGGATGGGATAAGTACAATGATTTTGGGGCGAATTACTTTGAAATCATTGATGTGTGCAAAGACCTTCCTGATGATGTGGTTGTGGTTTATATGACCCATCTGGAGACGCTTGACAATGGTCTAACTACCGTTAAGTTAATCGGTAAGCTGTTGCGTGAGAAAATCACCATTGAGGGGCTTTTCACAGTGGTTCTTAGAACAGGGGTAAGTGAAGCAAAATATTACTTCTATACGCAGAACAGCGGTAAGGACACCGTAAAATCACCGCTTGGAATGTTTCCGGCTTATGCCATTGACAATGATCTGAATTATGTGGTGGACAAGATCAAAAATTACTATGAAGTCGGGGAATATAAGACTGATGCTGAAATGAGTCAGGCAGATGCATCGGTGGCAGCAGACATTGAAAAGCCGGATTCCAACGGTAGACGGTCAAGGTCTGGTAGAAAGACGCCTCCTACAGACCAGATTGACACACCGCCGACAACGCCCACGACAAAGAGGGAAAGAAAAAGCAGGGCAGAAGTTCAGGCTGAAAATGAACAGAAGATTGCTGACCACATGGCAGAAGTTGACAAGGCTATTGATGAAGCAACGGGTGGCGCGGAAGAAGTACCATTTGATGAAGTGGCCGCAATCGCTGACACAGTACCAAAGCCGGATTTACAAAAACCGCCACGTAGGACACGTAAAGAGAGACAGGCAGAACAGGAAACGGAAACATTCATCTGTGCGGAAGATACCTGTTTCTATATTCCTAACATTGATAACTATGTAAAGAAGCACGCCGGAGACGAGTCACCTAAAGGTGGGAAGGTTATTACAGAAGATGAATTTAACGCTGGACTGAAACGCATTGCCCAGGAGAATAATCCAAAGCCGGTTGAAGACGCAATGAACCCACCTGAAATACCTGTAAGGGGTCAGCGTAGGAGAAGAAATCGGTAAGATGGAAATATTACTTTTCCTGATGGCGGTTGTATTTGGTTTCGGTGCAATCGGTGATAAGGAACAGAGAAACCGCAACAATTACACATTGATTTGCATTGCTTGTATCTTAGCAGTTGCGATTATAAGAACATTTTAAGAAAGGTTAAAAAGGTGAATTATTATGGCTATTGATTTTGGCGCTTTTGATCAGAAGGTGGACTTGGACGCATTGCAGAAAGAAGTTGCAGAAGCAGACGCAACCGCATTCGAAGATGTGCCGGACGGTACTTATATTGTTGGATTTGACAAAATGGAAATTAAGCTGACAAATGCAAAGGACAAGCTGATGTTTGCGGTTCAGTGTAAGATTAAAGAGGGTGAACACAAGGGAAGATTATTGTTTTTCAATCGTGTGATCAGCGGCAACACTTCCCCGAAGTGGACGGACGGTATGGCAATTAAGTCAGTTTGTACATGGCTTGACAAACTGGAGACAGAAATTGTTCCAGAGTTCGTGAACTATGCTGATTTTGCTGATTGTGTTCTGGATATTTTTCAGGAGATTCAGGGCAAGGTGGAAGCAGAAATCGAGTGGAAGTCCAAGGCGTTCCACCCCATTACTATCAACGAAGTGTTTGACTGCTAAAAATACATACGGGCAGGCAGTAAGGTTTTAACTTTACTGCCTGTTTATGGAATAGGTGGTTCACATGATTTTTTATGATTTTGAGGTTTTTAAGTATGACTGGCTTGCTGTTTTCGTTGATATGGTTAAGAAGTCTGTTCAGGTAATAATTAATAGCCCAGATGAACTTAGACGCTTATATGAGCAAAATATAAGCAATATATGGGTTGGATTTAATAACCGACACTATGACCAGTACATTATGAAAGCTATTCTGCTGAAACTTGATCCGAAGCAGGTCAATGATTGGATAGTGGTACAGAAAAAAGAGGGATGGCAGTTTTCACGGGCGTTCAATAAGATACCCATGATCAATTATGATGTGATGCCAAATCCCCCGGTAGGCTTGAAAACTCTGGAAGGATTTCTTGGTTCAAACATCAAGGAAACAGAAGTTCCTTTTGATATAGACAGAAAATTGACACCGCAGGAAATTAAACAGACCGTGTTTTATTGTCGGCATGACGTAGAAGAAACTATAAAAGTATTCATGCAGAAAGTGGATGATTTCAACGCTATGCACGACATTGTGCGGGCTTTTCCTGACATGGTAAGTTTGTCAAATATCGGTGATAGTGAAGCTAGGATTACTGCAAAAGTGCTTGGATGCAGCAAAAGAGATTGGGATGACGAATTTGAGTTCTTCTTTCTTCCCTGCTTGCGGCTAAACAAATATAAATGTGTTCAGGATTGGTTTGAACAAAAAAGGCGTGAAGCATTGTCTTTAGGGGTGCAGCATTACAGCGATTCAGAAAAAAAGGCGTGGTATAAAAAGCAAAGTTTTGAAATTATGGTTGCGGGAATACCTCACACATTTGGTTTTGGTGGACTTCACGGAGCGACCGAAAAGCCTTCACACTTTAAAGGGGCGTTGTACCATGTAGATGTGAATAACTACTATCCTTCTATGCTAATCGCTTGGGGATTGGTCACACGGACAGCCACAAATGATAATTACGCCAAAGTATATAAGACCAGAAAAGAACTGAAATATAAGCAGACACACGCCGCAACGAAAGAAGAAGCAAGGCGGTGGAAGAAAGCACAGTTACCATATAAGAAAATGCTGAATGCTCTGTCTGGAGGAATGAAGGACAAGACGAATGCTGCATACGATCCACGAAACAATAACTGTATGTGTATCAATGGTCAGTTGATGCTACTTGATCTGATTGAACATTTGGAGGTCATACCGGGCTTCCAACTCATCCAGTCCAATACGGATGGTTTAATTGTTCAAGTCCCGGACACAGACGCAGCTTTTGAGAGGATGGATGATATTTGTTGGGAGTGGGAGCAGAGATGCAGCACTGAGCGGTGTGAAATCCTACTTGAATTGGATTGTATACATGAGATTTATCAGAAGGATGTGAACAACTATCTTTGGATTGATCTGGACGGTGGTGTTGAGAGAATTGGGAAATACCTGAAAGAACTTTCACCGATTGACAATGATCTTCCGATTTTGAATAAATCGTTGGTTGATTATATGGTACATGGAACACCCGTCGATCAGACTATCAATAATTGTGATGAATTGATCATGTTTCAGAAATTGGTAAAACTGTCTGACAAGTATCAGTGGGTAGAACATGAACATTGTACCCCTGTAGAACGCAAAAAAGGTGTCAGGGTTATCAAAACCTTATATGAATATCCTGAAACAGTGAAGTACAACTATAAATGCTATAGAGTTTTTGCTTCCAACGATATAAAGGACGGTAGACTTTTGAAGTGCGGCGGTCAGCGTGGGAAACCTGAAAAGTTCGCAGATACACCTAATCATTGCATTATTTATAATGACGCAGTTGATGGGGGTGTGAAAGTACCTGAAAAGTTAGATAAACAGTGGTATATAGACGAAGCAAAGAAACGTCTGAAACATTTTGGTGTTGCGACATAACACCGGAAAGGCGGTAAAACATGACAGAATTAAAAATCACATGGAACTACGGAAGGGGGAATATGCAGGTTGATGTGGATGCGTTTCTTTCTATGCGTAATGTTACAAAAGTCAGGAAATTACTGAAAATCATCAGGGAAAGCGACATGCCGGAACAGGAAAAAGTTCTTAAAGACCATATTGAACAGTTTCTTTCAGAGGCAGCGGTGGCAAAAGAGGCTTGTGCGAATAAGGCGGTTGACTGGGGGACAAAGGCAGCGGAAGAAAAGTCACAACTTGAAGAAATCCAGTCAGAACTTGAAAGGGTGACTGCATATCGTGGTGGTTATAAAAGAAATTCATTGCATTGGAAGCACTACAATGAACTGGTAAAAGAAACAAAAAATAGGGTGAAAGCTCAGAAAGAGAAAATCAGATTTGCAGAAAATTGGAAATGCGATTACACAAAGCAATTCAAAGCTGTTCAGCGGAACGAAGTGTTTTATAAAAAGCTACTGTCAGAAATATTCAGCTAAGGATGGTGAAAAGCAATGCTTTACAAAGGGTATATCAAATCAAAGGGAAAAGCTGCTATTGAGCCATTCAAAAACAGGTCAAGATTCAGGAGCTATGAAGAAGTGAAAGATCTTCCAGGTTTTGCCGGTATTCTTGCTGATGATACGATTCTGATAGATGTTGATGATAATGAACAGTCTGCAATTCTAATGAACATTGTGGAAGAATATCAGCTTGACTGTCGTGTTTACCAGACTTCACGGGGGCGGCATTTTCTGTTCAAGAATCATTCTATTGCAAGAAACAGGACTCATGCCGTCCTTGCCGTAGGGCTGACTGCTGATATTAAGCTTGGTTCACGTACTTCCTATGAGATCTTAAAAATTGATGGGGAAGAACGCTTCATTGAATGGGATATTGAAGAAGGGGGAACGTATCAGGAAGTACCAAAGTGGTTATTCCCGGTACGTGCTGCCGTAGACTTTCTTGATATGGATGCAGGCGATGGTAGAAATCAGGCATTGTTTAATTATATTCTGACCTTGACTGCAAATGATTTCAGCATGGATGAAACCCGTGAGTGTATTCGCATCCTGAATAAATTTGTACTAAAAGAACCACTGCCTGATGAAGAACTGGAAGTAATTCTTAGGGACGAAGCATTTCAGAAACCCGTGTTTTTTAGCGATAAGACGTTTCTGTTTGATCGCTTTGCTACGTACCTGAAAAATCATAATTATGTGGTGAAAATCAATGATCAGCTGCACATTTACCAAGACGGCACATATACCACTGGTTATAAGACTGATATTGTCAATATTAGTTGACACATTTCCCTCAAGGATATCACTGACTATGCCGCCATCTCCAAAGCCTCATAATACTGCCTGCGTTTTATCATAGGAGGAAAGCCTCCATTGGCTGAGCAGATCCTCCGGTTATTCCAGTAACTGAGGAAGTATCTCCAGATGAGCTCCTTTAAATCCTCTACTGTCATCTGCTTTGTGTCATAGCGGTTATAGAGAAGTTCCGTCTTCATTCTAGCCCACATACTTTCACACCGTGCATTATCATGGCAGCGTCCTCCCGCACTGTTCATGCTTTGATGGATGTGGTTCTCCCGGATGGCCTGACGGTAGGTCTCGCTGGTATACTGCGTTCCACGGTCACTGTGGATGACTGCACCTTCCAGTGCGGGATAAGCAGTCAAAGCATTTTCCAGTGTATGGACACACAGATCTGCTTTCATAGTTGTTTCCATTGCCAGTCCAAGGACGCTAAGATCAAAGCAGTCGAAAATCGCAGATACATACAGTTTTCCATTGGACGCCGGGATCTCCGTGATATCTGTAATACATTTTTCCAATGGGGCATTTGAATGGAAATCCCGTTTCAGCAGATCCTCCGATTTCATGGCTTCCCGATCTGCTTTTGTGATCCCATTCGGCTTTCTCTTTGGCCGATGGCTCAGCCCCATCTGGTTCATAACCCGGTATACGGTCCGCTCACTGGGAATACGCACTCCCTCTGGCTGTTTCAGCAACAGCGCCTGATACATACGGCTCCGTCCATAAGTATCGTTACATTCGTCCTCACTGACGATTTCTTCCATGGCCTGTGCCAGATCCTGATACTTCCAGGGACGGTCTTTGTTAGCGAGGTATTTATAGAAGCCTTGTCGGCTGATACCAAGCATTCGGCAATAAAATGCGATTTTTCCGGTAATCCTGCCGTCCTCTGTTTTGAAAGCCATAAAAATCATTCTCTGGTTTTTGCTGACTTCCGACGGCTGGCGGCGAAAAAAGCACTGGC
>CAJLNC010000020.1 GCA_905207905.1 uncultured Lachnospiraceae bacterium | reverse complement strand
ATCTTGATTATCTTGATTATCTTGATTATCTTGATTATCTTGATTATCTTGATTAGAAAAACTGTATTAAGCAATTTCACCTTTCTTAATAACTAAATAACCTTGGGTCTAGTTATTTAATTGAGGTGTTCTTGTTGTTATCTGTATACTATCACTTATCTCCGTATTTGTCAACTATTATTTTTTATATTTCTTATTTTTTCTATTTCTTTATATTTTTTCATTCTTTAGAACTTTTATTCTCTATTTTCCTTTGTATTGTCTGATAATTATATTTAATTGCCTGAATCCATATACCTGAGACAATACGATCCCTATGAACACGGATACTATCTTCTCTCCAGAGTATTCCCAGGGAATCGCGGTATCCCGTCAAAGCCCTTTTGAAGCTCCGCATCTGTGGGAATATAATCCATCATAGCCCCGTCATTGTATTTTCCGTAAGCCACCAGATCAAAATATCCGGTTCCGGTAAGACCAAAGACGATAGTCTTTTCCTCACCTGTTTCTTTACACTTGAGCGCTTCATCCATGGCCACCCGAATGGCATGGCTGCTTTCCGGTGCCGGCAGGATTCCTTCCACCCGGGCAAACAGCTCCGCTGCCTCAAAGACTGATGTCTGCTCCACAGAAACTGCCTCCATAAGTCCGTCATGGTACAGCTGTGAAAGAGTGGTGCTCATGCCATGATAACGCAGACCGCCGGAATGGCTGGCAGAAGGAATAAACCCATGACCCAGAGTATACATCTTTGCCAGAGGGCACACCATCCCGGTGTCGCAGAAATCGTAGGCATAGACTCCCCTTGTAAGACTGGGACAGGAGGCCGGTTCTACGGCAATGAAACGATAATCCCGCTCCCCTCTTAATTTCTCGCCCATAAAAGGTGAGATCAGGCCGCCCAGGTTGGATCCGCCTCCGGCACAGCCAATGATAATATCCGGAACAATATCATACTTATCCAGCGCTGCTTTCGTCTCCAGGCCGATCACAGTCTGATGAAGCAGCACCTGGTTTAGCACACTACCCAGCACATAGCGGTAGCCTTCCTGCTTTCCCGCAGCTTCCACTGCCTCTGAGATGGCACAGCCAAGACTACCTCCCGTTCCGGGATTCTCAGCCAGGATTTTTCTGCCCACTTCTGTGGTGACAGAGGGGGATGGAGTGACCTTTGCACCGTAAGTGCGCATCACCTCCCGACGGAAGGGTTTCTGCTCATAAGAAACTTTCACCATATATACCTGGCAGTCCAGATCCAGATACGCACAGGCCATGGAAAGTGCAGTCCCCCACTGTCCTGCACCGGTCTCTGTGGTGACGCCCCTCAGGCCCTGATTTTTGGCATAGTAGGCCTGCGCAATCGCGGAATTGAGCTTATGACTTCCACTGGTATTATTTCCTTCAAACTTATAGTAGATTTTGGCCGGAGTCTGAAGTTTTTCCTCCAAGCAATAGGCTCGCACCAAAGGAGAGGGCCGGTACATTTTGTAGAAATTCCGAATTTCTTCCGGAATATCGAAATAGGGAGTCGTATCATCCAGCTCCTGCCGAATCAGTTCATCGCAGAATACGCCCTGAAGATCCTTAAATTCCATGGGTTCCAGGGTAGCCGGGTTCAACAGAGGTGCGGGCTTATTTTTCATATCTGCCCGCACATTATACCACTGCCTGGGCATCTCACTCTCTTCCAGATAAATCTTATAGGGAATTTCTTTTGTCGCACTCATGGCCGTTCTCCTTTCCATCTCTCTTTTCCGGCAAGGAGGCCCAGCCTCCCTCCGTGTCAACTTACAGCAATGCGCAAGATGTGGCTATTTCTAGCTATGATTCTTGCGCTTCCAGCGCCATTACAGGCATTCGCTTCACTCTGCCGCACTGGGATCTTTGCGCCTTCGGCGCCATTACAGGCATTTGCTTCACTCTGCCGCACTGGGATCTTTACGCCTTCGGCGCCATTACAGGCATTGTTCTCGTGCTGCAGCGCCCTGATATCTGCTCGTCCGTGAATGCTTATTTCACCCGGTTGAAATTGATCAAACAGCCATCCAGGATGATCTGGCGCTCATCTGCAGTCATCTCTCCCAGCCTCAGGGTAAAGGGAGTTAAGGTTCCCTCCTTCACCACATAGGCAGTCACTTCAGAAGCCTTTTCCTCCACTGCCTGACGGATATTGGGAAGAAACAGATAATCTTTATTCTTAAAGGGCAGTGCTCCCTCATCGATCAGGAAGGGAAGCATTCCCCAGTTAATCAGATTGGAGCGGTACCGCTTTGTTGCATAGCTGTTGGCAATGTTTGCCCAGCCGCCCAGAACTTTCTGGCAGGAGGCTGCCTGCTCTCTGGCGGAACCGTCTCCCGGCTTCACTGCAAAGATCGTGGAACCGATACCAAGATTCCCTTCTCCCACCTGAGGGAATTGGGTGTGTACTGCCTCCATCACAGGCTTCAACTCTTCCAGGACTTCCAGCGGGCAATTTCCTGCCTCAATGGCCTTCTGAGCCTTCTGCACTTCCTTGGCCAGTCCTACATAGGCCGGATCTTTTCTAGAGAGAGCAAACTCTGCCAGCCCCAAGGGATTGGAGCGGTAGGAAGAAGTCTCTCCGGAGGGAATCAGCTCGTCTGTGGTAGTCACCGGATCATGAATCTCCGAAACCACCTTCAGAACCAGATTTTGGGGAAGCTCACACATAGCCGGCCAGTCCTTGATATTGGGTCCAAGCTGAATCTGTGTATCCGGATCTGCCACTCCCTTGCTGTCAAACACCCGATTCTCATAAATCGCGCTGTCAAAGAAATATTTCGGCTTGCCAAATTCCACATCCAGCTCCGTGGCTGCTGTCAGATATCCCTTATTGGCTGCCGTAGCTGCAATCGATCTGGCATCCATCAAAGCTACCGAGGCAATCTGCCCATTCTGCAGCTTAGAGCCCTCCCGGTTGGGGAAATTTCTGGTGGAATGGCGGATACTGAAGGCATTGTTGGCCGGAGTGTCTCCTGCACCGAAGCAGGGGCCGCAAAACGCAGTCTTTACCACTGCGCCGGACTGGATCAAATCTGCCAGCCTGCCGTTTTTCGCCAGTTCCATGTAAATCGGCATACTTGCCGGGTATACACTCAGCGTAAAGGCATCATTTCCGATAAAATTTCCTCTCAGGATGTCCGCTGCATCACAGATATTTTCAAAACCACCGCCTGCGCAGCCGGCAATGATTCCCTGATCCACATACAGTTTCCCATTCCGCACCTTATTCTTCAGTGTGAAATCTACCGCTCCGTCCAGGCTCACCTTCGCCCGCTTCTCCACATCCTCCAGAATATCCATAAGGTTTTCTTTTAGTTCCTCAATGGTATACGTATTGCTGGGATGGAAAGGCATAGCGATCATGGGACGAATCTGGCTCAGATCCACATAGACCATACCGTCATAGTAAGCCACAGCGCCAGGGTTCAGCTCCTTATAGTCCTGTTTTCTTCCATGGATCTCATAAAATTCTTCAATGGCCGCATCGGTCTTCCAGATAGAAGACAGACAGGTGGTCTCCGTGGTCATAACGTCCACGCCGATACGGAAATCCGCGCTCAGGTTGGCCACGCCGGGGCCTACGAACTCCATCACCTTATTGTTCACATAACCATTTTCAAATACTGCCCCGATAATCGCCAAAGCAATGTCCTGAGGACCGACTCCCTTCACCGGAGCGCCGGTCAAATACACTGCAATCACACCGGGCATATTGATATCATAAGTCTGAGAGAGCAGCTGTTTTACCAGCTCCGGTCCTCCTTCTCCCATGGCCATGGTTCCAAGAGCGCCATACCGGGTATGGGAATCTGATCCCAGAATCATCTTCCCTCCGCCTGCCAGCATTTCCCTTGCATACTGATGAATCACTGCCTGATGAGGAGGTACATAGACTCCGCCGTACTTTTTGGCACAGCTTAAGCCAAACATATGGTCATCCTCATTAATAGTTCCTCCCACTGCACAGAGGGAGTTGTGACAGTTGGTAAGCACGTAGGGAACCGGAAATTTCTCCAGTCCGGAAGCTCTGGCTGTCTGGATGATTCCCACAAAGGTAATGTCATGGGAAGTCAGTTTATCAAATTTAATCTTTAGCTGCTCCATGTTCCCGGAGGTATTGTGATCCTTTAAAATGGAATAGGCGATTGTCTCCTTTGCCGCCTCTTCCCGGGAAGGTACGTTTCCGGTCATCTGCTCCAGCGCCTTGGCCGCCTCCCGGTTATCCTCCACAATCTCCGTTCCATTTACCAAATATACGCCATGTTCGTATAATTTAATCATAAATTCTCCTTCTGCCCGCTCATGGGTCTCAGGTCGGGCTGTTTCTGCAAAGTTCTAAAAAGCATCGCCATTGTGCTCACGCTTTTTTCAGTTTCATTTCTATATTATTATTTTATATTTACTCATTATAAGTTTTCCCCTAGCAGAAGTCAAGTAAACTTTTTATATCTTTTTCAGGACTTACCGCTCAATCCCGTCTCTGGCCGGCTGTCTTCGGTCAAAGGGGTGCTTCACCTTACGAATCTCTGAGACGTAATCCGCCAGATCCACAAGTCTCTGGCTGGGGCCCTGGCCTGTCAGGATCACCTCCAGCTTCTCCGGCTTATTCTCCAAAAATTCCGCCACCAATTCTTCATCCAGCAGGCCTGCACGAATCGTATAGATGGCCTCATCCAAAAAAAGCAGATCAAAATCTTCCTTAGCGGCCATCTGGGTCACCTTCCTGAACTGATTGTTGTAAAATTCCCGTCTCTGTTTCCGCTCTTCCTCCGTCAGCTGAAAACTGAATTTTTCCTCCTCCAGCCCATCCAGGATCCGAATATTTTCTATTTGTTCCAGAGATTTCCGCTCACTGGTTCTGTTGTTCTTCATAAACTGGTAGATCAGCACCCGATAACCGAAGCCTGCAGCCCGAAGGCACAGACCCATTCCCGTAGTAGTCTTTCCCTTCCCGTCTCCACAATAAATATGCACCAATCCGGTTCCCCTTATCTTTTCCTGTCTTCCGCAGGCTGGTTTTTCTGGTTTTTCTGTCTTATCTGTCATTTCCAGTTTTTCTGTCATTTCTATTTCTTTCCTCATATTTCTATGCTCCTTATTCTGTCGCTTGCCGTTTCTGCCGGGCGAATCTGCGCCTGTCTGTCCGACCGGACGGATCCTGCCTTTCTCTGGCACTTTCTTTCTGCAATTTAAAGATACCACACTGCCGTCCTTTTGTCCCTCAAAATTTGATTTTGTTTTCCAGTTTTAAATCCTTTACACATTCCCGGTGAGATGGTATTATGAGTGAAACTCTTGTTTGTTTTTCACAACACACAGGGAGCTTTGGCCTCGTATGATCAGGGAAAGCCCTTCTTGGACTTTCGCATTCTCTGAAACGGCCAGGCCTTCCCTCTGAGGTACATAATCTATGAAAAAAAAGCTGCATAAAAATACTAACGAGAAACAGAAAAAGCACAGTCTCTCAGGCCTGTTTCCTCTTCTGGCTCTTTGTGCCCTTACCGGCTGTTCCCACGAACCTAAGCCTTCCACAGAAACAGCCACCGAGTTGGAAACGCGCCAGGAGACCGAAACAGAAACAGAAGTTTACGTTCTGAACCAAGAACGGCTGCTGGAAACCCTGGGGCAGTTGAAACAGCAGTACGGCAGAGAATTTACCTTTGCCCATCTTCCAGCGCCAGCCGGCGCCAAAACCTGGGGTGGAAATTCCGGTGAAACGGAAAGTGAAAGTGCTGCCGGGGACGAGAAGCTGCAAACCGATGCAGCGGAAGCTCCCTATCCAGAGTCCGTCCAAACGGAAACTGACAAACCGGAAAACCTCACAGAAGCGCTCAGCGACTCCGATACTGAGGCAGAGGAGCTTCCGAATCAAATCGGTGAAACAGAAAATACCGCGGAGGCTCAAAACACCTCTGACTCTGATACCGAAGCAGAGGAGCTTCCGAATCAAACCGGCGAAACAGAAAATACCACGGAAGCTCAAAGCACCTCTGACTCCGACACCGAAACAGAGGAGCTTCCAAACCAAACCGGCGAAACGGAAAATATCACGGAGGCTCAAAACACCTCTGACTCCAACACCGAAACAGAGGAGCTTCCGAACCAAACCGGTGAAACAGAAAATACCACAGAGGCTCAAAACACCTCTGACTCTGATACCGAGACAGAAGAGGTTCCGAATCAAACCGGTGAAACAGAAAATACCACGGAGACCCAGAACACCTCTGACTCTGATACCGAGACAGAAGAGGTTCCGAATGAAACTGCGGAAACAGAACTTGCAGAGGAGCACAGCAAAGAACCTGTACTTATCGACCTTGCAGATCTAAATGGTGTTCCAAACCCTCTGATCTACTATACTCTGATAGACTACCGCCAGCTTGCAGACTGTCCTTTGCCGGAAGTTCCCCTTACCATTGACACTCTGGAGCAGCGCCTGATTCATCTCACGGAAAATTACAGCGGAGAATGGTCTATCTATGTAAAAAATCTCAGAACTCATGACCAGATCCTGATTAACGATCAGCCCATGAAATCCGCCAGCGTAATGAAACTGTTCATCATGGGAACCGTCTATGAAGCCATTGAAGAGGGAACACTTACCCCTACTCAGGAGGTGGATGATCTGATTCACAATATGATCACCTACAGCAGCAACTCTGATTCCAACCAGCTGCTTTACCTGCTGGGAAATGGAAGCTATGCGGATGGTATCGCCAGGGTAAACCGTTATATCCAAAGTCAGCGTTTCGCAGGGGAAACGCATGAGTACAACGGTTTCTCCGATCCGGCCACTTACACCGATCCGGAAAGCTTTAACCAGGTCTCTGCCAAGGACTGCGGAAGACTGCTGGAGCGGATTTACCGCCGTACCTTCGGTTCCCGAGCCGTATGCAATGAAGTGGAAGAGATGATGCTGAACCAGGATACCCGCTATAAAATCCCCAGTGGTCTTCCTGAGGAAACTCTGGTGGGAAACAAGACAGGAGAAATGGATACTGCTGAAAACGATGTTGCCATTGTTTACGGCGATAAATCTGACTACATCCTCTGCGTTCTGTCCAATGACTGGGACAGCAAGGAGGAAGCTATCAGCCACATTGGAGAAATATCCTCTCTGGTCTATCAGTTTTTTGACAATGCATCTTACTATGAGACCGCTGATACAAACTAAGTTTTACAGAAAAAATAACTGTAAGATATCCAATGTAAATAGAACCTGACCAAAGAGCCACGCAAATGAAATTTGACCGAAAAAAGTGGTTATCAAACAACCAACGTAAATAAACGCCTACAGGAGAGAATAATTCGTATGAGGATCTGGGGAAAGATTTGGAAAGACAATCGGATGCTGAAAGACGCCGTCATCACAGACGACAGTGACGATACTCGCACCCACAAAATATTTCACAGTCTGGATAAACTGTGTCTGGAATTTGATCTTGGCAAGCCCATCTGGCTGGAAGCTACCATTCGGGAATTCAAACGCCACAGCAAGGCACGATTTTACCAGGACAACTTTATTGAAGAGATTGATTTTGATTACCTGGAGCTGCAAGTAATCGAGGAGTAACCAGAAGCTGCATATTTCAATGACCCCAGCATCCGTGTACATAGGGCAACACACCTATGGACACGGATGCTGGCTTTTGCCAATTAAAAAAGGGATGTTGCCAAATACTTCATTCCAGCGGTACCCTTTCGGGTGATTTTCTCCGAAAAATAATATATTCTCGAAGAAAAACACGCCGAAATTGCACCGGAAACCGTATTTGCAGCATCCCTTTCTGTCTTATTTCTTTAAAAATCTATTCTTGACACCTCTGTCTCATTTTGCGCATCGAAGATCTTATTTTCCCCGTCTCCGCTTGTAGGTAATCACCGCGGTAACTACCACTGCCAGTAACGATACGGTCAGAATAATGATCAGCGGAAGGATGGGACTGTCATCGCCTGTAGTAGTATTGCCGGAGCTGTTGCTGTCGTTGGACAGATTCTGCGCTGCAGCCAGAGCGGATTCATCTCCTGCAAAGCCGCTGCCGGGATTTACAAGATTTTGTTCCACAGAACTGCCGCTCTTTACATTGTTAGTCACAATCACTTCATCCGACATATTCTTCTTACTTAAGGTGATCGAGTTTTTATTCAGGTCAATGTCATACCCTGACTCTTTTCCACTCTTCAGCACATTTCCTTCTTCATCCACCTCTGCGAAATAGAAGGTCACCTCCCCGGAAGGCACCTTGTTCAGATTTACCAGAAGGGTAGCTGTAAGCTCGCTGGCATTGTTCAGCACCATAGCCTTTTTATACCGGAGATTTTTCAGCTCTTTGTCATCGAAAATTCCAATGTAGTACACGGAATTTACCCGAATGGAAGTTCCCTTGTATTTTACGCTCTTGGTTAGTTTCAGTTCTGCCTTGGTCTTGGTGATATCTACCTCGGTCTCGGTCTGAGGCTCGGTCTCCGGCTGCTTCACCTTATCCGCTGTGATGGTAATGTTCTGTACCTGTGTATCTCCTTTATGGAGGGTCAGATAGGAAGGATTGATCACCATTTTGTACTGAGCGCCATTTACCAGCTGTTTTCCATTGGCGTCCACCAACCGGGCTGTTACATATTTTACATCGGTACTCATGGGAAGCTCTACTGTCACCGTTTTA
This sequence comes from uncultured Lachnospiraceae bacterium, assembly GCA_905207905.1. The sequence goes on along the minus strand of CAJLNC010000020.1, from coordinate 26,636 downwards.
CTGGCAGCTCCGCCCATTTTCACCGCCACTTTTCCTGCGTAGCCAAACTTGGCCCCCGCTGAATTTTTTGTATAAACTCCTGCATACAGAGTATCCTTGCTGTTCAGAGCCACGCCGTTTTCATCCCGCAGATTCACCGTGATCTGGAGTGAGATGATCTGGGTGAAGTCCGACGGCAGGTTAAAGTAATGGTTTTTGATGGTTACATTCTCCGGGTCTGCCGGATGCTGCGCATGCAGATCTGCTTTGATCACTACTTTATTTTTATCCTGTCCGTACACATACTCTGCATAGTAGGGATCCTTTGCCAATGCCTGATCCTTAACTGTTCCCACCAGGTTGCCGTACTGATCCGTCTCTCCCACATAGTAGGTTCCGTTAGGCAGATTGCCAAAGGTAACTGTGGCTGCTTTATATCCCTTGCGGATCTCAATGGTCTTTACTTCGCTGATGCGCTTGGTCTTGTCCTTATCGGCAAACAAGGCTACATAGTAGGTCGCCCCATTTGCCGCATAGATCTGGTTGTCTGTCTCACCCAGATAATTTCTCTTGGTCACTGTGATGGAACCAACTGCATTCTCCGGTATCTTCCGATTGTAGAAAGTAAGCACATTGTTCACATTCTGCTTATCCGGCAGTGTCAAAGAAATTTTTCCTTCTCCATCTTTATGAATGGTCAGCTCTGCCTCTGAATAATCTACAAACTGATAACCCTCCGCTGCCTTTAACTGAACAACCCGGAAGATCCTCTGACTGTCATTTTCCATGCCCTTGATCAGATCACCGTAAATAGCCGGGCTTAGGTTCAGAGTCATCTCCTTCCCTTCCGTGGTAAAAGTATAGGGATTACCATTTCCATCTTTTAACACATTGCCCTCTGCATCTTTGATCACAAACTTGGCTCCAGGCAGATAAATGGGGCCGGAGGCCTCCGTCTCCTCCGCTGTCTCCGGCAGCATCACCACTGCCAGCTTAAAGGTAAGAGATACCTCATCCGGAAGCTCTGAATCTGGATTATTGGGATTTTCTTCTGCATAATCTATCATCTCAAGGCAGGATGCCTCTGTTCCATCCGGCATCTTTAAAGGCGGCAGCAAAGTTCCGTTGCTCTGCTTTACAGTCCCGTCTGCCTCTACGGTAAAGTAGAGATCAGATGCTGTAATATACCCTTCAGGCGTAGAAACCTCTGTCAACCGATAAGTCCCTCCCGGTATCAGGTAAGGAGCAATATCCTGAGGTGTCCCGGCTGCATCCGTTGTCCAGCTAAACACCTCTGCATCCTTGCGAAAGGCTGTTTTATCCTTTTTATAGGTTATCTCTGATCCATCCTTACTCTTCACAGTAATATCTGCGGTAGGTACGATCTCCTCAGCAGCTCTCAAACTGAGAACCGCCCCTGCCACCGGTTTGGAGATGCCCTGCTGGAGCAGGGAGGAGGCCAGCTGTACCGAATCTTCATTAAATTCTGCCGTCCCGCCTACAGGATCATCCTGATCTCCCTGTGTATTTTCCCCTGAACCAGGATCTGTGTAAGCTGTTCCAGTAGGTGATGAATCGGCAGCAGCTATCTCTCCGGCAGGGCCGCCCGGATTCTGAACCTCTGTGGAAGGTGTCTGCTCTGTACCTGGTGTATTCTCTGATTCCTGAGCAGCTTGGAACTCCCGGGTTGTTTTAATCACCAACAATGACTTCACATTGGAAGCTCCCCGATCCAGAGCCATCGTATCCATCGTCATTTCATCCAAAACCACATCCGTCTCAGGTTCTGTCTCCGCCTCTGTTTCCAGCTCGGTCTCCTCGATCAGCCCTTCTGTCTCTGTTTCCGTCTCCGATTCTGTCTCAATTTCTGTTGTAAATTCTGTCTCACTCTCTGTCTGAGTTTCGCTGGACTCTTCCGTCAGCCCTTCACTCTCGGGCTCTGTTTCACCGGACTCTTCCGTCAGCCCTTCACTCTCGGGCTCTGTTTCACTGGACTCTTCCGTCAACCCTTCACTCTCGGTCTCTGTTTCGCTGGACTCTTCCGTCAGCCCTTCACTCTCGGGCTCTGTTTCGCTGGACTCTTCCGTCAACCCTTCACTCTCGGTCTCTGTTTCACCGGACTCTTCCGTCAGTCCTTCGCTCTCGGTCTCTGTTTCGCTGGACTCTTCTGTCAGCCCTTCGCTCTCGGTCTCTGTTTCGCTGGACTCTTCTGTCTGAGCCTCTGTCTCCTGATTCAAAGCTGCTGTTCCATCCTGCCCGACCACTGCCGCTTCTATAGAGGACACGCTGGCATCCAAGCTGTAGACAGCTCCCAGCACACCGGCAGAACCATTTATCGTTCCCTGAGGCGCCAGATACGTTCCCACGCCTTTCCCCTCCAGAGAGGCGCTTCCGCAATAAACCCCAAAGCCATCGTTTCTCTCCGCCACCAAATTATACACCAAGCGGCCTGCATAGGATGCCTGTTCACCGGACACCAAACTTCCCTGATAGAGCGCCGGATAAACCGGAACACTCAGAGCCTGCTCTGCATCCTGGGCCACTACATTTACTACAACCAGGCAGTCCGATACATCTATGCTTCCGCCTGACAAAACTTCTTCCAGCGGCTCTGTATTTACACTGCCGTTTGACTCCGCATACAGATTCACAACCTTCACCTGGCCGGAGCTTTGTCCATTCGCTAAGGTCAAAGAAATACCTTCCAGGCCGCCTAAAAGACCTGCCGGATTCGGATCTTCATTTTCTTCTTCAAGGGCTGACTGTTCTTCTTCCGGTTTTTCTTCCTGCTCAGATACCTTCTCTTCTGTCTCAGACGCCAGTTCTGCCTTTTGAGCTGTCACCAACTTATAATCCAGCACATCTGCCAGGCCATCTTCCAGTGTGTCTCTGGTAATCACTGCACCGTCATTTGTGTGGTTCTGAGTCCCTGCAATTCCGATCAGAGGCGTACCGGATACCGTAAGTTCTGCCTTCCTGACCAGCAGTTTCTGATCCAGTTCTAAAAGCTGCTGCTCTCCGGCTGTCTGATCTACAAGATACGCCTTGGCCTCCGGCTGTCCGTATCGGGACAGCTTCAAATCAAGCCCGTTGGCATATTCAAAGGTCACTTTTATCTTTCCTGAGGGCTGTACCTTTTTTCCGTCCGTCTCAAACACCAGCTCATAGAAACGTGTATCGGAAATTTCCCGGTGTCCCTGCCCCAGGCTCTTCTCCACCAGTGTCCTTGCCTTCTGATTCCGCTTTTTGTCTGTTTTATTGTTTATTGTCTTGACAGAAAATTTTGTATCTGATGGCAGTGCTGCCTTGTTTTCCAGCTTCACTGTCACCTTTACGCCGTCTTTTGACCAGGTAAACGCTGTCTCTTTCTTTTCCGTCTCACTTTCTGTCTCCGTGTCCTTTTCGCTGCCCGTCTCCGTCTCAGTCTCTCCCTCAGTGGAAGTCTCTGTAGGCGCTTCCGTAGGTGTCTCTGTCACCTGAGTCTCTGTCTCAAAAATATCCTCCGGAAAAGGCGCTTCTGTGGAATGTTCTGTGCCAGGAACCTCCGTAGGTGCCTCTGTCCCCGCCCCTTCTGTGGGTGTTTCCGTGGGAGCCTCTGTCACCGGAGCTTCCGTAGGCGCCTCTGTGGCCGGAGCTTCTGTAGGTGCCTCTGTGGGAGCCTCTGTAGGCGCTTCCGTAGCAGGCGCCGGCGGCTCTGTGGGCGCTTCTGTGGCAGGTGCCGGCGGCTCTGTGGGCGCTTCTGTGGCTGCCGGCGTCTCAGCAGCTGTCTCTACTGTCTGAACTTCTGTTATCCCCTCTGCCAATGAGGTCATTCCATGGCTGGCCATCAAAGAGGCCGCCATCAGAATCGCCAGAAAACGATTGGCTTTTTTTCTCATATCGAACTCCTCCTTTAATTCGCAGACAAAAAGCCTCGTCCCCGGATGCACCAAATCATCTGCATCCCTTTTTAAAAGGCTTTTCTCGGTTGTCTGTCCCCTGAACTTAGCGCCAGGATACAAGAATTCTCTGCACCCTGGCTCCTTAGATGGTTCCATTCCAGTCCCCATCATATTGTCTTCAGTATAAACTTTTCCAGGAGGGATGTAAACCTTTATCTTTCTTAAGAATTTTTGTACTTTTCTTAACCCTTTCTATGTTATAATATGTTTTAATGCAACATGATCCCAGCATAATAAACGGAGGCACCATGGAATTAAAAGAATACTTTCCTATATGGAATAAACTGACTGCTGCCCAGCAGCAAAAATTAGAAATTTCCGGAACACTGAAACAGATAAAAGCAGGCACTCTCCTGCAGGGGGGAGGCGAAGAATGCAGCGGACTGTACCTGGTGTGCAGCGGATTGCTGCGAGCCTATATCTTATCAGAGCAGGGTCGGGAAATCACCATTTCCCGTCTGTTTGAGCGGGACATTTGTCTGTTTTCCGCCTCCTGTATGTTCCAAAGTCTTCAATTTGACGTTGCCATTGAAGCAGAAAAGGACTCTGAGATCTGGGTGATTCCTCCCGGCATCTACCGGAACGTGATGGATGAATCCGCAGTACTGGCAAACTACACCAACCAGGTCATGGCCAGCCGTTTCTCCGAAGTGATGTGGCTGTTAGAACAGATCATGTGGAAAAGCTTTGACAAGCGCCTGGCAACCTTTCTGCTGAACGAAGCCCAGCTGGAGCAAACCACCTCTCTGAAAATCACTCACGAAAAGATCGGCAATCATCTGGGAACTGCCCGGGAGGTGGTGACCAGGATGCTGCGGTATTTCCAGAACGAAGGGCTGGTAGAATTAAAAAGAGGAACGATTGAGCTGGTGGATCAGAAGGCTCTGGAAGAATTGGAGGAAGACTAAGCGTTTCTTTTAAAAAAGGCCATGGTGCAAAATATGGTTTCCGGTGGATTTTCGGGTGATTTTCTCCGAAAAGATTCTATTTTTCGGAGAAAATCCACCCGAGAGGATACCGCCGGAGGTATTTTTCACCATGGCCTTTTATTTATAGAATTTAAAAGGCTCATCGGAATGTTTGGTGCATCAAAATGAGGACAGCTCTTTTGTACCATTTGACCGTTGCGTTTTTCCATCAGGGCTTTTGACACCCTGATCCTGTGAAACAAGAAAAGATAAAAATATGTAACACCCTGTGAAAAACAAAAAGCCCTTAAATACCGGGATTATCCAGTATTTAAAGGCTTTGCTTTTCTAAACTGTCCTGCTTGGGCAATTAGTCCTGTACGTAGGGCATCAAAGCGATGTGACGTGCTCTCTTGATCGCAACGGTCAGCGCTCTCTGATGCTTTGCGCAGTTTCCAGTGATTCTTCTGGGAAGGATCTTACCTCTCTCAGAAACGTATCTCTTTAACTTGTTTACATCCTTGTAATCAATTTCATTATTCTCTTTGCCGCAGAATACGCAGACTTTTTTTCTTCTGCGTCCGCCTCTCCGCTTCATGGGAGAATCTGCTCTATCTTTACTGAAAGCCATGATGAATTCCTCCTGTTCTCTGAAATTCTGAAATGATGCAAGAGCAAAGGCAGCGCCCTGACATCATGTGTTATTGGGGCCAGAACCTTTCAAGCGAATTGTTCCGTGCTGCGCACTTCTGCAACTCTGTCCCCGCATAAATTAGTTAAAAGGCAGTTCCTCATCAATCCCATCGGGAATGTTCATAAACCCGTCTGCTACTGATGCCTGGCTGGGAGCCGGGGCTGCCGGTCTGGATGAGGGCGCAGAAGGCATTACGCCGTGCTCAGCGGAAGCCGCTTTGCTCTCCGCAAACTCCTGATCCTCCACCACTACGTCGGTGGTGTATACTTTCTGGCCATCTCTGTTTGTGTAACTTCCCGTCTGAATTCTTCCTGTCACAACCACTTTCAGGCCCTGACGGAAATATTTCTCCGCAAATTCTGCGCTTCTGCCGAATGCCACGCAGCCGATAAAATCTGCGGTAGCCTCTCCGTCACGCTTAAATCTGCGGTCTACTGCTAATGTATATCTGGCAATCGCCATTGAGTTGTCCCCTGCGGAATACCGCACTTCCGGGTCTCTGGTCAGACGTCCCATTAAGATGACTTTATTCATTGCAAATCTCCTATTCTATCTATGCATCCAGTCTAACGCATAAATATCTGATCACATTCTCCATGATGCGGACACGTTTCTCAACTTCCGCCGGGCATGTGCTGTCAGACTCAAAATGTACGAAGTAGTAGAAACCTTCGCGCATCTTCTGGATCTCGTAAGCTAATTTCTTCTTACCCCAGTCATCCACGTCAGTCACTGTTCCGCCGAAACGAGTCACGTATTCTTTTACTTTCTCGATAACAGCGGTTCTCTCTTCGTCTTCGAGTTTAGCGTTGACTACAACAGCTAATTCATACTTATTCATGCTTCGCGCACCTCCTTATGGTCTCTGGCCCTTTCCTGATGAAAGAGCAAGGAAATAATATATCACAGTTTTTTACTTTATCATAGAATTCCTTTTATTTCAAGCACTTTTTGAATTATTTTGAATCATCGTAAATTTCAATATTTTTTCCTGGATTTTTTTATTATTTTGAATGATTGAATTATTTTCCCCTTTCTGTATTAAAATAGAAGCAACTGCCTTTTCCTTTTCGGGACAACAGGAATATTTTAATTTTATTGATCCTTTATTGATATTTAATGATTTGCTCAGTGACAAACACCATGGATACTGGTAGAATAAGCTTCATATTAATATAATCTTACTATTTATCATTTATCATCGATCCCAATGGCTGCCTGCCCGGAAGGGATTGACAAGACAAGGAGGAATTTATTTGACACCTTACTGCAAACCAAAATCAGAAGTTTTAAGTGAGCTGGGTACTACCCAGGAGCAGGGGCTTTCCGGCGACCGGGCCAGGGAACTGCTGGAAAAGCACGGCGAAAACCGGTTGAAGGAAAAGAAGAAAAAGACAAATCTTCAGCGCTTTCTGGAACAATTTCAGGATGTGATGATCATCATCCTGCTTATCGCCGCTGCCGTTTCTTTCGTGATCGCCTGCATAGAGGGCGATCCCATGGAGTTTTTTGAGCCATGCCTGATTCTGCTCATCGTGGTTCTCAATGCTGTTATGGGTATGCTTCAGGAGAGCAAGGCTGAAAAAGCCCTGGACGCTCTGAAAAACATGTCCGCTCCCCATGCCAGAGTGATTCGGGACGGAACGGAGCAGATCATTGATGCTGCATTGCTGGTTCCCGGAGATATTATCCGCCTGGAAGCAGGAGATTTTATTCCAGCAGACGCCAGACTGCTCTCCAGCGTCAGCCTGAAATGTGAAGAATCTGCTCTCACCGGAGAATCTGTTCCCTCTGAAAAGGATGCTAACGCGCAGGTGGACGCAAAGGCTTCTGTGGGAGACCGGAGCAACATGGTCTTCTCCGGCTGCAGCGTCACCTACGGAACTGCCGTTGCCGTGGTTACCGCCACCGGCATGGATACAGAGATGGGCAAGATTGCAGGTCTCCTGGAAGGTGAGAGCGATACCCAGACTCCGCTTCAGAAAAAACTGGCACAGCTCGGAAAATATCTTGGATTTCTGGCTCTCGGCGCCTGCGGCATCATCTTTGTGGTAGGACTGATGAACGGCATTCCTGTGCTGGAGATCTTTATGACTGCCGTATCTTTAGCTGTATCGGCGATTCCGGAGGGTCTTCCCGCCATCGTGACCATTGTCCTGGCAATCGGAGTACAGCGCATGGTTAAGAAAAACGCACTGATCCGCCGTCTCCCGGCTGTGGAAACTCTGGGAAGCGCATCTGTGATCTGCTCCGACAAGACTGGAACACTGACCCAGAATCGCATGACCCTCACCAAGCTTTACCTGGATGGTTCTGATCATCTGGAGGATGTCAGCACCGAAAATTCTCCGGAAGCCAGAAAGCTTCTTCTTTACGGAACCCTCTGCTGCGACGGATCTGTGGTATTCGGACAGGATGGCTCAGAGCAGCATATCGGCGATCCCACTGAGACTTCCATCATCGTGGCTGCCCACAAAAACGGTATGGGGCAGGATGATCTGAATAAACAGTATCCCCGCCTGGCAGAGATTCCCTTTGACTCTGACCGTAAGCTGATGACCTCTGTTAACCAGATTGATGGAAAAACTGTGGTGATTGTAAAGGGCGCTTTTGATATGATGACTGCCCGCTGCACTCTGGGCAATCTGGAAGCTGCCAGAAAAATGAATGAATCCATGAGTGAGCAGGCTCTCCGTGTCCTGGCCATTGGATATAAGGTGATGGACCAGATTCCGGAAGAGGTCACTTCCGAGACAATGGAAAACGGCCTGACGCTCCTTGGTCTGGTGGGCATGATCGACCCGCCCCGTCCGGAAGCAAGAGACGCTGTGGCTCTGTGCCGCCGGGCCGGCATTAAACCTGTGATGATCACCGGAGACCATGTAGTGACAGCCTCCGCCATTGCCAAGGATCTGGGAATCCTTCAGCCCGGGGACCGAGCCATCACAGGCGCACAACTGGATGCTATGACAGAGGAAGAACTGGATCAGTCCGTGGAACATATTTCCGTCTATGCCCGGGTTTCACCGGAGAATAAGATCCGTATTGTAAAAGCATGGCAGAAAAAGGATCAGATCGTTTCCATGACCGGAGATGGCGTCAATGACGCTCCCGCCTTAAAAGCTGCTGATATCGGATGCGCCATGGGCATCACCGGAACAGATGTGGCCAAGGGAGCCGCTGACATTACGCTGACGGACGATAATTTTGCCACCATTGTAGACGCAGTTCAGGAAGGCCGGGGCATTTACGCCAACATTAAAAAGGTGGTGGGCTTCCTCCTGGGCACCAACATTGGAGAGGTCATCACTGTATTCTGTGCAATGCTTTTATGGCACAAAACGCCGCTTCTGTCCATGCAGCTTCTGTGGATCAACCTGGTGACGGACAGCCTGCCTGCCATCGCCTTAGGTATGGAGCCTGTGGAAAAAGATATTATGGATCAGAAACCCAAGCCCAAGAATGAAGGAATCTTCGCTCACGGCCTTGGCATTCGCGTAGTCCTTCAGGGTCTTATGTTCGCATTCCTGACTCTTTTTGCTTTCAAGAGAGGAGAGGCTGTCACCGGCACTCTGGCCGGCGGTCAGACCATGGCATTTATGGTACTTGCCCTGTCCCAGGTGGTTCAGGCCTACAATATGCGTTCTCACCGCTCTCTGTTCCGCATCGGTTTCTTTACCAACCGTCATCTGAATCTGGCCTGCCTGGCTTCTCTTGCCCTGGTACTGCTGGTTCTCTTTACACCGGTGCGCATCGCCTTCGGCCTCATCGCGCTGCCTGGTGAACTTTACCTGCTGGCTCTGGGACTGATCCTGGCTCCCGTTGCGGTCATGGAGATCGCCAAAGCGCTGGAACTGGTAAAATCATAACCTTGAACTCATAAGCTTGCATCCGTACAGCTGTCAAGCATATCAAGATCTGTATTGAGACAGCTGCCAAAAAAGAGGGTTCTGCTTATCCTTGTTCACTGGTCTTGCCAACCTGTGTACATCTGGATATCAGAACCCTCTTTTAACTCCTGCTTCCGGAGTAATCCTATTCTCTTTTCATTCCCTCTCTTTTTCTCACCCTTTTATGCGTGATCTTCTATTGTGGTATTTCCTGCTTTTTCCGAAGCCCCCGGGTATTTTTTTCTACCAGCTTTCTGGCTATCATAATCTGATGGCCGCAGCCTAAACATTTCAACCGGAAATCCGCTCCTACCCGAAGAATCTCCCACTCCTGGCTGCCGCAGGGATGCTGTTTTTTCAGCTTCACGATATCGCCCACCTGATAATCCGGGCGTTCCTGGCGGTTGTCCATTTTCTGCCTCCTCTTTTATCTGCGCCTGTGTAAATCCAACTCCCAGGCACAAACTCTTTTATCCCTTGCTTCTTTAAATAGCTCCCAGAACCTCTCCGATGCTGCCCTGGATCAGAAGATCTGCATACCGATCTCTGGATGTGGCTGATCGGTTGATCACTACCAGATGCTTTCCCTGGAAATAATCGATGAGTCCGGCTGCCGGATACACGGCCAGGGAGGTTCCACCGATGATAAGCACTTCCGCATGGGAGAGAAACGATACAGAATCCTGCAAAGTCTGCTGATCCAGTCCCTCCTCATACAGCACCACATCCGGTTTTATCATGCCTTTGCACTTCTCACACCTGGGCACCCCATCTGCCGCCTTCATGTATTTGGCGTCATAGAAGGCTCCGCACTTCATGCAGTAATTCCGATGAACGCTGCCGTGAAGCTCCAGCACCCGCCGACTGCCGGCTGCCTGGTGCAGGCCGTCAATATTCTGGGTGATCACTGCCTTTAATTTCCCCTGCGCCTCTAACTTGGCCAGCTTTTTGTGGGCTGCATTAGGCTTTGCATCCAGACAGAGCATCTTATCATGGTAAAAGCGATAAAACTCCTCCGGCTTTCTCATAAAAAAGGTATGGCTTAAGATGGTCTCCGGAGGATACTCGTATTTCATGTGATACAGCCCGTCCACGCTGCGAAAATCCGGAATGCCGCTCTCCGTGGACACACCCGCTCCGCCGAAAAATACGATATTACTGCTCTGATTCACTATTTCCTGCAATTTCTTTACCGAATCTTCCATCCCTTTTCCTCCCTTTCTCTGCTCTCTATTTAGAAATATATACCTGCTCCAATTTACCCTGAAGAATAAACCGGGTGGAATCATCTGCCGTACAGGTAGACAACGTCACGATCCGATCCTCTGTGGTCACCGACACCCCACCGTTATCGATCAGAGAATTCGCCTGACAAGTGTCAATAAAGCTCTGGAAATCCTCTGTCAAAAACCGGGTCCGGTAAGGATCTCCGATCTTATGTACTCTGGAGCAGGAAAAAATCCGGTACTGATAGATAAAGTCCTGAGAAAAAATCCAGAAATAGGGATTTTTATCGTAGACCTCCTGATTTTCAAATTCGTGAAGGGTTCCAAACATGGAGCCATTTTTCATGTTATGCCCATAGACAATCGAATTCTGATCAGTAAAAAACCGGCTGTTGTCGCAGTTTAAAAAGATGCAGCCCGCAAAGTTCTCCACACCCTCAAAGGTACGGTGAAGATAGTAGTCGTTGTCCGCTCCCTGAGCCACCGGATAGGAAATATCCAAAGCTCCGATTCGGATCCATCCGATGATGTCCTCATTGATGGCATTCAGTTCCTGGAAATTGATAGGATTGCGCATCATAGGCAGGGTCTTCTCCTCCCCATTCTCCAAAGCTTTCTCCTTGCCTGCCGCTTCCACCTTCGCCTGCACCGTTGCCGGATCTTCCAGCTCCGCCACATTGCTCAGCACAGCCCCCTGGCCGGAAGCGCCCGGTGCATCTGTCTCCTGGAGCTGCGAATCCGCTTCCGTGCCGCCAGGAAGAATGCTTACATATTTATCATTCAGGTTTCCGTACTCATCCGTGCCAGCCTTATATTCCTTATAATATCCATACAGCGTATAGGCTGCATAGCAGAATACCCCGAGAGCCAGTACCAGCACCAGTGTGCTGACAAAAGCTCCCACGGCGCTTCTCTTTTTCTTTCTCCCCCTGTTTTCCCGTCGATTGTTATCTTCGTATCTTGACAAATAATCTTCTCCTTTTTAAATCTGCCCGTGCCCGGCCCGGAGACTTGCGCCTTCCGCTGCCGGTACGGGCAGTCCTTGTCTTATAAACTTCCAACAGGCCCAAGCCCGCCGGATTATTCGCAGTTGCCTACTGTTCTGGGATAGGGAATCACATCCCGGATATTGCCCATGCCGGTAAGATACATAACCAGGCGCTCAAATCCCAGTCCAAAGCCTGCATGGCGGGTGGTTCCGTATTTTCTCAGATCCATGTAATACTTGTATTCCTCCGGGTTCATCCCCAGCTCTTTGATCCTTGCTGCCAGCAGGTCATAGTTTTCTTCTCTCTGGCTTCCCCCGATGATCTCGCCGATGCCGGGAACCAGGCAATCCATGGCTGCCACGGTCTTTCCGTCCGGATTCAGCTTCATGTAAAAGGCCTTGATCTCTTTGGGATAATCTGTGACAAATACCGGTTTCTTGAATACCTGCTCGGTCAGGTAGCGCTCATGCTCAGTCTGCAGGTCGCAGCCCCAGGATACCTTGTACTCAAATTTGTCGTTGTTCTTCTCCAGAATCTCCACTGCCTCCGTGTAGGTCACATGGCCAAAATCAGACTCCATCACATGTCTTAAACGGTCCAGAAGTCCCTTGTCCACAAAGGAGTTGAAGAAATTCATCTCTTCCGGCGCATGCTCCAGCACATAGCGGAATACATACTTTAACATCTGCTCTGCCAGGATCATATCATCTTTCAGATCTGCGAAAGAAATCTCCGGCTCGATCATCCAGAACTCTGCCGCATGGCGGGTAGTGTTGGAATTCTCTGCCCGGAAAGTGGGACCGAAGGTGTACACGTTCCGGAAAGCCTGGGCGTAGGACTCGCAGTCCAGCTGGCCGCTCACTGTCAGGTTGGTGGGTTTGCCAAAGAAATCCTTGGAAAAATCCACCGCTCCCTGATCATCTGTAGGCACATTCTTCAGATCAAAGGTGGTCACCTGGAACATCTCTCCAGCGCCCTCGCAGTCACTTCCGGTAATCAGAGGCGTATGCACATACACGAATCCTCTCTCCTGGAAAAACTGATGGATCGCATAAGCTGCCAGAGAACGCACCCGGAATACTGCCTGGAAGGTGTTGGTTCTGGGACGCAGATGGGGCACCGTGCGCAGAAACTCCATGCTGTGACGCTTTTTCTGCATGGGATAATCAGGCGTGGAGGCGCCTTCCACCCTCACCTCTGCTGCCTGAATCTCAAAGGGCTGTTTTGCCTGGGGAGTCGCCACTAAAGTGCCCTTTACGATCACAGCAGCGCCCACATTCAGCTTATTGATCTCATTAAAGTTTTCCAATTTATCGCTGTAGACGATCTGCAGCGTCTCAAAAAACGTGCCGTCATGCAGCACCAAAAAACCAAAGGTCTTGGAATCCCGGATGCTTCTCAGCCATCCCCCCACCGTGATCTCCTGGCCAATGTAAGCTTCTCGATCCCGGTACAGCTCTCTTACAGTTACGCAGTCCATAATATTCATCTCCTCATTCTATTTTCCGGTATTTCCGAAAAAATAATTATTTATCTATTGTATCATCTTAAGCAATACTTGACCAGTGGTTTTTACCGCATTCCCCGCCAGATTTTTTCACTGGTAATGGGAAGCTCCCGAAACCACACCCCTGTTGCATTGGCAATGGCATGAGCCAGCGCAGGAGCCGGGGTATTGATCACAATCTCGCCGATGGATTTCGCGCCAAAAGGCCCAGTGGGCTCGTAGCTGCTCTCAAACTCTACCCGAAACTTGGGAACGTCCATGCGGGTGGGGATTTTATACTGCATCAGGGAATTGCTCAAGATCTGTCCTTTGCTGCTGCTCCTTACATTCTCATAAAGCGCCATTCCGATTCCCTGGGCCAGTCCTCCTTCCGTCTGCACTCTGGCCAGATTCGGATTGATGGGCGTTCCGCAGTCCACCACTGCCACATAGTCCAGGATCTCCAAAGCCCCGGTCTCCTTATCCAGCTCGATTTCCACCATTCCTACCATAAAGGGCGGCGGAGAGACGGGGGAGCTGTTGGTGACGGAGCCTACAATGGCCAGCTGATTTCCGCAGGTGGAAGCATCTGCGATCTCCTTGATGGAAATCTGCTTTTCTCCTGCATCCCAGATCACCCGATCTCCCTGAAATTCCAGCTCTTCCAGAGGCGCTTCCATCATCTGAGCCGCCTTTTTTAAAATCAGGCTCTTCACTTGTCCGGCCGCCTGCTCCACTGCCTTTCCGGTCACATAGGTAGTGCTGGAGGCGTAGGAACCGGAGTCATAGGGAGAGGAATCCGTATCTGCCGCGCAGACAGTAATTTTTTCCAGAGGACAGGCCAGCACCTCCGCAGCGATCTGAGCCAGGATTGTATCGCACCCGGTTCCCATATCTGCCGAACCCACAGAAAGATGGTAAGTTCCCTCCTGCTCCAGCTTCACCACCGCAGATCCGGTATCCACAAAGGAAATACAGGATCCCTGCATAGCCATAGCCACGCCCACGCTGCGGACTTTTCCATTGCCCATATCTTTACAGGGGTACTTTTCATCCCAGCCGATCATCTCCTTTGCCCTGGCCATGCATCGATCCAGAGCGCAGCTGCGGTTGGGCTCATTTTCATAGGAGGGCATCCTCTGCCCCTGCTGGACCATATTCATTTCCCGAAGTTTCACCGGGTCCATATCCAGCTTCTGAGCCAGTTCATTCACTGCGCTCTCAATCGCAAAAATACCCTGAGTGGCTCCATATCCCCGGTAGGCTCCCGCAGACATGTGGTTGGTATACACCACATCAAAATCGAACCGATAGGCATCCAACTTTCCGTAGAGGGTGATTCCCTTTTGTCCCACCAGACCTACCGTAGTAGGCCCATGTTCTCCGTAAGCTCCTGTATCGGACAGAGCGTACACATCCAAAGCCCGGATCCGCCCTTCTTTGGTTGCCCCCACCCGCACCTTTACTTCCATCTCATGTCTGGGAGTGGAGGCAGTCTGGCACTCCTCCCTGGTAAAGATCATTTTTGAGGGCTTTCCTGTTTTCCAGGTAACAAAAGCAGGAAACACTTCCGCTACCACCGTCTGCTTGGCTCCAAAACCGCCTCCGATTCGGTGCTTGGTCACCCGAACCTTGCTCTGGGGGATCCCCAAGGCTCTCGCCACAATCCGCTGCACATGAAAGACGATCTGGGTAGAGCTGACCACATTCAGCCGGCCATAGGCATCCATATAGCAGGCAGTGCGGAAGGTCTCCATCATAGCCTGCTGGTTTGCCTGAGTACGGTACGTTCCCTCCACCACCATGTCACACTGGGCCAGCACTTCTTCCACATCTCCCACGCCGCTCTTCTGACTGGCACACAGATTTCTTTTATTATCTGCTCCCACCGGAACCAGGGCTTCCCAGTTTTCTTCCGGATGGATCAGTATCTGGCTGTCCTTTGCCTCATGCATATCCAAAACAGCAGGCAGCACCTCATATTCTGTCCGGATCAATTTCAAAGCCCGATCTACACAATCCTCATTTTCCCCTGCCACAATGGCCACCGGATCTCCCACATACCTCACATGGGAATCCAGAATCAAGCGATCGTAGGGGCTTAACTCCGGATAGGTCTGGCCTGCCATGGTAAACCGCTGGTTCGGCACATCCTCCCAGGTAAAAACGCACTCTACGCCTGGAACCTTTTTCGCCCGATCGGTATCGATCTTCTTTACTATGGCATTGGCATGAGGGCTTCTAAGCACCTTCACCACCAGATACTCCCGGCCGGTCACATCATCCAGAAATACCGGTTTTCCGGTAACCAGTGCCATCGCGTCCTTTTTCATCTTCGGCTGATTTACTGTTTTCATGGAAGCGCGAAGGCTGGCTCCTTCCTCTGCCGTTTTCATGGGGATCCCGCTTTCTCTGGCTTCTCTTTCATTCGCCTCAATCTCCCTGCGGATCTCTCCCAGCTTTTTCTCCATATCCTTCATGCTCCGGCGCCTCCCTCCTGCACCCCGGCTTCTTTTTCCGGCTCATCTGACGGGTTTTCCCGGGTTCCCTCTATTCCCCGCCTCATTCTCATCCTCTCTTCTTCCTTCTGCTCGCCTTGAAGGGCTTTTTCCTTTTTATAGGCGATAAAATTTCGAATACCTCTCATCTGTCCCTCATAACCGGAACACCTGCACAGGTTTCCTGCCAGATATTCCCGTATCTCCTGGTCTGTGGGATCTGATTTTTCCCGAAACAGGGCAATGGCATTCATAATCATGCCGGGATTGCAGAAGCCGCACTGCTCCGCTCCCTGGCCTGCGATAAAAGCGCCAAACTCTTCTGCCTCTTCCTGCAGCCCCTCCAGAGTATCTACCCGGTGTCCGGACGCTCTTGCCGCCAGCACCGAGCAGGAGAGTACAGGCACATCGTCTAAGAATACAGTGCAAAGACCGCAGTTGGAGGTCTCGCAGCCGCACTTTACGCTGGCGCAGCCTTTTGAGCGGACAAAATCATACAGGGTCATTCCATCTTCCACTTCCGCCTCTACATTTTTTCCATTTAAAATCAAAGCGATCTTCATGCCCGTACCTCTCCTTTCTGCATCAATTCTTCCAGGCAGCGGCCCAGAAGTACCTTGGCCAAATGAGTTCTGTACTCCGCACCCGCTCTCATATTACTGCCTGTAGGAATCCTGGCCGCCAGTTCTTCTGCCAGACGTTCTGCTTCTTTCTTCCAATGATCCCTCTGCGAAAATTCCAGAAGCTTTTCTTGTGCTTCCGCCCCTTCCACAAACGCTCCTTCTTCGGCTTTTCCTGCCGCTTCTCGCAATTCTGCCAATTTCCTGCACCATTCCTCCGGAAGTTCCAGAGTCATAGCCCGGCCCGGTCTTGCCCCCACAGATGCAATTCCCCGTCCCTCATCCTGGAGACTCACTGCGCAGGTAAGCACCGGAAAATCCGTCCTGGTATTGCGGAAAGACTGATATGCAGTGTGCTGAGGACGCTTTTTTACCCTAAGTCCCAGCAGAATATCATTGTCCTTCTTTCTGTTTACAAACTCAGACAGAGGCACGAAGCCTCCTTTGTAAAGCTCCACCCAAGTATCCAAAGCCAGAAATACGGTGAGTACATCCGAAAATCCGAAACGCCCCCAGATACTTCCTCCCACTGTGGCTAAATTCCGAAACTGCACCCCCACAATGGAACTCACTGCTTTCCGAAGGCTCCCTTCTGTGTACGCCTCCAGACCCGGATGCTGTTCCAGGCTTCTTAGGGCAGTCATGGCCCCTATGTAAAAGCTCTCCTCTGTCTCCCTGATTCCTTCCAATCCCAGGCCGGACAGGTCAATGGCTGTCTGAATCGTTCCCCGCCCCAGTCTCAGCCACAGCATACCTCCCATAAGGCGGGCGCTGCGCTTCTGATTCCACTGATACGCTTCTTCCAGACTTGTCGGTTTTACGTAATTTTTAATCTTCAATGTTTTCCCTCTCTTTTCACTGCTCTGCTTTTGTTCCTTTTTCAGCTCCTAATTATATACGCCAAATTATAGGTCAATCGTATGAAAGACTTAAATCTCTGCCGTCTCCGCCCGGTTCATATGGCCTCGGATCTCATCCTCATGCTCCAGACAATATTCATAGCTCTTCTTCATAAAATCCCGAATGCCCATACTGCGATACCAGGGATCCAGAGTCTCCAGTATGGGCTTTCCACCAGCGATCATGTCAAAAAACCAGGGATAAATACAGCCGCCATTCTCTCTGGGGAAATAGGGATTGATGGAGCTGAGCCGGGGATCTCGCATCACAGACTCTACCACCATCTCACTTAAAATCCATTTCGTGCTGGGGCGCTCATATTCCTCAACACGATCCCCAAACACCTGATGCCACACATAAAACCACACAAAATGCACCATCTCATGTATTGCCTCCCCAATGGCGCCTCTCTCGCTGTTCAGATAAAAAACAGAAAAACTTCTCTCCTGCAGAAAACGGGGTTCTACGGGATTTAGGCTGACAAGGCATCTCAGATCCTGAAATTGATTGGTAAGGTCCACTTCAAAGGCTTCTGATAAAGCCTCTGTAATCTGTCCTCGGCAAACAGTCCAATGATCGGCATACTGTTTTGCCTTCTGATCAATCACAGCTCTCTGCTCCTCATAAATTTTCTGCAGCATCTGCTCCAGATAAGCCATTCTCTCAGGAAAGGCCAGCCCCTGGGCATATTCTTGATCCAGCTGAGGATAAAAATGATACAGAGGAGAGGACCACCACGCCGAGGTCTCCGGGGTCTGAAATTCCAGAATCTGCCGAATCATCTCCTCTGCTCCCGGGTTGATAAATTTTACATCCACGCCCCTCACCATCCTTTCAAAAGCACTGCACAGCTTTCCTGCGAAAATTTCACATCCTGTTTTCCACTCATCTTCTTTTTTGCCGGTTTATCAATGACAGCATATCATGCCCCCGCCTTTTTTTCAATATTGTAACGCCGGCATCCGCATACAAAGCCCAGAGCCTACAAAAAAATCTAATTTCATTTCCTGCTGCGAAACAGTCCCTTCCAGCTGTTATGAGAAAACAGTTACTAATCTCATAACAATCTGCAAATTGTATATTGCAAAACATCCCCCGATCTGCTATTGTAGTCGGGAATCAAATACGCCGCCGTATCCTTTTCGGTTTTTCTGCGGTTTTCCTGCAGGCTCAGTTGCCCCAACGAGCAGCGCTGTCACTGCCTGAGCCTGCTGTTTTTTCTATCGACAATCCGTAGCGTCCGTGTACACAGGGCAGCACGCCCATGTGCACAGGCGCTATCACAAAAAGGAGTTATTATGAGATTACGAAATATCCCCGGTTCAAGGGAGGCCATTGCGGCCAGCAAATATGTGATTCAGGAAAGCATCATGGAAGAAAAAAAAGGCTGCTGGCAGGAAGTCTTTGGAAATCACCAGCCCCTCTATCTGGAGGTAGGCATGGGAAAAGGCCGCTTCATCACTGATCTTGCCCTTGCCCATCCTGACCGGAATTATGTGGGCATTGAAAAATATTCCAGCGTCCTGCTGCGGGCTCTGGAAAAAAGAGAACAGCTTCCGGAGGTAAACAATCTGCTGTTTCTCCGCATGGATGCGGAGGATCTGCCGAAAGTATTTGGGCAAAATGAGGTGGATGGAATTTATCTGAATTTCTCTGACCCCTGGCCAAAAGACCGGCACGCCAAACGCCGCCTGCCAAGCAAAGAATTTTTGGCCCGCTATAACCAGATCCTAAAACCGGAGGGCCGGGTGGAATTTAAAACCGACAACCGCCTGCTCTTTGATTTTGCCCTGGAGCAGGTGAAGGAGGCTGGCTGGATCCTGGATTCCTTTACCTATGACCTGCATCATGATCCGATTTTATCCCAGGGAAATGTTATGACGGAATATGAGGAGCGCTTTTCTTCCAAAGGAAATCCCATTCATAAAATGATCATCCACAGAGAGCCTTCCCTTTTCTAGGTTCTTTCCCTATTTTGGTTAAGAAGTCAAAGAATACCTGGCAACTGTTTCTATACTTCGCACTCTCAGAATTTTGCATCATATTTTATAGAAAGGGTACTGTAAGGAGATTTCTCCATGATTGGAAAAAGCAAATGGCGGGAAACCCTCTATCTGCTCACTTACGATAAATCCTCCCTGAACCGCAAAGCGCTGTCCCTGAAAAAAGCGCTGGATGACATGCAGAAACTGCTCTCAGGAAAAGAAAAGACCCGGAAGAACTGACTTCCGGGTCTTTTGATATTTCTGTATTCTGCCATCCGTCTGCAGGAACCATACGGTCAGAAAAGAACCGCTTCCACCTCCTGAAAGGCACACGCTGTTTCTGGCTCCTCACGGTTCTTCCCTCACCTCTCCCTCGCCCCAGATGCCTTATATCACAGCTTATCCATAGACAGATGTTTCTTCGCCAGGCGATGCCGCATATAGCGTTCCGCCAGATAAGCCAAAGCGGCCACCACCGGAACGCCCAGGAACATGCCGATCACGCCAAAGAATTTACCGCCAATGGTGATGGCAAAAATGATCCAGAGAGGCTTCATTCCTGTGGAATCTCCCAAAAGCTTCGGGCCTAAGATTAAGCCGTCAAACTGCTGCAGACACAGAATCATAACAGCGAAAACCAGCGCCTGTATAGGATTGATGCAGAGGATAATAACGATCCCAGGGATCGCTCCAATGAAGGGGCCAAAGTAAGGGATCATGTTGGTGATGCCCACAATCACACTGATTAAAGATACGTAGGGCAGACGCAGGAACACCATCAGGATGGCACAGAGGACTCCGATAATAAAGGAGTCTATCATTTTGCTCACCAGATATTTACTGAAAATATTGTTGCACTCCAACAGAATCTCCTTTACCGTCTGAATCTGCTTCTTGGGAATAAAGGAGTACATCACAATCTTCAGCATCCTCTTTAGGGACTTCTTTCCATAAAGCATATATACAGAAACGATCATGGCAATAAGGAAATTGCCAAACCAGGTCACCACAGACACTGAGGCTGTATAAAGCACTGGAATCATATCTTTCGCCACTGCTGTAATGCTGGCTACCACGTCCGTCTGGGTATCCTCCAGCATGGTAGTAATGGCGCTGAAATCCACCGTTGGAAACTGCTGCTGCAGGGACTCTAAAAAGGCCTCCAGATCTTCGTATACCTGAGGGATGTAGTTGACAAGGTCTGCCAGATTCCTCACAATCTCCGGCAGCACATATACCAAAATAGCAAAGATCATCCCTAATCCCAGCAGATATACCACAAACATGGCCAAGACCAAAGAAACCTTTTCCGGCAGCTTCGGGCATATCTTTTTCAGCCAGCGGTCTACAAATTTCACAAAAGGATTTAAAATATAAGCGATCAGCAAAGCGATCAAAAAGGGACCTAACGCCCGAAGAATCCCCACAAAAAAGGCTCCTGTCTGATCAATGGAAAAAATTCCTTTAATAGCCACTGCGCTGATAACCACCAGAATAAACGTGTAAATACAAACGGTAAAATACTGGTCATTCCTTATGAATTTCTGATTTTTCCCGGGAGGTGTGGCATGAAGCATATCCTTGCCACGCTGATCCGCTGCGGAATCCGTACCGCTGTTCTGATTCATCTCTTCGTTTCCTTTCATTTTCTTAATTATGACCGGGGAAACTCCCACATATTACTTATTATAATGGCATTGTCTCCTGGCCGCAAGAAAAAACTTTCAATTTTTTCTAAATTTTTTTTAAAAAGGGCTTGCTTTTTTTATTCTGCTGTACTATAATACTATTTGTTCGCCGGAACAACAACTTAATAAGCGCCTTTAGCTCAGTTGGTAGAGCACCTGACTCTTAATCAGGGTGTCCAGGGTTCGAGCCCCTGAAGGCGCATTTAAAGTACTGATTTTGCAGACGCAGGAGCTGTGGGGTCGGTACTTTTTTTGTATTAAAATATTGACACCCCTTTGGGGAGGGGTAAAATAGATTCGTAGAAAATCAATTTTTCCGTATTATTTATGGTCAAATATTGTTATACAAAGGAGGCCGCAAATTATGAACTCCAGAGTAAAACTGCTTATGCAAAACCAACAGAAGCCAAAACGGTATCACCATGTTTTCGGTCTAATTTTTCTCTTACTTTTACTGACCCTGGCAAACACACAGGCTGCATCCGCCAGTGGTTCATTTCTGACGGATCAGAAAATGACCCTTTCTGCAGGTACCAGCACGCCCCTGACACTGCGGCACACCTCCCAAAAGGTAACCTGGAAAACATCCAACTCCAGCGTAATTTCTCTGAAAAAGACCGCCACCACTAACCGTATCTATGTGAAAGCAAAAAAGCCTGTCCTTGGCATCTGTCGTGGAATGCAGCTGATCAACGTCTACTTTGGAGGTTCCCTGAATCAGAACATTAAAAATCACAGAGGCCGCTGGCACACAGTCCGAAATGTAGGAAAAAACTCCTGGATCTACAATCTCTACAAAAAAAATTACAAAGTCTACAGTTCCCATCACCAGTCTGTGAAACGCCTGGGCAAAAATCTGACAATCACCCAGAAAGCTCCCGACGGAACTGTGGAGGCTCTGCAGCACAAAACTCTGCCCATCTACGGCGTTCAATGGCACCCTGAGAACATGGGGAAACAGGGCATTCCTGTATTTCGCGGCTTCATAAAAATATGCAGATAGGGTTCTTCTCTCATATGGGGGATGTTGCAAAATACCTCTGGCGGCGCCCTTTCGGGTGATTTTGCTCCGAAAAATAACATCTTTTCGGAGCAAAACACACCGAAAATCCGCCGGAATTAGTATTTTGCAGCATCCTCTATTTCATATTCCATATACTCCTGACTTCTGTATCCGAACTCTGAATTATGAGGCCCGGAAAAAGAATCCGTCAAATAGTGGAAGCACAAATCAGTCCGAAAGATATGCTATTGTCTTTATCATAGCAAATATTAACACAAATCATGAGACTCTCCGATAAAATATCTGTTATTTCTGAAAATTAATTTACTATTTATTTGTCAATACTTATTTCTCTTTTTTCTCCCAAATCAATACTTTTATCACAATTCACAAAACGCTTGTTCCATCCCAAACCGTTCCAGAATCTACTTTTAAACCACAAAAAAATGTGGATAATGTGGATAAGTTCGTGTATAACTCTTTTTCCCACGTTTTTTGTCCACCTTTTCTGTGGACAACCATCCACACGCATCCACATCCCCTTCCCTCTTTTTCGATGTTTTTGGACAAAGTTTGTGCATTTTTTTACTTTTCCCATACAAATCCCCTGGATCTGTAAAATCCCCGAAAACAATTATCAGACTTTTCCATACACTATGCGACGATTCATCCCCATTCCTTTTCCCACCCTGACCTGCGTTTCACAATATTTTAGTTTCCCGCTTTGCCCGGCATCTCCTCGCTCCCTGTTTTTCTGCCGGAATCACAAAACCGCCAGGCCAAAAGACCTAACGGTTTCGCTTTATGTAATATTTGGTTGAGATAACAAGTTTACCAGTAACGTCTTGCCCAGGCCGGTGTTCTGTAAGACATATCAGAGATAATAATACCGGATGAAGGGTTACTTGCGTGTACTACCTGATTATTGCCAATGTACATGGTCACATGCCCAATTCCGCCGCCGCCATAGTAGAACAACAGGTCTCCGGGCTGCAGGGCATCCAGGGAAACCTCCACTCCGCCGCCGGACTGGGAAGCAGCTGTTCTCGGAAGGCCGATGCCAAAGTTAGCCATTACAGACTGAACAAAACCGGAACAATCCGCTCCATTGGTAAGGCTGGTGCCTCCGTACACATAAGGATTGCCTACAAACTGAACTGCATAATTCGCAATCTCCTGACCAAGACTGTAGGAAGATCCGTTGTCTGAGGTATCCTCAGAACCTCCATCCTCCACATAGTCGTCTTCCACATAATCGTCTTCCACATAATCGTCCTCTACATAGTCGTCTTCTATGTAGTCATCCTCTACATAGTCTTCCACATAGTCCTCTTCTGTGGTGTCGTCTACATACTCATCTTCTGTATAATCATCCTCCACATAATCCTCTGTGCCGTCTGTGTAATCCTGACTCTGATCTGTGGAACCGCCTGCTGCCAAAGCATCCGCCTGTGCCTGAGCATTCAGATATTCCTGATATGCCTGCTGAGCTTTTTCTGCAGTATCATATACCAGCTGTTCATCCGCCTGCTGGGTTGCTGCGTCTGCCTCTGCCTGGGCATTCAAGTACTCCTGATACAGCGCATCTGCTGTTGTCTGAGCATCTCCATAGCTGCTGTTTGTATCATCCGGCTCTTCATAAGAAGGCTCTTCGTAGGAAGGCTCCTGATAAGAAGGCTCTTCATAGGAAGGTTCCTGTACATTCTGCTGGGCCTGCTGTTCTAAATATGCCTGATACTCAGCCTCTGCCTGAGCCTGTTCCTCTAAGTATGCCAGCCACTCTGCATCCAGTCTGGCCTGTTCCTCCTCAATAGACTCTGCCTCCTGGTACTGACGCTCCGCATATACATAGTCTGCGGACACGTACCCATAGGTCTCAGCATCAACGGCCACCTTCAGCCATTCTCCACAGTCCTCCACCACTTCTACTTCCTGGGTATTGGTAACTGTGGTAACAATCTCGGAATCCTGACTGGCATCTGCCCGGACATTCAGAACCTCAGCTCCCACTTCAGCCACATGGTATCCCACTTCCTGAGACAGCTGCTCTGCCTGAGAACCTACCATAATATACTGAGAAGCCACGTATCCGGTAACATTACCGGAGGTTACCTTGTACCATCCATGTTCATCTACACCTTCGATGTAAACTGCAGCATTGTTGTAAAGTTTTCCCAAAACCTCTCCGTTGGTATCTCCGGTAGCCCGAATGTTCACATATTCATTACACTGAGCAAAACCAGTGGTGCCTACCATGCTGGTATCCAGCACCGGCTCTGTCTCCGGCACAGCTTCTGTCTCCTCAGAAACTTGCTGTTCCGGCGCAGACACATCCCCGCCAGTTTCTCCGGATGTCTCTTCTGCTGCTGCCCCATCCTCTGTGCTGTTATCGAAAGTCTCCTGCTCATCTACGGCTTCTGTCTCCCCTGCTCCCTGTGAAGTCAGCCCGGCTCCAATATTACCAAAGGATCCCGTACTCTCTTCTTCCTGGGCGGAGTCTTCCGTCTCCTCAGAAGCTGTCTCAGCATCCGTCTCCTTCACTGCTGACAAACTCCCGATCCCAACCAGAGACATCTCCGGTCCATCTGCCAGGGAAACAATCCCTGAACCGCCAAATGTCATACCGGCCGCCACACAAAACGCCGTAAACTTCGCAATTCCCTTCTTCATTATTATCTCAACCTCCAAATTTCTAACCATTTATTACGAATTTATTACATTTATTACGGGTCTATCATAACAAATCGCAATAATTATGTCAAGTCTTTTAATTAATTTTTTCTTAATAATATTTTTCTTATGTTTTTCTTGGAGGTTGTATTCATTTTTCCCTTTATTTACAAGGAATTCAGGTACTCCTGCACACTGGTCACAGCATTGGCCCCATCCGCTGCTGCTGTAATAATTTGCCTTAATTTCTTAGTTCTTACATCTCCAGCAGCGTAAATTCCCGGAATATTCGTGACGCAATCTTCCCTTGCAAGAATATATCCAGCCTTATCCATTTCCAATTTATTACAGTTATTACAAATTTCTTTCGTATTTGGTACAGTTCCAACTGCGATAAATACTCCGTCTACCGGAAGGACTTTTACACTTTCCTGCCCTTTTTCTCTTATTTTAATGCACTCTACCTGATCCTCCCCACAGATCTCCGTCACCTCTGCGTTCCAGATCAGTTCCACATTAGAGCAGGCAAACAGCTTCTCCTGGAGGATCTTGGCCGCCCGCAGCTGATCTCTGCGGTGAATCAAATAAACCTTCTCGCAAATCCGGGCCAAAAACAGCGCATCCTCCACCGCAACATCTCCGCCTCCCACAACAGCAGCAACGCGGTTCTTAAAGAAGGCTCCATCGCAGGTAGCGCAATAGGAAACCCCCATGCCAGCCAGTTCTTCCTCTCCCAGAACTCCCAGTTTACGGTGCGCCGCTCCCATAGCAAGGATCACGGTCCGCCCTTCATAAACTTCAGAATCTGTCTCCACCCTTTTCACAGTATCTTCTATTATAATGTTTTTCACTTCTGCAGTCACAAATTCTGTTCCAAACTTGTCCACATGTTCCCGGAATTTCATTCCCAACTCATAACCTCCGATACCGGGAAGCCCAGGATAATTATCCACATCATACGTATTCACCACCTGGCCGCCGCTGATATATTCCCTCTCCAGCACCAGCACTGACAGCCTGGCTCTCTCTCCATAGATAGCCGCCGCCAGACCGGCAGGGCCGGAACCAACAATGATCACATCATACATACTGAAATCCTCCTTTTTTCTGACCAATCCTCATCAGCGCTCCGCCCTTTCGGGCTTTCCGTCTGCTGCAAGGATCTTCTACTGTCTTCTTTATTATAATCGAATTGAGGAAGTTTATGTTATTAAATTGCTCTAAAAATTGAGCGGCAGCAAACTGCAGCGGATTGGCCCCTGCGCCATTTGCCAAAGATCCATCCAGGCGCGGCCGGTTGGCTCATTACCAACATATAAAATAAATTTTTTCAAATAAATTTATTTTATATGTTGACAAGTTTTCTTTCTTCTGTTATTATAATAACAGTATTAATTACTATTATTAAGGAGACTCTTATATGGCTACTCTAAAATACAGCAGGCAAAGAGAGTCCATCAAAAATTTCCTAGCTGGGCGCAAGGATCACCCTACCGCTGAGATGATCTACACCTCTTTGCGAAAGGAACAGCCCCGGATCAGCTTAGGAACCGTCTACCGAAACCTGGCGCTTTTAACAGAACTGGGGGAGATCCAGAAGATTTCCACCGGCGATGGCCCGGATCATTTTGACGGAGATGTCTCCCGGCACTGTCACTTCATCTGCAGACATTGTCATCATGTCTCTGACCTGAAAACAGCCTCCATGGACGCGATCATGGAAACCGCTGCTCATGGGTTTGACGGGGAAATTGAGGGATACGTTGCAAATTTTTACGGACTCTGCCAACAATGCCTACAGGGGCAAGGTTCTGCCTTGACAGACCCCTTAAAAAGTGCTAATTTGGAAGATAGTAACAGGTACTAAAATAAAATTTATAATAAAAAGGAGAACAAAATTATGGCAAAATTTGTATGTAAAGTTTGTGGTTATGTTTATGAAGGCGAAGCAGCTCCCGAAGTATGCCCCATCTGTAAGGCAGGAGCTGACAAATTTGAAGAGGTAAAAGAGGGTGTTATGACCTGGGCTTGCGAGCATGAGGTTGGTATCACTGAGGGCGTAAGCGAAGAGATCATCGCTGGTCTGAGAGCAAACTTCGAGGGTGAGTGCTCTGAGGTTGGTATGTACCTGGCTATGTCCAGAGTTGCTCACAGAGAAG
>CAJLNC010000019.1 GCA_905207905.1 uncultured Lachnospiraceae bacterium | reverse complement strand
GGGAATACAAAGAATCGCCCCCGCAGCGTCTTTTCTTACAAAAGCCGGCGAAGTGCAGTCCCAGGCCGTGTAGCCTCTGGCCTCAAAGGTAGCCCGAAGGCCGCCGGAAGGAAAGGAAGAAGCATCCGGCTCACCCTTGATCAGTTCCTTGCCGGAAAACTCCATGAGAATGGTTCCGTCAGGTCTTGGGGCTGTAATAAAGGAATCATGCTTTTCCGCTGTAACGCCGGTAAGGGGCTGAAACCAATGAGTATAATGGGTAGCTCCCTTTTCTATGGCCCACTGCTTCATGGCCTCCGCCACCACCTCCGCCACAATGGGATCCAGCTCTTTTCCCTCATCAATCGTTTTATGAAGCTCTTTGTAAATCTTTTTTGGCAGACGATCCTGCATCACCTTATCGCTGAATACATTTTCCCCGAAAATATCTGCTACATTAAAGTATTCACTCATACGTTTCTTCCTTTCCTATTTATCAAAACAGGGCATTCCAACAACTTTTGTGGAACGCCCTATATTTTCTTACCGAAAACAGATTACACCGGATCACCTGAAATTGCAAGTATTTTTTCCATTACCGGACAGAAAATTTGTAACAGGTGGTGGTTTCATAATTCTCCCCTGCCCGAAGAATCGGCTTTGCAAAGCCCAGCTGGTTCACGGAGTTGGGATAATACTGGGTCTCTAAGCAAAAGCCGCAGCGCTTATCATAGGAAACTCCACCCTTTCCTTTCTGAGGTGTGATAAAGTTGCCTGCATAGAACTGGACACCCGGAAGATCTGTAAAGGCTTCCAGGCAGATACCGGTTCTCGGACTGTAGGCTTCTGCAAACTTCATTACTGTGCCTTTATCCTTTTTCAGAACAAAGTTATGGTCATACCCACCCAGCAGTTTCAGCTGCTCAAACTCTGCATCGATCTCTCTCCCAATCGGTTTTGCTGCGGTAAAGTCCATAGGCGTCCCTGCCACCGGGGCGATCTCACCTGTGGGGATTGCCTTGGAATCCTTAACCGGCGTGTAATACTTTGCGCTCATCATCAGTTCCTGATCCAGCACATCTCCGGAATCGTGACCTGCCAGGTTAAAATACACATGGTTGGTCAGATTCGCCACAGTATCCTCATCGCATACCCCACGGTAACGTAAAAACAGCTCATTCTCCTCCGTCAGAAGGTAGGTGACAGACACCTGGAAATTCCCGGGATAGCCCTGTTCTCCATCCTCATCCTCCAGGCTGAAACGCACGCTGTTCTCCGTCACTGCCTCCATTTTCCAAATCCGTCTGTCAAAACCATTGTTTCCGCTGTGAAGATTGTTTTCATGATCATTCTGATCCAGCTGATACGTTCTTCCATGCAAAGTAAAGCGCCCCTGCTCAATCCGGTTGCCGCTGCGGCCGATTACTGCACCGAAATAGCAGGTGTTTTTATAATACCCCTCTGCATCATCATAGCCCAGCACCACATCCCGCAGTATCTCATTCTTATCCTGCAACATCACAGACACCAGGGTAGCCCCCAGGTCTGTCACTTTCACGCTCATA
Organism: uncultured Lachnospiraceae bacterium; assembly: GCA_905207905.1. Next base: position 36,191 of record CAJLNC010000019.1, on the reverse strand, counting down.
CCCTTTGTATTCGTCAGAGTATACAACGTCAGCTCCTGCCCATCTAAGGTCTTTCCAAAACTGCTCTTGGTCACTGCCATACTTCAAATCCCCTTTCTTGCTTTCCTTTTTCTCCTGGTTGGAGCCTCCGCCTTCTATATTTCCGTCTTTCCCCTTTTGCCGTTCCTCTGAAGCCTTTCGGATCTTGCTTCCTGCATTGCGCTTTTCTATCTTTACTTTCGGTTTGGCCCCGCCATTCTGTACTTTTAGTTTACCATATACCGGCCTCCAGGGCTACAAAAAATTTATGACGGTTTTGCATTTTATTGCTGTCCGCCCTCCGGTACCGCAGTCCTGCTTTTTCCATGTCTTTCCAATGCTTTTCCTTTCCGGAAGCTTCTTGACCTTTCTTCCTATATAATGGTATGCTGTAACTGATCGGATCCTGCAGCGCAATTTTGTTTCACAGGGAAGAATTTTCTATGAAGATTCGGGTGCCAAACGCCCTAAGAACGACGCCCTCTGTCCGATTGCACAAAAAACTTGCACGAGTGACTTTTGATGCCCGAATCCTCTGAAATAAAAAAACAGGAGGTCTCTATGACACTGACTCAGCTTCGCTACGCCATTACTGTGGCTGGCGCTTCTTCCATGAACGAAGCTGCCAGACGGCTCTTTATCTCCCAGCCCAGTCTTTCCTCCGCCATCAAGGAACTGGAGGAGGAAATAGGAATCACCATCTTCCACCGCACGAACCGGGGAATTTTGGTGACTCCAGAGGGTGAAGAATTTTTAGGCCACGCCAGACAGATGATGGAACAGTATGAATTGATCGAATCCAAATATATTACCAAAGAACAGCCCAAGAAAAAATTCGGAGTATCCATGCAGCACTATACCTTTGCAGTCAATGCCTTTGTGGAAATGGTAAAACAGTTCGGCATGGATGAATACGAATTTGCGGTCCGGGAGACACGGACCTATGATGTGATCGAGGATGTAAAAAATTACAAAAGCGAAATCGGTATACTCTATGTCAATGATTTCAACCGCAACGCCCTCAACAAACTTTTTCATGAAAACAATCTGGAATTCCATGAGCTTCTCAGCTGCAGCATTTATGTATATATGTGGAAAGGCCACCCCCTCGCAAACAGAGAGGAGATCGCCCTGGAAGAATTAAGCGACTACCCCTGCCTGTCCTTTGAACAGGGGCAGAACAATTCTTTTTATTTTGCAGAAGAGTTTCTAAGCACCTATGAATACAAACGGCTGATCCGGGCCAACGATCGGGCCACCTTATTGAATCTCATGGTAGGGTTAAATGCCTACACACTGTGCTGCGGCATTATCTGTGAAAACTTAAACGGCACAGATTACTGCGCAGTAAAATTAAAATCCGATGAGGTAATCACCATCGGTTACCTGGTGCGAAAAGGCAGCTCCATCAGCCCTCTGGGGAAAAAATATCTGGAAGAGATCCGTAAATATAAATCAACGGTCTCCTGAACGAAAGCTTATGAAAGTATTCCCAGTAAATTTCCATCCTGGTTATAGTTTTTTTCTATAGCCAGGTGTATTTTTTTGGAATTGGCAATTTTCGTGCAAACGTGCTATAGTACTACTTGCCAAAGAAACTGCCGGGTTACCTGCTGAATAAAACGCGGCAGACAGCACACTCTGCTGTCTTACCGCAGCCTTTGGCAAAAAGGAACTTCAGGGCACTTTGCCCTGTCAGAAAGGAATTTTATGTCAGAAATAAGAATTGAGAACCTCTCCAAAAGCTTTCTTGGAAAAGACGGCTCCGTGGAGGCTCTGAAAAATGTTAATTTAACCATCGGTTCCGGTGACATTTACGGAATTATCGGAATGTCCGGAGCCGGCAAAAGCACTCTGGTGCGATGTATGAATTTTTTGGAAACTCCTTCGGAAGGAAGAGTTCTGATTGATGGAATTGCTCTGGGAGATCTGTCGGAAAAGGAGCTTCGCCGCCAGCGCCAGGATATCGGAATGATCTTCCAGCACTTTAATCTGCTGATGCAGAAATCGGTTCTGGAAAATGTTTGTTTTCCCCTGTATATACAGGGAAAAAACAAAAAAGAAGCAAAAACCAGGGCGCTGGAGCTTCTGGAGATCGTAGGGCTGGCAGAAAAGCAGGCCGCCTACCCTTCTCAGCTCTCCGGCGGACAGAAACAGCGGGTAGCCATTGCAAGAGCTTTGGCCTCTGATCCGAAAATTCTCCTGTGCGATGAGGCCACCAGCGCGCTGGATCCCCAGACCACAGCTTCCATCCTGGAACTATTAAAAGACATTAACCAGCGTTTCTCCATCACCATTGTGATCATCACCCACCAGATGGCTGTAGTTCGGGAGATCTGCTCCCACGTTGCCATCCTAAGCGGCGGAGAGGTGGCAGAATGGGGACTGGTATCTGAGATCTTTGAACACCCCAAATCAGCGGCAGCCAAGGAGATCATTCTTCGTGACTCTGGAGAGACGCTTGGCAAAAAACCGGAGGGTACCCGCTCCAAAATCAAGAGCGGCGATAAAATCCGGATTGTGTTCTCCGAAAACTCGGCCTTTGAGCCGGTGATCGCCAACCTGGTGCTCACCTTCCGGGAGCCGGTGAACATCCTGAAGGCTGACACCAAAAATGTAGGCGGCGTAGCCAAAGGAGAAATGATCCTGGAATTTATCAAAGACAGCGCCAATGTGGGTGCCATGAAACAGTATCTGGCAGACCGTGGGCTGGCTATTGAGGAGGTGACAGAAGATGTTTAGTCCGGAAGTAATTGATATGATCCTCAAAGGGATCGGCGAAACCTTATATATGACCCTGGGGTCCTCCTTTTTGGGATATCTCTTCGGTCTTCCCATGGGCATTCTCCTCACCATTTCTGCGAAGGACGGCTTAAAGCCCAACGGAGTGCTGTACAAAATCCTGGATGTGATTGCCAACATTGTGCGAAGCATTCCGTTCCTGATTCTGCTGATCCTGGTGATTCCTCTGTCCCGCGTGCTGGTTGGTAAAGGCTATGGCCCAAATGCAGCCATCGTTTCTCTGACTCTGGCCGCCATTCCCTTTATTGCCCGGATGGTGGAGTCCTCCTTAAAGGAAGTGGATGAGGGCGTCATTGAAGCCGCCCGTTCCATGGGTGCTGGCACCTTTACAATTATATGGAAGGTTCTCCTGGTGGAGGCCCGCACTTCCCTGATTGTCAACGCCACCATTGCTCTGGGAACCATCCTTGGATACACTGCCATGGCAGGCGCCCTTGGCGCCGGAGGTCTGGGAGATATTGCGGTCCGCTACGGTTATCACCGGTATGATCCGCCTATTCTGATCGTCACCGTAGTTCTTCTGGTAGTGCTCTTTCAGCTCTTCCAGAGCGCAGGCATGACTCTTGCAAAGAAAGTCGACAAACGTAAGGCTTAACCTACCTACGCTTAAATCGTATAGAAAACAGAAATGACAGCGTCCGTATACTGAACTTCATTCCCTGCTGACGCTGATTTCAAAATAGACAACTGAAATGGAGGAATTGATTATGAAAAAATTTACTGCTGCACTTGTTACTTCTGCCCTGGTACTGGGAACCCTCTCCGCCACCGCTTTTGCCCAGGAGGATACCACCATCACCGTGGCTGCTTCTGCCACTCCCCATGCGGAGATTCTGGAACAGGCAAAACCGCTTCTTAAGGAGCAGGGCTACACTCTGGATATTAAAATCTTCGACGACTACATCATCCCCAACGAGGTAGTAGAGAGCGGTGAATTTGATGCCAACTATTTCCAGCATATCCCTTATCTGGAGAGCTTCAATGAGGAGCGGGGTACCCATCTGGTAAATGCCGGCGGCATCCATTATGAGCCCTTTGGTATCTATCCGGGCCAGAAAGACAACCTGGAAGATCTGGCAGACGGCGATACTATCGCAGTTCCCAATGACACCACCAATGAGGCAAGAGCACTGCTTCTGCTCCAGGACAATGGTATCATCACCCTGAAGGAGGATACAGGTCTGGAAGCCACTATCAATGATATTGAATCCAAAAATATTGACGTGGAGATCGTAGAGCTGGCCGCTGAGCAGGTGGCAAGAATGGCTCCCGACGTTTCCTTCATCGTACTGAACGGAAACTACGCCCTTCAGGCAGGCTTTTCTGTTGCCAACGATGCCTTAGCATACGAAAAATCTGACTCCGAGGCAGCCCAGACCTATGTCAATGTGATCGCAGTAAAAGAGGGCAATGAGGAAAGCGACAAAATCAAAGCTCTGGTAGACACCTTGAAATCGGATGACATCAAAAACTACATCAATGATACTTATGACGGAGCTGTAATCCCTTTTGAGGAGTAAATAAGACCCTTTCAGCAGCTTATTCAAAAAGAATTCTCACAAAACAAATAGAGAAAACCTTTTTCTAAGAGAAAAAGCAAAAAAGACGAGGATGTTGCAAAATCCGCCCAAATTAGCAGTTTGCAACATCAACGTCTTTTTTATATCGTCGAATCTGCAGACAGTGTCGAAGCGCTTTGCAAGATCCCTCCGAACAGCAGTTCATAAACAGAACGCCAAAACAGAAATACACAAAAATGATTGACATCCTCCCGGAAAAGTGCTATCGTTGTCTTTGTTTTATAGTTCTAATATTGAACTAATTGCAAAAGAAATCCATATGCAAGGGACGGCACCTATTGTCCTTTGTACACCAATACCAGAGACTGTGAGGTACTGATTATGTTCATAGGAAAACGTATTTTCTGCCGTCTGTTCCAGACCGGTTTTCGTGCTGTCATTCCTCTTCTTCCCTACCGGAAGCCGGAAATCATCCAAGGCTTTTTCAGCCTGCCCAAACTGCTGAAAGAAAAAAAAATCTCCTCCCTGCTCATCGTCACAGACAAGGGGATCCGTAAAGCCGGACTTCTGACCCCTCTTTGTGAACTTTTAGACTGGGAGGAAATCAACTATTGGATCTACGACCGCACCACCCCCAATCCCACTGTGGTAAATGTGGAGGAGGCCAGGGAACTGTATCTGGCTCATAACTGCCAGGGAATCATCGCCCTTGGCGGCGGCTCTTCCATTGACTGCGCCAAAGCCTGCGGAGCCAGAATCGCAAAACCTGGCCAGTCGCTGGAAAAAATGAAAGGACTGCTAAAGATCCATAAAAAGCTGCCTCCTCTCATCGCCATCCCCACTACCGCCGGTACAGGGAGTGAAACTACCCTGGCAGCTGTAATCACAGACGGCAGGACCCACCATAAGTACCCGATCAATGATTTTTGTCTGATCCCGGCCTACGCCCTGTTAGATCCTAAAATCACCTGCTCTCTTCCTGCCTCTCTCACTGCCTCTACAGGTATGGATGCTCTGACCCATGCTGTGGAAGCCTATATCGGCCGTTCCACCATCAGACAGACCAGAAAGGATGCCCTGGAGGCAGTTGCTCTGATCTTTGAAAACCTGCCCAAGGCTTACAAAGACGGCAGTGACCTGGATGCAAGGAAGAAAATGCTGAAGGCTGCCTACCTGGCCGGCAGCGCTTTTACCGTATCCTATGTCGGCTATGTACATGCAGTGGCCCATTCTCTGGGCGGACGCTACGGAACCCCCCACGGGCTGGCCAATGCGCTCCTGCTTCCCTATGTACTGGAAGCCTACGGTTCTTCTGCCCACAAAAAACTGCACCGTCTGGCCGTTGCCGCAGGACTCTGCGATGGCTCCCGCTCTCACAGGGAAGGAGCCGCACTGTTTATCCAGGCTGTGAAAGAGCTAAAAGCATCCTTCCAGTTACTGGATTCTTCCATTCAGGTAAAAGAAAAAGATATCCCCAGGCTGGCCTATTTTGCCGCAAAAGAAGCCAATCCCCTCTATCCTGTGCCGAAACTTTTCAGCCGGAAACAGCTGGAGCAGTTTTACCGGCCCTTTGTACAGCAGGAGCCGCCCCATAAAAATATTATACCAGGAAAGGAGTCCCTTCCATGAACGAACTGGAAATTACTTCTATTATAAAAAAACAGCGAAACTACTTTGCCTCTGGCGCCACCCTTCCGGTAAAAACAAGACTGGAGGTTCTCAAAAAGCTGAAGGCCTGCATTCTTTGCCGGGAAAAGGAAATCCAAAATGCCCTTCACAAAGATCTGGGAAAAAGCAGCATGGAAAGCTATATGTGCGAGACCGGCATGGTGCTCTCTGAACTCACTTTCATGATCCGTCATCTGCCTTCCTATGCAAAAGAGCGCCGGGTAACCACTCCCCTGGCTCAGTATGTATCCAGAAGCTATCAAAAGCCCTCGCCCTACGGTACCGTGCTGATCATGAGTCCCTGGAACTATCCCTTTATGCTCACTTTAGAGCCTCTCATCGATGCCATTGCCGCAGGAAATACTGCCCTGGTAAAACCCAGCGCCTACTCTCCCGCTACCAGCGCTGTCATTGAAAAAGTCCTGGCAAACTGCTTCCCGAAAAACTACGTTGCCGTAATTTCCGGAGGCCGCCAGGAAAATCAGTTTCTTTTAAACCAGAAATTTGACTATATTTTCTTTACCGGAAGCCAGGCGGTGGGAAAGGAGGTGCTTCGTCATGCGGCAGAGCACCTTACTCCTGTCACTCTGGAACTGGGAGGCAAAAGCCCCTGCATTGTGGATGAAACCGCCAATCTGAAACTGGCTGCCAGGCGTATCGTATTCGGAAAATTTTTAAACTGCGGACAGACCTGCGTGGCTCCGGACTATATTTACTGTGACCGCAAGATCAAAGACGCATTGACAGCAGAATTAAAAAAAGAGATTCGCCGCCAGTTCGGCTCTTCTCCTTTAGAAAACATACGCTACGGAAAAATCATTAACGAGAAACATTTCCACCGTTTGAAAACGCTTCTGGATCCTGAGGCTGTCACCTACGGAGGCAGTTTTGACGAAAAAGCACTGAAGATGGAGCCCACACTTCTGGAACATCAGACCTTCGAAAGTCCTGCCATGCAGCAGGAGATCTTCGGCCCCCTGCTTCCCATCCTTACCTTCCGGGATCTTTCTGAAGCAGCGGAAAAAGTGGAAAGCCTTCCCCACCCTCTGGCCCTGTATCTGTTTACCTCCAGCAGGAAAAATGCAGACTTTCTCACCAGCCGCTGCCGCTTTGGGGGAGGCTGTATCAATGACACCATCATCCATCTGGCTACCAGCCAAATGGGATTCGGCGGCTTTGGCGAAAGCGGCATGGGAGCCTACCACGGCAAAGCCGGCTTTGATACCTTCACCCACTATAAAAGCATAGTAGACAAAAAAACCTTCCTGGATCTGCCCATGCGTTATCAGCCTTACGGAAAGCTGAAGGAAACGCTGGTTCGCATGTTCCTAAAATAAACCTTCCGCAGGCTTTACCGGTATCTCGATTCGAGTAATATAGTCTTCCATATTTTCAATGATCAGCTCATTGATCCCCGTTTCATAGGCATAACCCTGCAAAGACAATCCTTGCTTTTTCGCATAAGCAAGGATTTCTTTGTATCTATCCGGAATTCGATCCCAGCTTCCCTTGCAAAAGGCTCTTAAGTAGGTACCAGCTGGCTGCAGATGAAGACCTTTTGCAGAAACCGGATCCGGCATTTCGATGTATAACGCTGTGTATTCCTGAAATCTTCCCTGCAGCAAATGCTCTACCGGAAGCATAGAGCCATAGGAAGCATCATGAAGACGGCGAAGCCGGTATTTCTTTGTCTCTGCAATCACCTGTTCAATTTCCTGCTCAAAAGTTTCCTGCCCACTCATCTGCACAGCCACCAGATAATGTTCCGGTTTTTCAATGAGACACATGGAGGATACGTCCAGAGAGCGCAGTGTTTCCATATCCTGCTGGTGATTGGTTAATATTTTCTGAACGGATTTTAAATGGGAAATAGTCTGATCCAGTTCTTTGATCTTTTCCCTCAAAAGCCCGTCAAAGCGGTCTATGGTACGGTTTTCCATAAACTGTTTGATCTCCTCCAGGGATACGTTCAGCTCCCGCAGCATTAAAATCGTTTCCAAAGTTGAACTTTGCTGATAGTTGTAATAGCGATAACCGTTTTCTTTGATACAAGCCGGCTTCAGTAAACCGATTTCGTCATACCACATTAAGGTCTTTTTGTTGATCTCATGGAGCGCTGCAAACTGGCCAATGGTAAATAACCGATTCATTTCTTTCAACATTTTATAAATCCCCCTTGACTGTACTGTTACTGTACGGTTTATCATAGGCGATGTACAAAAGAAAAACAAGGAGGATTTTATTTATGTCAAATGAAACTGCATACAGCAAGCCGGTTTCCTTGGGAAATGTGCTGAAGTTTTCCATCCCTACGATTGTCATGACTGTATTCATGTCTTTTTATACTATGGTGGATGGTCTGTTCGTATCCAATCTGATCGGAACGGACGCCTTATCCGCCGTCAATCTCACTGCGCCAATCATTTCCTTAGTCACCGCTATCTCCACCATGCTGGCCACAGGCGGAAGCGCAGTCATTATGCGCAAAATGGGAGAACAGAAGATCCAGGAAGCCAATGAGGATTTTACCTTTCTGATCGGTGTAAATATTCTGGCCGGGCTGCTTATGTCCGGTCTTGGCTACTGGGTAATGGATGACATTTTTAACCGTATGAATCTGTCCTCCGCGGTATCTGGTTATTGTCATGCCTACTTAAGCCGCTATCTGCTCTTTACCATCCCCATCCTTCTGATGAACAACTTTACGCTGTATATGATCGCAGCCGGTAAATCCACCCTCTCCATGATCTGCTCCCTTGCCGGCGGCGTAATGAACATGGTACTGGACTATGTACTGATCGACGTATGCTCCATGGGGATCGCAGGCGCAGCCATCGCCACTGGCCTGGGATATTCTGTGACAGCTCTCGTGGGCATGGTAATCTTTTTTAACAAAAACAGCCTGCTTCATTTTGTAAAACCGGTATGCAGAATTCGAACGCTGATCCACGCTGCTGCCAACGGAAGCTCCGAGATGGCCACTGCACTGGTAACCGGTATTGTCACCATGATGTTCAACTGGACCATGTTAAAATACGTGGGAGAAAACGGTGTGGCAGCCATCACTATTATCATGTATGTGCTGATGTTCGCCACCTCCCTCTACACCGGATATTCCTACGGTGTAGCACCTATGATCAGCTTTTATTACGGAGAACAGAACCGTGAAAAATTGAAAAAATTAGTACGCATGAGTCTTAAAATCATCGGAACGATTGCTGTCCTGACACTGGTCATTTCCCTTGCTGTGACAGAGCCTTTGGTATCCGTATTTGCCCGCCCGGACAACCCGGTATACAATCTGGCAGTCATTGGAAACCGAATTTGCTCCTTTGCTCTGCTCTTTATCGGCTTTAACGTATTTGCCAGCGGTATGTTTACCGCCTTATCCAACGGACTGATCTCCGCTGTACTGGCGTTTTCCCGCTCCTTTGTATTCATGGTGACCGCCATGCTGCTCCTGCCCGCCTTATTTGGCGTAACCGGCGTGTGGCTGGCCACACCTGCAGCAGAGCTGGCCTCCATCGGCCTATCTGCCGCCATGTTCCTCAAATACAGGAAAAAATATGGGTACTAAATCTATTTTGTAACCATTTTTTCTCTGGACACCGCCAGCTCCGGCTGTCCCAGTTCCCTGAAAGACTCTTCCTCCCAGCCGCTGACCATCTCCTGTTTGCCACTGTCCTCCTGAAGCGCCTCGGGATGCTCCGGTATCAGAATGGAAAATGCTTTGGGCAGATTCTCAATCACAGTGTGGCAGTGGCTGCCTCCGTACTCACCGTCCCTGGTCCAGGGTACCTCGTCCTGGCCAAACACCTCCAGACGGGAAGTTTTAAAAGAAATCACATAAGGATTTTTTTCCCCGGTTACCAGGGCATTGATAATCAGAGGCCACTCAATAAAGTTCTCTGGTTTCCGTATGAGAGTCACCTCAAACATACCGTCATTCAGGGTCACATTTTTTCCGGTGATTCCCTTAAAGCCTCCCACAGAGTTGGAATTGGTGATCATACCATAGAAAAACTCTCCGCTGCCGGAATATTCTGCACTCTCCATACGCATCCGCCAGCTCTTTACGCTGGAAAGACTTTTTACCCCCTCCAGAATATAAGCCAAATGACCCAGCATATTTTTCCAGTCCTGGCTGGTTTTGTATGATACATCTGTAAATACGCCAAAAGCTGCCACATACACAAAATAGTTGTCATTCAGCTTTCCAAGATCACACTCGTAAGGTATTCCTTCCGTAATCACCTTTGCTGCCCTGCGCATCTGTCTTGGAATGCCCAGGCTGGCTGCAAAATCATTGGTGCTCCCTGCCGGGATATAGCCAAGAGGCGTCCTGAGTCCTGCCAGCTGCATTCCTGTAACCACCTCATCCAAGGTTCCATCGCCGCCGCTGCACACTAAAAGATCAAATCCTTCCCCCTGATCTCTTACCACCCGCACTGCATCCTGTGCCTCCCTGGTGGGATGAATCACAATCTCATAATCCTGTTTCGCCAACTCTTCCAGAATGTGGGACAGCTGACTCCGGATCTCTCCCTTTCCCGCTTTTGGATTGTAAATAAACAGCAGTTTTTTCATACAAAACAACACCTCTATTTCTTTCTATGGCTGCTTTTGTTTTTCCTGTAATTTCTTTACCAGGAAGAAAGCCGCTGCTCCTGCGAACAGCCCCACAAAAAGCCCTCCCAGCACATCTGTAGGATAGTGAACTCCCACGTACAACCTGGATACCGCGATGAATCCTGCCAGAACCAGCGCTGCCACTCCCCACTTTTTCGGCAGTGTCTGATAACAGGCAAGAGCTGCCGCAAAAGAAGCGCAGGTGTGTCCCGATGGAAATGAAAAATCATGTTCCGCTGGCACAATGGCCTGTATTGCATCCGTATAATCATAAGGACGGATCCGTGCCACTACATTTTTCAGCACCACATTGGTGATCAAAAATCCAATGAGCAATGCGAAAAGTACGGTGATCCCAGCCTTTCTTGTGCGGCGAAAGCAGATCAGACCAATCCCCAGTGCGATCCAGAACCAGCCGCTGTTCCCCAAAAACGTAATCCCTTTCCAAAAACCATCTAAAAAATCCACACGGAGATTCTCCTGTATCCACAGAAGAATCTCCACATCAAACTGTTGTATTGCCTCCAGCAAAAAAATCCTCCTATCTCCAGATCATGCGAGGGCCAATATCCTGCACGCTTCTGGCCCCGCACATCTCCATCACATCTTTTAATTCATTGCCAATCTTCTCCACATAGCTGCGGATTCCTTCTTCTGCGCCTCCGTAGATAGCTGTGACAAAGGGACGACAGATCAGGCAGGCATCTGCTCCCAGCGCCAGCGCCCGGAACACATCCAACCCGCTGCGGATGCCTCCATCCACCAGAATCTTCATCCCGCTCTCTGCCCGCACTGCCTGGACAATCGCAGGCAGTACCTCTGCGGTGGCAGGACAGCCGTCCAGCACCCGGCCGCCGTGATTGCTCACCACAATGCCGGCTGCCCCTGCTTTCATAGCCTTCCGTGCTCCCTCCACTGTCATGATTCCTTTTATGATAAAGGGAAGTCCGGCATCCTGAATGATCTCCCTCATCTCCTCCACACTTTTAGCCCCTGCAGGAGGAGTCATATTTTTCAGAAAAGGCAGTCCTGCCGCATCCACATCCATAGCAACTGCAGATGCTCCTGCCTTCTTCACCAGCGCCATCTTCTCAGCAATGACCTCTTTATTCCAGGGCTTGATCACCGGGATCCCGATACCGCCGCTTTTCTCAATGGCATTTGCCGCAGCAATGGTCTGATCCGGATTGACTCCGTCCCCCGTAAATGCCATGATCCCGCTGGCCGCACAGGCAGTCACCATCACGTCATTGTAGGTCATATCCGTATAGGCATCTCCATAATGAAGCTGTACTGCCCCCACCGGACCTGCAAAAAAGGGATACTGATACGTTTTCCCAAAAAACTCTAGGGAGGTGTCCACCGGACCTCCTTCCACCAGGCAGTCCAGGTTCACCCGAATCTCCTGCCACTTTTCATAATTGCGGATGGCAGTATCTCCATTTCCCTTTGCTCCCGGCCCTGGTATGGTATTGCCGCAGGCTTTGCCATTGCACACAAAACAGCCCTTACAGTATTTTCCCAGCCGCGGGCGGGCGGCTTCTACTACTTCCCGATAATCCATTTCCGTTTCCTCCTAAACTGTATTTTGCAATCACTTTCTGTCCTCAAATCCTGCCGTTCCTCTCTCCTGCAGCATCCAGAATGCTACACATGAAGGAGCTGGGAGGCAATGGTAAAATAGATCACCATGGAACAGGCATCCAAAATGGTAGTCAACATAGGAGATGCCATAAGAGCCGGATCCAGGTGCATTGCCTTGGCAGCCATAGGCAGCAGCGCACCCAGGGTCTTTGCCAGTACCACAGTAATCAGCATACTCAAAACTACAGTGATGTTCACCATCAGATTCTCAGGATACATGATCATCAGCCTCACAAAATTTACAATGGCCAGGATAGCTCCGCAGAGCACCCCCACCCGGATTTCCTTCCACATCACCCGGAAGATATCCTTTAAAACAATCTCTCCGGTGGCCATACCACGGATAATCAGGGTGCTGGCCTGGCTTCCGGAGTTCCCGCCGGTTCCCATGATGGTGGGAATAAAGCTCACCAATAAAGGCACCGTAGCAAAGGCTGCTTCGTAGTAGCTTAGGATCAGACCAGTAACCATACTGCTGATCATCAGCACTAAAAGCCAGACGATCCGGTTCTTGGCCAGAGCAAAGACGCTGGTTTTTAAGTAGGATTTTTCACTGGAAGCCATACCTGCCATTTTCTGGAAGTCCTCCGTAGCCTCCTGCTCCATAACGTCCACCACATCATCAATGGTAACAATACCCACCAGCCGGTTTTCCTTATCCACCACCGGCAGAGCCAGCAGCCCGTATTTATTGAAAGTAGCTGCCACTTCCTCCTGGTCATCTGTGGTGAGAGCGGAAAGGATATTGTCATCCATAATATCCTCCACCTTTGTCTCATAAGGATTCATCAGAAGATCCTTCAAAGTCACCACACCCAGAAGCTGCCGCTTGGGATTGATCACATAACAGTTATAAATGGTCTCCTTGTCTACTCCGTTTTTCCGGATATAGGCAAAGGCCTCCTCCACTGTCATAGAAGGTCTTAAGGCCACATACTCTGCTGTCATAATCGTTCCGGCACTGTTGTCCGGATACTGCAGATACTGGTTGATCAGCTGTCTAGTGGTGGGAGTGGCAATCTTTAAAATACGCTTCACCACCGAGGCAGGCAGCTCCTCCACCATATCCACCGCATCATCAATCGCCAGATCCTCAATAATATGGTGCAGCTCCGCATCCTCCAGACTGTTGATGATATGCTGCTGTTCCTCGATCTCAAGACAGGCAAAAGCCTCTGTAGCCAGATCCTTGGGAAGCAGCCGGAAGGCCACCAGAGCCTGCTCCGGAGTCAGCATATTCAAAACCTCTGCAATATCCACCTCATTCATATCACAGAGTTCTTCTTTTAACCGCTTAAACTGTTTCTTGTCTGCAAGGTCGGCCAGTTGATTCATCTCTTGTTCCGTCAAAGCCATTACTGTACCTCCTTCTCTCTCCCGCCCAGGCCTTCTGCCCGGACATATCCTCTTCCATTTTAAACGTTTGCCTTCCCTGCGTCAACCTTAAAAAAGGCCGGCCCTGAGTTGCTTTGGCAACGTCTTTCTTCCTCCGCAGTGCGTTCCTTTTCCGCAGCAGCTTTTGCTTCTCTCAAAAAATCGTCTGGACCAGCACCATATAACAGATGGTTCCTCCTGCAATGGACAGAAGCATCTGGCGTTTCCACAGATGAAGTCCCACTACCAAAGCAATGGAGAGCAGTTCCGGCAAACCGTGATTTCCGGATAAAACGCTCACATTTTTCAGACAGTAGATCACCAGCAGCCCAAAAACCGCGGAGGGCAGCACTCTTCCCAGATACTGAATAAGCCTGGGCGTAGTCTTTCCAGCCGGAAACAGAAGAAAAGGCAGCGCTCTGGTAAGCACAGTGCCAAGAACCACCATTCCCACAGTTATTACCTGTTGAAAAAGTGTCATTTTCATAAGCCATTCCCCCCTCTATTGTCTTTCACGCACTCTGTTTCAGACGCTACATCCTTCTCCAGCCCTCTGCGCATGGCCGTTAACGCCAGCAAAATTGCGCCCATGGCCGGAAGCATAAACTGATCTGCCCCAAAGATCATAAGACACAGCCAGGAAAGTCCCAGCCCTAACAGGGAGCTGATATGATTTTTTTCCTTTTGCCACTGTTCCAGAAAGATTACCACAAACATGGCTGTCATCACAAAATCCAGTCCCTCCGTGTCAAATTGGATCAGAGAACCGAAGATTCCGCCAAGAGCAGCGCCAAATACCCAATAGCAATGATCTAACAGGGTGACAAAAAAATAGAACCAGCCCGGATCTACCTCCCCGGGAATCTTTGCCGTATAGTTGATGGAAAAGGTTTCATCACACAGGCCAAATATCAGATACGGCTTTTTCCACCCCATGCCCCGATACCGGCTCAGCATGGAGATCCCGTAAAACAGATGACGCGCATTTACCATCAGAGTGATGGCCAGGGCCTGCAGCGGATGAAAAACCCCCAAAAGCAGATTCACCGTGACAAACTCCACTGAACCTGCAAAAATCGTCATACTCATCAACAGGGGATACCAAAAAGAAAATCCGGAAACGTTCATATAGATTCCATAGGTCAGGCCAAGAAACCAAAAGCCTGCAAAAATGGGAAGGGTATGGGGAAATGCTGCCTGAAAGGCCTTCCATTTTTCCCCCTTTTTAATGCTTTTTTCTCTTTCCATACGTTCACCTCTTTCCTATCATACACCTGTGAAGTCCTGCCTTCAATCCCTAATCCCAATTCTCCTCAAACAAAAAGCGGCTGCTGAAAAGGCAGCAGTTGGCAGAAAAGAGAAATTTTGCTATAATAGATGAAATAATGTCAGAATTGCGGGCTCGCAAAGCCCGCAACCATTCATCCGGCATATTTTGACCTCCACATTGCTTCATTTACACAATCAAAAAGGGAGGTATTTTGCAACATCCCCTCCGCCTGCGGCGGGTCGCTTCGGCGACATCTTCCCTGTCCGTCACAGTGCGATCCTGCCAAACATTTTTGTTTCATAGGAAGGAATTTCCTATGAAACAAAGAAAGCAGTATATGGACACCAAAGAATTTTATTTAAGAAAGGATTTTTGCTATGAATCAAAAAAAGAAGCGCATTTTTGCCTGGATCGGAATTATCCTCCTGGCGCTGCTCTATCTTGTTACCTTTATCCTGGGCGTGGCAGGAAATGAATCCACCATGGGCTGGTTTATGGCCTCCCTGGCCTGCACCATCGTAGTGCCCTGCCTGATGTATCTGGTTCCCTGGCTGGCCAGGATTCTTGGAGGCTCTTCCAAAGAAGACGAGAAAAAGCAGGATAGGAAGCAGGAAAACAAACGTTAGCCCTGGCTGTTCCTTCACCTTTCATCAATTTTTCTCTTTTCTGAAATTCCCGTTAAAATACACCTCATAGGAGGGACTTTCATAAATTTTATGGAAGTTCCTCGCTTCCAGCTCTTTCTCATTTTTCTCATTTTTATTCAGCACCAGATACCGGCACTTTTTCTTCCGAACCTTCTGTATCAGGGAATCGTAGTCATGCTCCTTGGCATGGACTTCCTGAAACAGTTCCGAAGGATTTTCCTTATTGGCCATGGTTCTTCCGTAAACCTGGCTGATGGAAGCGTCGTAAATACGAATATACGTGGAAATCCCACTGGGAGCTGCAATCTTTTTTTTCTGGATTTCATACTCTTCTGCATGATGATTGATAGCATCTGCCACCCAGATCACCTCTGTAGGAAGTTTAAAATTATTTTCTTTCCTGGTAAACCACTGATCTGTAAACACAAAGCTGCCATTCACTGCAATCAGTCCAATACACAATCCAACCGTCAGTATCCGTTTTCCCCTGCCCCGGAACCTGGTCACAAACTCCACTGCTCCGAAAGCCACAAGCAGCACTATGGGCAGCATCCAGAATACCCGCCAGTACACCAAAGCTCCGATCATCTTAATAAGTACCCAGGCTGTTACTGGACAGAAGCACACAGCCAAAACCAAAAGAACGGGATAGGCCAATGTTCTTTTTCTGTCCTTTCCCCACATTCCCACCAGCAGCACCGCCAACACTGCCGCCGCAAGCAGCCAGATACCGCTGCCTCCAAAATAAGCCTTTCCGCTTTCCCAGACTGTCTCCCAGACAGTTCCAATCCGTTCTGCCATCTTAGAACCTCACATTTCTTAGTTTATCTCCTAGCACGCCAGCATCCATATACATGGGACAATACGGTCAGAACCTCAGCCATTATCGTATCATCACATAAAGCAGGCCGCTGATTAGAGCCGGCCAGGCTGCCGCTGCGGTAAGCGGAAGATAACGCCACTGTTTTTTCACCCATGCAGCAGTAACTCCGCAGCAGCCGACAATCACAAGAGACAGAGCCACTCCCATGGAGGTAAAGAGACAGCCACTGCAGATGATACAGCTTAAGAGAAACCAGTTTGCTCTTCCCCCCTGCTCCTTGAATACATTCCAGGCCCCATAAAAGAGAGCCGGGATGACCACTCCCGCCAAAAGTGCTTTTCCCTGCCAGCCCCGGATAAACAAAAACACACCGGCAGAATACTTGGAGTAAGCTGAAAAACCGAGAAGCACCACTATAAACAGCAGGAACAGAGACTGCTTCTGCCGATTCCCCGGATAGAACTTTGCTCCCAGAAGGGCGTAACACAGATAGGCCCACAGCACTACCAGTCCTGGAAGAGCCGTATGAGCCAGGAGAGCCGGATGCATGCCAGTGAGCCGGGAAAGAGAAGCCACCATTAGAGGCCAGGCAGCCAGCACATACCGGGCCGGTGGGGTCTTATAGGCCGCCCCTGTTTCCGGGCTGTAAAAAAACAGGCTGTCCGTCTCCACCGCTGTGGTGGAGGTAGCCAGGTAAAAGGCGTCATCATCATCCGTATGCTGTCGCTCTGTGACATACACTGCCTGCAGCAGAATGCAGGCCGCAGCCACTGCCAGCACCGGCGTCATTTTTTTTCGCAAACCAGCCAGCCAGCGCCCTTCCTCCCGAAAACTTCTCTTTTTCAGGATCACCGCCAGGGCCAGAATTACAACAATGCCCGCCCAGCTGCCGGTAAGGACAGTGAGCGAGCACTTGAAAAATGTCATGGGAAGAGCCAAAAGCTCAAATAAAGCCAGCACAGTAAACAGCCCGTAAAAATAGGCTGCTGCCACATTCCCTTTTGTCTTTGGGATTTTATCCGTCCAATAACAACCGATGATGGCTGGCAATACTGCCAGCCAGATCATCAAAATTCCTGCTTTTACAATCATTCTTTTTGTTATACTCCTGCTTTTTTCGGGGAATCCCGGTAAATAATATCCGCTCTGCCAGGACCGTTGGAAACCATGGTAATGGGGTATCCAATGTGTTCCTCTACAAATTCCACATAATTGCGGCAGTTCTCCGGCAAATCCTCATACTTTTTGATGCCCCGGATATCCTGCTTCCAGCCTGGAAGTTTCTCAAGCACCGGTTTTGCCTTTACTAGCTTTGCCGTAGTGGGAAACTCTGTAGTAATCTCCCCGTCAATCTCATAGCCTACACATACAGGAATCTCATCCAGATAGCCCAATACGTCCAGCACGGTGAAAGCCACATCCGTGGTTCCCTGAAGACGGCAGCCATATTTGGATGCCACACAGTCGAACCAGCCCATCCGTCTAGGGCGGCCTGTGGTGGCTCCGAACTCTCCCCCGTCTCCGCCTCTGCGGCGCAGCTCATCTGCTTCCTCACCAAAAATCTCGCTGACAAAGGCGCCTGCTCCCACCGCGCTGGAATAGGCTTTGCAGACAGTAATGATCTTCCGGATCTCATAGGGAGGGATCCCGGCACCAATGGCACCGTAAGCCGCCAAGGTGGAGGAGGAAGTTACCATAGGATAAATCCCGTGATCCGGATCTTTCAAGGTACCCAGCTGTCCCTCCAGCAAAATGGTTTTTCCCGCTTTTATGGCCTCATTCAGGTAGGAAGACACATCGCACACATAGGGTGCAATCATCTCTCGGTAAGAGTGCAGCTCCTCCAGCAGCGCCTGAGGCCTAATCGGATCCTTGTGATACAGATGCTCCAGAGTCACATTCTTGATCTCACAGATGCGTTCCACCTTTTCTTTTAAAAGCTCCTCGTCAAAAAGCTCGCTCACCTGAAATCCAATCTTGGCAAATTTATCGGAGTAAAAGGGCGCAATGCCGGATTTGGTAGAGCCAAAAGACTTTCCAGCCAGGCGCTCCTCTTCATACTGGTCAAACAAAATATGGTAGGACATTACCATCTGGGCTCTGTCAGACACCAAAATCTTCGGCGCCGGAACCCCTTGGTCGATGATGCTCTGAAGCTCATGAAACAATACGGGCACATTCAAAGCCACACCGTTGCCGATGACACTGGTGGTATGACTGTAAAATACTCCTGAAGGCAGGGTGTGCAGCGCAAATTTCCCATAATCGTTGACTATGGTGTGACCTGCATTGGCTCCGCCCTGGAATCTTACGATAATATCCGCCTCCCTGGCCAGCATATCTGTGATCTTTCCTTTTCCTTCATCTCCCCAGTTTGCTCCTACTACTGCTTCTACCATCTGTCTGTCCTCCTATACGTTGATCTCAGCTTTTGCGCCGAGTAATTCCTTATGACTTTCCAGCAGGGGCGTCACTACCTCTCTCAGATAATGCTCCACCTGTACCGGGGACCGTCCAATGTAGCGGGATGGTTCCATGGCTTCCTGCAGCTTATCCAAACTTAAATTAAATGCAGGATCCGCTGCAATCAGCTCCAGCAGATTGTTCTCTTTTCCTTCTTCTTTTACGTTCCGTCCCGCCTCCATAGACAGGGTCCGGATCTTCTCATGCAGCTCCTGCCGATCTCCTCCGGCCTTCACTGCATCCATCATAATATTTTCCGTTGCCATAAAGGGCAGCTCTGAACGCAGTCGCTTTTCAATAACCTTTGGATAAACCTTCAGTCCGTCGGTCACATTCATACAGAGGTCCAGAATACCGTCCGTAGCTAAAAAGCCTTCTGCAATAGACAGACGCTTGTTAGCAGAATCATCCAGCGTACGCTCAAACCACTGAACCGCTGAGGTGATAGCCGGATTTAAGGCATCCACCATCACATATCTGGCCAGGGATGCGATTCGCTCGCTGCGCATGGGATTCCGCTTATAAGCCATGGCAGAAGAACCGATCTGCGTCTTTTCAAATGGCTCCTCCACTTCCTTTAAATGCTGCAGCAGCCGGATATCGTTGGACATCTTATGGGCGCTGGCTGCGATTCCGGCCAGCACATTGCAAACTCTGGTATCCACCTTTCTGGAATAGGTCTGACCGGACACCAGATAACACTCCTTAAATCCCATCTTCTCTGCGATCATGGGATCAATCCGGTCGATCTTCTCCTGATCTCCATCAAAAAGTTCCAAAAAGCTGGCCTGGGTTCCTGTAGTTCCCTTGGATCCCAGAAGCTTTAAGGTGGACATCACATATTCCAGATCTTCAAGATCCATCACGAACTCATTGATCCAGAGCGTAGCTCTTTTTCCCACTGTAGTGGGCTGTGCCGGCTGAAAATGGGTAAAGGCCAGGGTGGGCAGGTCTTTGTACCGCTCTGCAAAATCCGCCAGATTGGCAATCACATTCACCAGCTTCCTGCGGATCAGCTTCAGCCCCTCATTCATCACAATAATATCCGTATTGTCACCCACATAGCAGGAAGTGGCGCCCAGATGAATGATCGGCTTTGCCTTGGGACACTGAAGTCCGTAAGCATATACGTGGGACATCACATCATGACGCACCACCTTCTCCCGCGCTCTTGCCTCCTCATAATTAATATCATCCTGATGGGCCTTCAGTTCTTCGATCTGCTCCTGGGTAATATCCAGTCCCAGTTCCCGCTCCGTCTCAGCCAAAGCGATCCACAGCTTTCTCCAGGTACGGAATTTCATGTCCGGTGAAAAAATATACTGCATCTCCCGGCTGGCATATCTTGCCGATAAAGGACTTTCATATCTGTCTGTACTCATGGCTTTTCTCCTTATTTCTCATACTCACCCCGAATATCCTCTGTGGGAGGATCCAAGGGGTATTGGCCAGTAAAGCAGCCTCTGCAGATAGGCAAATTATCCACCAGCTGATCCAAACGGTTCTCTCTCAGATAGTCCAGGCTGTCTGCCCCGATGATCTGACGGATCTCTTCAATACTGTGCTTGTAGGCGATCAGCTGCTCCCTCACCGGAATATCGGTTCCAAAATAGCAGGGCCATAAAAATGGCGGTGAGCTGACCCGCATATGCACTTCCTTTGCTCCCGCATCCCGCAGCATCCGCACGATCCGGTCGCTTGTGGTCCCCCGAACGATGGAATCATCGATCATGATTACCCTTTTTCCCTTCACAGCTTCCTTCAATACATTCAGCTTCACCTGAACGCTGGTCTCCCGGCTGCTCTGCTTCGGTTTGATGAAGGTACGTCCCACATAACTGTTTTTCACAAAGGCCGTTCCGTAGGGAATCCCGGACTCCTGGGAGTATCCTATTGCTGCCACATTTCCGGACTCCGGCACTCCTACTACCAGATCTGCCTCCACCGGTGAATCCATGGCCAGATATTTTCCTGCCAGGATTCTGGATTGATACACGCTGACTCCGTCTATCTGACTGTCCGGACGTCCAAAATAAATATATTCAAAAATACATCTTCCGGTTTTCTTTCCATCCTCAGGCTTCAGGCACTGGCTCCGATCTGATGTGATCCCGGTTTTGGGAGAGATGGTCACGATCTCTCCAGGCTCCACATCCCGGATAAACTCTGCCCCAATGGTATCCAGGGCACAGGACTCCGAAGCCAGGATGTAGGCATTGTCCCGCTTACCGATACACAACGGCTTAAACCCATAGGGATCTCTGGCTCCGATCAGCTTTCGGGGAGACATCACAATGAGGGAATAAGCGCCCTTCAGTTTTCCCATGGCGACTGCCACAGCCTCCTCCACCGTCTTCGTGTGTACTCTGGCTCTTGCGATATGGTAAGCAATCACCTCAGAATCCACCGTTGTCTGGAAAATAGCGCCGTCATGAGCCAGCTCTCTTCTAAGCTCTGGAGCATTCAGCAGATTTCCATTGTGGGATAAGCCCAGGGTTCCCTTAATATAATTTAAAACCAAAGGCTGGGCATTCTCAATGGTGCTGTCTCCTGCTGTGGAGTAGCGCACATGTCCCACTCCGATATCTCCCTTCATGGAAGAGAGGCCTTCCTCCGAGAACACCTCATTCACCAGCCCCATGCCCTTTGTGCTTAAAATCTTTCCCTTTGGGCCATTTGTATCACTCACTGCGATACCACAGCTTTCCTGCCCACGGTGCTGCAATGCCAGCAGTCCATAATAAATAGAGGAAGCTACATCCTCTCCGGAAAAATCATAGATTCCAAAGACACCGCACTCTTCCTTCAGCTTATCGGAACTGTCTTCCTGTACATGTATTCTTTCGTTCATTCTTACACCCTTCTCTTTCATAGATATGTGTGTGAGCTGCAAACAGGCCGTCACCGACCCGGAAAAATTATAGCGTATTGTTTTTCATAATTCAAGTATCTTGCAAAATTTTATTTTCGTATCCGTTCAGCACTTGGAGCTTCTTCGGTATTCCTCCTTCAGCTCTTCCAGCAGCTGATCCAAATTTTCCTGGGACAGCCGCTGCATTTCCTGGGAAGTCTGAGCCTCCCTGCACACCTTGGAATTGTATTCCTGTATTCTGGATACCAGATAGGGATCCGTCTCCAGCTCTTCCAATCGTTTCCGATACTCCTCCTCGGAAAGATAGAGGGGCAAAGCGCTCACATATTTTCTCAAAATTTCCTTGGTTTTTACCAATTTCCAGGCCCGGTAGTAACAGTTGGCAGCCTCCTTAAAATCAAACATTCTGGCATAGGCTCCCCCCAGGTTGTTCCAGACCTCCGCATAAAACTGGGCTCCCAGACTGCCGGGGCTTCTCCGATCCAAAATCCGGTAATACTCCTGCATGGCGTTGCTGTACATCCCGCATTTTACCAGGTAATCTCCCTTCAGCTTCTGCCGGACATCCTCCTGCTGCACCTCCAGTTTCCCGATTTTCTCCTGAAGCTCCCGCATCTGGGCAGTGGAAAGATAGCCAATCTCCCGGAAGATAGGCAGCACAAAATAGCTGATCCCCTGCTGCTTCTCCAACTGCTCATACAGCTGACGGTACAATTTCTTTAGTCCCAGCTCATCCCTGATCCAGTCGCACAAAACCTCATTGACAATGGTCTCATCAATCAGACAAATATTCTCATACAAGTAAAAACACAGTTCCTCTATGGAATAAATATTGGTGCTGATACTCTCAATGTAGTATGGCTTGGACGCCCTGGGTATCCTGCATAGATCAAAGCTCATTTTGGTCACTCCCCTGTTTCAAAATTGATTTCCCGCTGCCAGTGCTTTCCGGAAGGCCGGTAGAAACCGCCAAATCCCATATCCTCCACTTCCACCACACATCGGGAAGCAGATACAAAATATACGGTCATCTTCAGCCTGGTGGCCCGGTTTGGCCGATCCGGCATTCCCTTCAGTCTCAGCAGATGCTGCACCTCCTGACCGCCGGTCATGGGCTTGGTAATGATGGCAATGGTATCCTCTCCATCAGGGATAAACTCACACACATGGTGAGCCTCATACCAGTTCACTCCTGCTGTGATCAAGGGATAATACACCTCTTTCCCCCGGATCCGCATATTCATTCCCATATTCTCATGAATAATGTCCGCTCCCATAAACAGCAGATCCGGCACATTCACCAGCCCCACCCGCTCCATGGCAGCATAGCAGGCTCCCTTTGTGTAAAGATTTTTCCCCTGAAAGGCATGGCGGTGATAACACAGATACTGGAAGGAGCGCTCCGCCCAGGAACGGTCAAAGTAATCTCCAAGAAGATAGCTGGTCACCACATTTCTCCGTTCAAAAGCCTTTTTCAACAGTTCAAAAAACAGACGATCCCGCTCCTTATCCCAGGCAGCTTCCTCTCTGCCATCCCGCACTGTATCGTCCATCCGTTGGGATGCTGCCTGCTCTACCGTTACCAGAGCCGGTTTGGTGCTGCGGTCCACATGAAGCACATAGGCGGTCATGGTCTGCTGCTGATATTCCAAAAGCGCCACATCTCCATTCCAGAGCTCCCTCTTCTGATTTACGGTATAATAATAGAAGCTGGATTTATAATCCTGGAGAAAAATATATTTTCTGGAAATACCAAGCTGCTCTAAGGCCCCGGGAATACGCTCATCCAGAGGAGCCTTCAATTTGGGCACGGTCACCATGATCCGAATATCGGAAAACGCTCCTGTCTCCGGCAGCAGTTTCAGACATCGTCTGAAAAATTCTGTAAGCTCCTCCAGAGGATGGGAGACATCTATGGCTGCCTTCCACTCATTTTCCGTCACCGGCAGCAGATAACTGTCGCCGTTTTCCCCTGCGCTCACTGTCATCGGCTCTTTCATAGAGCCGGTATAGCAGGTGAGCTGGCTGTAAGTCTCCTCAAACTGCAGCCCCAGGATCAACTCTTTTCTTTCCTGAATCATTCCCATCACGCTTTCTAAATCAAAGTAAAGATTTCCTTTGTCAAATATTCTAACTGGCAATAGTTGGAAAGGGTCTCCCTGGCCTGATCCTCACGTCCTTCTTCTCTGGCCTTTAAGGCCCGGTTTAATAATGCGAACCTGCCGTTCTCTTCCTCATCCAAAACTCTGCCCCTCAAAATTCTGGTGTCAGAAGTCTTCCGCACCTCTTCCCCTGCCATCTCTTTTGTAAAGCATTCGATCTCTTCTCCCTTAAACAGGATAAACTCCTTCACATTGATGCCTTCAAAACAGTCCTTCATAGGCTCCTCCCGGAAAGGCTCCTGGCTGCCCCGTGGCCGCCAGCACAAAATGACTGTGTTGGCCGGATCAGCAGCAACCTCAAAAAACACCTTATCCTCCAGCTGATAGGGAAGCCTCAGTTTCTTCGGAAACATCTGGTAAAAAGCAAACCGCATACCTCTTGCATTGTACTCGGCCAGAAGTCTGGCCGCGCTCTCCTCCTGGGCTTCATTCAAAGAAACCTGGCGGGAATAAAACCTTAACAGAGCCAGCTTATTGACATCCTCCAGCTCACTGCCTTTTCGGTAGCTGTGTTCCAGATAACCAAACAGCAGGTCATTGACCGGATAGTCTTTTACAAAATATTCATAGCACCTTAAAATCAGATACGCTTTGCAAATCTTCCTGCGCCCCAGTTTCCTTTGATAAGAAGCGAACACCGGCTCTGTGCCTGAGGAACCGGTTCTTGTAAAGAGAAGCAGTGTCAGGATCTTCTCCTCCAGTACCATGGTGTCCAGCTCAAACTGACGCCCCGTATCCCACATCCGCTTCATCTCCTCAATGGGGCCGTCATAATACATCAGCAAGTAGGTTAAAATATTGTCATCGTATTTACCACTGTCATAGCATTGGCAGCAGTAAGACAGCAGCACGGTATTTTCCTCATACTCCTTCGCAAGAACCGTCTGACTGCAGATCCGCACCAGATGCTTCAGGGGCACATGTTCAAAACCGTAGGTCTCCAGCAAGGCAAAAGCCTCCTCATACATTCCCTCCTGGGTCAGCAAGGTCAGCAGCGCCTTTTTGTCTGCTTTGATAAAGGCGGGATAAGAGATCTGCTTCAGATAGCGGAACAGATCCTCCCTGGCCGGATGCTTCAGATAATAGTCCAGCACCTTCTTTCTGGCTGTCTCCTTAAACTCCTCCTCCAAACACTCCATACCGCATGCTGATTTATAATAAGGAAGAAGCTCCTCTGTGATCTCTCCCTGATGCTCGCTGCACAGATGCAGCACCAGTCCCGGCTGCTCTGGCACCAGTTCCCTGCAAAACTCCAGAAGCCTGTCAGAACTGAGCATCTGCTGGGCCAGATACAGGGAGGTGGACGCATAGCGATTCCCCGCTCCGTCCAACAGCAGGATTCTGGCATCCTCCGTGTAAATCTGCACCTGAGCCTTTCCCGAAACAATGGGAACCACCTGCTCTCCTGTCATATTCCGGTGTACCACTGCCACAGATTTCATATTGGGATTTTTGCAGGTCACCTCAAAAGTAAAAAGCAGCTTCAAAAGCTTCTCCGCCAGCGACCTGGTCAGCATCTGACGATCCAGATATAGCGGATAGAGAACTGCCAGATTCTCGTCCAGCCGCCCCATCCCCAGCTGTTCCAGCACAAATTTCTGAGCTGCCTCCCTGGAACCTCGAAATACCTGGGGCACATTATCCCGATTGTCCGAAATATTCCGGTAGATTCTGGCCCGCTTGTGATAGTCCAGGGTATTATTGTAAACAAAATACATACGGATGATCTGAGGCATCTGCTCTATCCCCTGCTCATCCATGGTTTCCATATAATATTCGTAAAGCCCGGTAATGCGAAGATCCAGATGAACCCCAAGAGCATACCAGGTAAAAAATTCCCGTTCTTTTTTATCACCTGCAATGGCAATGGTGCAGATCGCCCGGACGATCTCCGCAGAGCGGTTCACCTCATAGCAGGCCTTCAAAAGCTCATACAGGGCTTTGGAATATCCTCTGCTGTGCATAGCCAGATTTCCCACCTGATGGACGATCTCTTCCGTCAAAATCCCCTGCCTTGCTCCAAAGGTAAGAATCTTCAGTTCAAAGGGTTCCAAACGGCGCAGCAGGAAAGGATCCTTTTTGATCAGCTGGAATGCCTCCAGATACAGTATCGGACTGCTGCAGCCCACCTTTACCTGCTCCTCGATGACCTCCAGCTTGGCAGAATCGTCCCGCATCAGCCGCTCCTGGAGATACAGCAAAATCCACTGAAGCACCCAGTTTTCCCGGTTCTGCAAAAAAAGCTGTTCAATCCGGGCCTCCACCTGATCCACATAAGCCACGTCCCGCTGAAAAAAAGTGGAGATATACAAATAAAACCCATATCGATCCGGAGTATAAAGCCGATCCGGCCGCTGCTCGATCTCCTGCAGCAGCTTATATCCTTTGGCCCGCTTCTCATCTGCAAACAGTACCTGTACCAGGAACAGATCCGCATACACATCCATCCCTCCGGCCCGCTTATAGCTGTTAATCACATTGGATGTTCGGTCGATCCAGGCCTGCATCTCCATCCGCTTCAGCCTAAAATCTATATAAAGGTTTTCCAGTTTTTTCTGCATCATCTTCTGAACCCGATGCTGCCGTCTGGCCTCGCTGTCTTTCCGACATACCACTGCCACCTCAAAATCCAGTTCCTGATAGCAGGTAATGATCTTAATCCGACCGTAATTGCGCCCTGCATGAAGAAAATTGGAATCAATAATATACTCCAACTCATACTGATTCCCAGCAAATTCATCCGTGGTCACCACTTTCTTCTCCACGCGAAGAAACCGGGTGTCCGACTGAATATCCAGCCGCAAAAACCCCCAGCCGCTTTTGCGGATCCCAACCGTCTCCCGCACGGACTGATCCAAATCATAATATTTCGCCTCTGTCTTTTCAATGGAAAGCTCCACCGGATCTTTCTGCCCACAGCCGATGAGAAACTCTTCCATGCTCTGATAACTGAACTCCTGATTCTTCAGGGTCTGATAGAGTACAAAATGATCCGGCTCCTTTTTCTTGACCACAGCCTGAAAGGCAGGAGAAATAAACACCGGATAAGCTGCCTCAAAATCTTTCTGGGCAAGGGCGGCTAAGCTGGCGGTATCCTGGACCGCAGCATCCTCCGACAGATCCTTTTCTCTTAAGATCTCTACCCGGTAGGGAAGCTCATACTCTCCCAAATCTGTGCAGAAAGTAAACTTTCCCTCCGCTTCATCCCCAGGAATCAGACCATTGGTATCCATCTGATAAAAAATCTTATTCTCCGTTCCGTAAAACTCGCCGGGATCAAACGTCATCCTGGGATTAGAAGAATACAAAAATCCCTTTACTTTCTGCTCCTTTGGATGGGAAACCAGAAAGCTGCCCAGAACCACCTCCCCCTCCTTTGCCTTTAAATCCAGCCTCTGTTCTGAGAACTGCAAATGCTGTCCCTCATATTCAAATCTACTGTTCAACAGTTGTTCTATTCGCTTCTTCAACCCTATTCACCTGCCAGATTTTCCTCAGTACTTCCAAATCGAAAGGAGGCTGCGTAAAACATAGTGTTTTGCCACAGCCTCACAATTTTACTCCAGTATTTTTTTCAGTTCATCCATAAAGGTATTCACGTCTTTGAATTCCCGGTAAACTGAAGCAAAACGGACATAGGCCACCGCTTCAAGATCCTTCAGCCTGTCCATCACAATCTCCCCGATCACCTTGCTCTCGATCTCCTTCTCTTCTCTGTTAAAGATCTCCGTCTCCACAGAGTCAATCATCTCATTGATCTTCTGTATCGGTATCGGACGCTTATAACACGCACGCAGCACTCCCGCCTCAATTTTGCTGCGGTCATACTGCTCTCTGGTACGATCTTTCTTAATCACCACCAGCGGTATGGTCTCCACCTTCTCATAGGTGGTAAAACGCTTCCCGCACTCATCGCAGAGACGTCTTCTGCGGATAGCGCTGTTATCCTCCGCCGGCCTGGAATCTACCACCCTCGTGTTGTCCTGGCCGCAAAATGGACATTTCATGCTGACTGCCTCCTTATCTATCTCATATCTCCCAGTAGATAAAGTATAACGAATCTAAGGTTTGCTGTCAATGAATTTTAGCAAAACGCTCCACTGCCACCGCCAGCAGACGGACACCGCCGCAGTTCCCTGAATATACTATAACAGAGTATCTGAGGAGGCAGATTATGCGCCTGTGTGAATTAAAACAAAAAGAAGTCATCAACATCTGCACCTGCCGTTCTTTGGGCTGCATCAGCGATCTGGAAATCGACGCCCAGTGTGGCACCATTCTTTCTCTCATCGTTCCCGGCCCCGGAAAGCTCTGCTGGTTTCTTGGCCGGGACACGGAATTTGTCATCCCCTGGGACTGTATTGAGCAGATCGGCGCTGACATTATCCTGGTACGTGTGAAAGAGGAAGCGTGCAAAAGAAGTTGTCTGTAATCTTCTCTGTCAAGGGCCAATATTTTTTATATTTTTCCGCAAATCGTATATTTCCAAGACAATCTGAGAATGATTTTAGTTAGAACACAGATACAGGAGGACTTGGATATGGCAGGGAATAAAGTGGAAATATGCGGTGTGAATACCTCAAAGCTTCCAGTACTTACCAGCGAGGAAAAAGAAACTTTATTTGAACGGATCAAGGCCGGCGACACCTACGCCAGAGAACTGTATATCAAAGGAAATTTACGATTAGTTTTAAGCGTGATTAAACGATTTTCCGCCAGTAGCGAAAATGCGGATGATCTGTTTCAGATCGGCTGCATCGGCCTGATGAAAGCCATCGACAATTTTGACACAGAACTGGGGGTAAAATTCAGCACTTACGCAGTTCCCATGATTCTGGGTGAGATTCGGCGCTATCTGCGGGACAACAATTCCATTCGCGTGTCCCGCTCCCTTCGTGATACGGCTTACAAGGCTATTTACGCGAAAGAAAACTATGTAAAAAAATATCTGAAAGAACCCACCATTCATGAAATCGCAGAAGAAATCGGTATCCCAAAAGAGGAGATCGTCTTTGCTATGGATGCCATTCAAAGCCCAATCAGCCTCTATGACCCGGTATACACAGAAGGAGGCGATACCCTTTATGTGATGGATCAGATCAGCGACAAAAAAAACAAGGAAGAAAACTGGGTAGAATCCATTGCCCTGGAGGAATCTATGAAATGTCTGGATGAACGGGAAAAACATATTGTGGAACTGCGCTTTTTTGAGGGCCGCACCCAGATGGAGGTGGCCGGAGAGATCGGTATCTCTCAGGCTCAGGTCAGCCGTCTGGAAAAAAATGCCCTGCGCACCATGCGCCACTACCTGAGGGCGGAGTAATCTCCTTTCAGCTGCCGCTTCTTTTTCTTTGTATTCCGATCAAAGACCCCTCAGCAAGCTGACGGGGTATCAAACTTGCCCTCCTGCAAACTGCAGGGTCTTTGCCCCTAGCGGCGTCCGCCAAATAGCCGCGCAAGTGTGTCTGCCCGGCCCATTGCCGGCAAAACAAACGAAAGAGGATGCTGCAAAATATTGATTCCGGTGGATGTTCGGTGTGCTTTTCTCCGAAAAGATGTTATTTTTCGGTGAAAAATCACCCGAACGGGTACCTCCGGAGGTATTTTGCAACATCCTCCTGTTTCTTCACTGAACCGATGTGAAAAATAGAAACTATCCTCAAAATGGCTCTCTGGACATAAATGTTTTGTCTATACGGCACCTATTTTCCCAGGCAATCCCGAAGCGCCTCTCTCCAGTCCGGCATCTGATACACCCCGGTAATCTCCATCATCAGATTTTTCAGCACTGTATATCGGGCTTTTGTGTCTCTGGATGAGGTAAGTACCGGAACCAGCTCCATCGTAGTGATGCCTGCATAGTCCAAAATAGCCAGGGCAAAACCGTATCGGCTGCAGGATCCCTGACAGGATGCATGGTAAATCCCCCGCTCCGAACTGCCGATCATCTGGATCACAAAATTGGCCAGCTCTCCTGCGCTGGTAGGCGTACTGATCTGATCATTGGGCACGCTCAGAAACTGGGTATCCTCCGCCATCTTTAAAATGTAAGTAAGGAAATTATCCCCTTTTTTGCCGTAGACCCAGGAGCTTCGCACGATCAGATGATCGGGATTTAAGTTCTGGACAAACCGTTCTCCTGCCAGCTTGGATTTCCCATAATCCGTGGCGGGCACTGTGGTATCAAACTCCGTCAGTTCCATGGAAATATCTCCGGCAAACACGTCATCTGTGGAGAGCTGGATCATTCTGGCCCCCACTCTAGCGGACGCCTCAGCCACATTTCTGGCTCCCAGAGTGTTCACCTGATAAAGACGGATCGTTCCTTTCTCACCCATGGTCTCCTCCCTGAGGCCAGCACAGTTAATCACTGCATCCGGACCGACTTTTTCTGCAAAGCTGCTCACAGCCTGGCGGTCTGCCACATCCACCTCTCGGTCTGTTTTTACCAGTTCATATACATCCTTTGGCAGACGCTCACAAATCTCGCTTCCCAGGCTTCCCTTTGCGCCAGTCACCCAAACTATCTTCTTTCTCATCTTCCAATCCTCCTTTTCCTCCCCTGTAGGGGCAGTCTCTTACCAGCATTCTTCTGTCTATCGCTTTTGGCCTTTCTCTCCCTGAATTTCGACTTTTCATCTATCGCTTTTTGTCCTTCCCGCTTTGTCTTCTTTCCTGCATAAGCCATCTTTATCAGCTGCCTTCTGTGAACTTGAACTGCCTTGACCGATCAATCTGCGGCGGCTGCCACTCATTACAGTACCTCCCGGATCACCCGTTCTGCATTTTTATGAAAAATCTCTTCGATTTCAGCACCGGAAAAACCAGTTTTAGAAAGAGCCAGCTCCAGCTTCTCATATTCCTGTGGGCCTGCGATTTCCAGCTTTCCGCTGATCCCGTCAAAATCACTGCCTAAAGCTGCGCACTCCCTGCCTCCTACCTTGCGGATATGAGTAAGCTGACGTACCAAATCCTCAATGCGGTTTTCACTGCTGCCGGGATATAGAAACTTGGGACAGTGATTCACTCCCACAATTCCTCCCTTCTCACCAAGGGTGCGGATCATCTCATCCGTCAGATTTCTTGGATGATCACAGAGAGCCCTGGCATTGGAATGGCTGGCCACAAAGGGCTTTTTGCTAAGCTCCGCCACATCCCAGAATCCTCCGTCTGACAAATGACTCACATCAATGATGATGCCCAGCCGGTTCAGCTCTCCGATAGCTTCCTTTCCAAAATCAGAAAGCCCGCGCTTCATCTTTACTGGATCTGTGCTGTTGGGATGACCGAAGCAGTTGGCATAATTCCAGGTAAGTCCCAGAAGCCGTACCCCCCTGTCATAATATTCCGCAAGACGCTCCATCCGGCCCTGCACCTCCCTGCCATCCTCAATGGTCAAAAAAGCACTGATCTTTCCCTGCCTCCAGTTTTCTTCCATATCCTGAGCGTTTCCTGCAAAAGCCATCTCATCCTCATGCTCCCGCAGGGTGCGATAAAAAATATTTGTGAGAATTTCTATATATTTGGTATCCCCCGGCATGAGCCATCCAAGATACCGCTTCATCCGCATAGACTGCAGAAAAATCGCAAAAAACTGAGCCTTGGCCCCTCCCTGCTTCAGCCGTTTTACATCCAGCATAGCTGAAGGCAGATGGTAGATCTGTTTTCTTCCCCGAAACCAGGCCTGCATCAGGGTGTCACAATGCCAATCAATAAAAGGAATTCTGTCCTTTTCTCTGTCATCCATCTTCTAAATTCCCTTCTGTCTAATCCTGTTCTTGTTTTGTCTTTCTGGTACTATCTTTCTGTTCTCATTGCTGTTGTTTTGCCACTGTTGTTGCTTTTCCTTTGCTATTTACTCCAAAGTCCTTCTTCCCAGCCGCACTTCTTCAAAAAGGGCCGCCATATCCTGACTCAGATTCTCAAAAAGATAGTGCTTTCCCCCGGGATTTTGCTGAAGATAGTCTCTCTGGATCTCCCGGCAGGTTTCCTGGATCTCCTGACGCAGCCCCCGGGCGGAAAGTCTGGAGGCTCCCTGGCCCCAGATGATCACCTGCTCTGCTGCATCAGAGGTAGCCACGGTCACCTCATATTTGGTTCCCATCTCATGAACCGTCTTTTCAATATACTGATCTGCCGTCTCCGCCTCTTTCGTATAGACCACATAAATATTGTGATACTTCTGTACTTCCCCAACGCCGCCTTCCACCTTGTAGGCATCAAACACCAGAATCACCTGCATCTTCCGGTACCCCTGGTAATTGCACAAAATATCCATCAATCTATTTCTGGCTCCCTCCAGATTGCTCCTGGCCAAATCCTTTAATTCCTCCCAGGCAAAAATAATATTGTATCCATCCACCAGCAGGTACTGCTCCTTCGCCTCTCTTTTTCTGGCGCTGCTGCCCCCACTGACACTGGAATCATAGGTACGCACTTGCCTGTTCCAGCCGCTTCTGCCCTGTTTAATGGATCCAAAGGTGCGCTGAAAAATCTCCATCAGTTCTTTATCATCCTGCACATCCCCCCGAACTCCCCGGTAGGAAACAGACGTCTCCACCGGTTCCTCTGCGATTTTCGTCCCTTTCCCAAAAATCTCCATACCATCCAGATGCATATAATCCTCCACCTGATCCCAGGGAACCACAAAGCCTGCTCCATGGGCGCAAAATACAGAACCGCAGGGATTCTCCGTATCTCCATCCGGGTCATACCCCCTGGCCGCTATCACTTCCTCCGCGTTGCGGCAGGGTTCATAGCCTTTCAGAGAACAGAACAGATGGCCGCAGCCCTTTGTGTAGGCAGTCACTTCGGTCTGATAGCCTCTCATAGACGCCACCGGAGCGCTTCCGGTAAGCACCGCCAGCTCTCCTTCCAGAGAAGGGCCGGAAAAATTGCCCTGCATCCTTTGAATATCAGCCATGGCCCGTCCTACATTTTCTGCCGGGATCTCCAGTCGGTATTCATACACTGGCTCCAGCAGAATACACGTTCCTTTCCGCAGCCCCTGACGCACTGCGCGGTAAGTAGATTGGCGGAAATCTCCTCCCTCCGTATGCTTTAAATGCGCCTTCCCTGCCACCAGAGTAATCTTTACATCCGTCAGCTCTGATCCTGTCAGCACTCCCACATGCTGCTTTTCCTCCAAATGGGTGAGAATCAGACGCTGCCAGTTCAGATCCAGATCATCTGTGCTCACAGAGGAAAAATACTGCATACCGCTTCCCGGTTCTCCCGGCTCCAAAAGTAGATGCACCTCCGCATAATGGCGAAGCGGTTCAAAATGTCCCACCCCCTCCACCGGCTCTGCGATGGTTTCCTTATATACAATGTTACCCGCTCCAAAATCTGCCCGGATTCCGAACCGCTCCCAGATCATGGTTCTTAAAATCTCAATCTGCACTTCCCCCATGATCTGAGCGTGAATCTCCTGGGCTCCCTCATTCCACAAAAGATGCAGCTCCGGCACTTCCTCCTCCAGCTGCCGCAGCTTTAAAAATGCCTGATGTACATCGCAGTCCTCTGGAAGCAGAATTCCATAAGTGAGCACCGGCTCCAGCACTGGCATCACCACTCCTGTTTCCCTGCCCAATCCCTGTCCGCACCTGGTTTTCGTCAGTCCCATCACCCCGCAGACCGTCCCTGCCGGAGCTTCTCTCACCAGTTCATAGCTGGCCCCAGAATAAATACGGATCTGATCCGCCTTCTCCTTCCAAAGTTTCTCCCCCTCTGAATCGAAAAAGGTACCGGAAAGCTCCTGTTTTACCTTCAGACTCCCTCCCGTCACTTTCAGATAAGTCAGGCGGTTTCCCTGAGAATCTCTGGCAATCTTATAGATTCTGGCTCCAAACTCCTCCGGATAATCCGGCGCAGCCGCATACTGCTCCAGTCCCAAAAGCAGCTGATCCACCCCCTGGATCTTCAAAGCAGAACCAAAATAGCAGGGAAACACTTTTCTCTCCCGGATCAGGCGAATACGCTCCTGCTGCTTTACAGTACCCGTCTCCAAGTATTCTTCCAGAACTGCCTCCTCACACACTGCCAGACTTTCCAGAAAGGCTTCGTTCTCATCCCCTCCAAAATCCAGACAATGTTCATCCAGCTTAGACTGAAGCTCCTTTAGCAGTGACTCCCGGTCTGTCCCCTCCTGATCCATTTTGTTGACAAACAGAAAAACCGGTATCTCATACTGTTTCAGCAGCCGCCAAAGAGTCAGCACATGTCCCTGAACGCCGTCTGCTCCGCTGATCACCAGCACCGCATAGTCCAGCACCTGCAGCGTCCGCTCCATCTCCGCGGAAAAATCCACATGTCCCGGGGTATCCATCAGCGTCACTTCCAGATCTCCCAGCTGAAGCTGAGCCTGCTTGGAAAAAATCGTGATCCCCCTGGCCCGCTCCAGCTCATACGTATCCAGAAAGGCATCCTTGTGATCCACCCGGCCTGCCCTGCGAAGATTTCCGGTAAGGTAAAGAATACTTTCCGCAAGCGTGGTCTTGCCCGCATCTACATGAGCCAGCAGACCCGCACATATATGCTTTTTTACTCTTTCAGACCTCTGTCCGCCCATGAAAATGCCTCCCTTTGTGATTGCATAATATTGGATTATACCACAAAAGAAGGCGTTGGTCGAGATGCTGTCCCGTTTCAGTCTGAACTTTTTCCTGATATCTTTTTCTTAATCTTTTAAATTTCCTATGAAACAAAAATGTTACTGACAAAATGCATCCTGCAGTTTTACCCCAGTCTCATTGAGCATGGCAATTAAAAGCCCATACTCAAATTCCTTTACCGGCCGCCGCTCCTCCAGCAAAATTCCCATAACTCCCTTTACATCTTCCGTTGACTGTATGGGAAGATACATGGCCTTGGCAGCCGGCAGCGTATGAGTGCAGGCGCCGGCTCTATGACGATTGACAGCCGCCCACTGGGCCACTGCCCGTTCCTTTCCGATCAGAGTTTCCTTCAAATCAGAAAGATCCATGCCCTTTCTTGGAAACAGCAGAGGTTCTTCCAGATTTCCCTTCTGATCCACTGGATAAATAATCACAGAAAGATTCAGCAATTTGTCTGTCTGAGCTGCCAGCTGCTTCCATACTTCTTCCCGAGAGCGGCATCGCCTCAGCTTTCTGCTGTTTTCCAGCAAAATTTCCGTTCGGTATGCTTTTTTAGCGCTTTCTCTTGTCTGCGCCTTTAGCTTTCTGGTCATAGAAGCCATAAAAAAGCCTACTGCGAATAGCATAACAAAGGTAACCGGAGAACCTCTGTCATAAGCCTTCAGGCTAAAATACGGTTCCGTAAAGAAAAAATTAAAAGACAGCACACTCAGCAGAGAGGAATACAGGGCATAGATCTTTTTATCCGCCACATAGGAAGAAAGCAGTACCCCTACCATATACACCATAATCAGATTCGCCTCGGAAAGCCGAAACCGCCAAAATCCATAGGCCGCCAGCGTACTAAGGGCCATAATCACGGTGATCTCTCCCAGCTCCTTTGCCACGCTCCAACCTGTTTCTTCTTTTTTTCTCCTCGCCCCTTCTCTTCCAGCACTTTCTCTGGCTCTGTAGGCTCCCGTATTTTTCATGTCAGGAATAATATACACGTCAATATTGGGTGCCCGATAGGTAAGCTGCTCTAAAACCTCCGATCTGCCCTTCTCCAACATCCACCGTTTTCTGCTGCGTCCCATAACGATTTTGGATATATTTCCCACAATCGCATATTCTACGATCTGATAAGCAATATCAGATCCATAAACGGTAACGATATCCGCCCCTAAAGCTCTTGCCAGATCCATATGGTTTTTTACAGCTGCCTTTGTTTTTTCCTCTGACTCCTGCATTTGAGGTGTCTCCACATAAATTCCGGTAAACCGGGCGTGAAAGGCATCAGCCAGACGGGATGCCGTGCGAATCACCTTAGCGTTAGATGGCGATGGGGAGATACAAACTAAAACGTGCTCTCCTGTATGATAATCCATTTTCCCCAGAGCGTACCGTTCTTCTTCTGCCATACGATTTACTCGGTCCGCGCTTCTGCGCAGCGCAATTTCCCGCAAAGCCGCCAGCTTTTCTCTGCGGAAAAAATTTTCCAAAGCACGTTCCGCTTGGGAAGGCTGGTAAATCTTTCCTTCCCGCATCCGTTCCATAAGCTCCTCCGGCTCAATATCAATCACTTCCACCTGATCCGCATGATCAAAAACCCGATCCGGGACGCGCTCCCGAACCTCAATGTGAGTAATGCTTCCCACAATATCATTCAGGCTCTCTAAATGCTGAACATTCATCGTTGTATAT